>JANWIX010000056.1 GCA_025449675.1 Nitrososphaera sp. | reverse complement strand
TAGAATTTGGCGGACTTTTTGATGTCCGATACAAGGAGTATGACGGCCCCTATTCGGCTGAACATTACCCAGCTATCCACCTTCGGGAGATATAACGACTGCTGCCAACAAAGATATATCGACAATGGAATTGATAGCCAGATGCAGGCCGCTCCCATAATCAGGTTCTCCGAATTTTTGGGGATAGGCTACTTTGGCGATGAAAGACAGCATGTCATCGCGCCCATCTTTGACATCCGGCTCAATGCCGAGCGGGCATGGACCAAAGTCGCCGAGAGCCAGACCCAAAAGATCCCTGCTTTTCACGCAGTATTTATCGAGCATGCTGCAAAGTATGAATTCGTCGCCCATCCGGTCGAGATAAGGGCGGACCAGATCAACTACGCGCTGTACCGGTCCTTTTCAAGCCTTGACAGCCTGCGCAAGTTCAAGGCGAGCTACGGCGGTGCTACCTATGTAAAGTTTGGATGGCACGACCTGACAAAGGCGCAAAAGTTTGACGTGCTTGCGGAATATGCGACCGTCGACTCTGTGGAATTCACAAAGCCTGGCGAGATCAGGCCGGGCACTCTCGTGGACCAGGTAAGGAAAAACCTGTAGGCTGATTTCAGCCCGTCTTTTTCATCAGTTCCTGCTTCATCTGCTGGAACTCTTGCTCAGAGATGGCGCCCTGTTCCTTCAGCTTTGCCAGCTTGCCGAGCTCGTCGGCAATAGAGGCGGACTTTTCGGTCTGCGCGACGGATTTCTTGGCTTCTGCCATCTTGGTCTTGGCGTATGTGATTATCTGCTCGGCCTTTGTCTTGTCTATCGCGTCAATGTCGCCGTGGTAGCCCGAAGCGAATATCTTGAGCGTTGAAGAGAAGACGCCCTTTTCCAAGTCGATTGAGGAAATCTTGTCGTAGTCGATGATCCAGACCTTCTCGCGCATTCCCATCATTGACGGGTTCCTGATAATCAGATGCCTGTCAGTCACAAAAATGCTATCGGGGGACACTTTCGAGCCGCCGGGCTTCATCCTGGACTGCTTGGCGGTAACGACGACCACTTCGCCCTGCTCCAGCCTAGGGGATATTTTCATTATCTCCTCGATCTCGTCCTTGTCCGTGATGTTGGTGGTGAAATGCGCCTGCGAGCTTTCCTTCTTGCCCAACTCAAAGGTCATGGATGTTGGATACCAGAATCCGACTAAATAGTCTTGCCGCTAGATCCTCCTTAGCTATGCCTTCTGAAATAGCCTTACCAGCCTTGCCATCAGGTTTATCGACACAAAGAAAATTGCCCACGCAATGACCGAGCTTGTCATCGACGCTTCATATGGCTCAAGCCTTGCCTGGAGCAAGCCGTACTGCGACAGAACCCTGGCTATGGAAAATACCACCTCTGAAACAGAGAACGCGGCAAACAGCTTCTTTACATCCTGCCGGATCTGCACGTGGTTTTTCCTGCCAGTTTGCGGGTCAACGTACCTGTGCCTGTTATCGACATAGAAGAGAAGCGCGAAAAGTGGGAGGTAAACCGCGTATTCAGTTGCGAGGGCGACAACAGAGTTTGCAAGATCGCTATCGTTGTAAAGTGAGAACAGGTGCGAGGCATAGGCGCTGGCCAGAAAACCCGCAGCCCCCGATATTATCAGGTTCCTGTTAAACAGGATTGCATTTCTGTACCTGCGAAAAAAACTTGTACCCGGGTCCGGCATTAGTTGCGGGTTAGGACGTCATTTTGTATAAAGCTTGGCTGATCAGAGAAGCTACTGCGGCCTCATTCTGATCGAGATTTCGATCCGGCCAAGAGGGCTGAACACCCGCCGGCAGGCGCCAATGCAGTAGCTGCGGACAATGTCGTATGCTTGTGCGAGAGGGTTGCGGTACCTGTTGCCAAGAGCGTGGTGAGGCCTTTCGAATCTCTGGTAAAGGTAGTCGTATGTGTGACCCTTGACAAATTGAGGAGCAGAAGCTATGCTCCTGATGCGCCCGACATTGTGGACTAGGTTTATCTGCCCAAGTAATGACATGGCAAGAAAAAGCGAGCAGGATTATTTTGACGGTGAGCTTAACTTTGTGCTCATAATGCTCAACTATTTCTTCTTCCGATGAGCTGGGTATTAAGATCTAGTGAGATTGATCGAGTAGCAATTGGTTTATTTTCTCGTTCTTGTACTTTTTCATGAAATCCAAGAGCTCGATGTAGGTCTCAAACCTGAAATACCGCATGAGTCCATCTATCTGCTTGTCGCTGTACTCGGGATGGCGGTACCTTGCGCGTTCGCTCTTTTCCAAGTCGCGCAACAATGACTTGCATCATTAAAAAGACTTGTTGTGTAATCCGCTTGCACTTTACAATCAACAGTTTTGCAAGTGTCTTCCACTATCGTCGAATGGTTACGCGAGAAAGCGGACCAGCGCGGCTACAAGGGCAATGCCAATAGCCACTATTACGACTGCTTTTATGCTCACTTCTCAGAGCAGCCCGGAGGACGCCTCCCTTAAACGTTGCACTTCGATTTCTGTTAACTTGGGGGTCATAATATTGAACAAAATTCAACAACCTGTACATTTATTTTACTTCATTTCGTGATAACAGCGATTGACAAGTAATCCTGTTGCGATATTTGATTCCGGCATCGGCTCCCTCTCTATAATAAGGGAGTTGCGAAGAGAGGTGCCCTATGAGGACCTTCTCTACTTTGCAGACAGGGCGCATTTTCCATATGGGACCAAGTCCCACGGCGAGCTGCGTGAGATAATTTCCAGCACCATCAACTACCTGAAGCGATACAAGCCAAAGGTGGTGGTCGTGGCCTCCAACACCCCCACGGTCCAGGTACTCGACGAGGTCAGAAAAATAGTAGCCGACATCCCGCTGATAGGCGTGAGGCCGCCGCTAAAGGAGGCGGCGCGGCTGACGAGAAGAAAGCACATCGGCATAATGGCTACTGAAGGCACCATAAGGAGTAGGGAGCTTGAGAACCAGATAAGGCGCGAGGTCCCGCAGCACATCCTCGTCACGAAATTCAATGCCTCGCCGATAATCGAGCTGATAGAACAGGGAGTCCACCTCGAAAATGAGCGGCGGACGTATGACGTTATTTCGAGAGTGCTCGGTGACAGTGTGGATGAAAAAATGGACGTGATAACCCTTTCAAGCACGCACCTTCCCTTTGTAAAAAAATACCTCAACGCGCTCTTGCCCACTGTCAGGTTCGTTGACCCCGCGCAGATCGTGGCAAAAGACGTGAAGAAACTGCTCTCATTCTACAGAATGAACAAAAAGAGCGGGACGGGCAGGCTGCAAATCTTGGTGTCGGATGGCAAGAGGGAATTTGAAAAATCCGTCAGGGCAATGGGCGTAAGAGAGCCAGTAGAGCAGGTCTTCCTGACCTTCTGACTTGATGTATATGCCACTCACGACATACTGTAAATATATGGAAACTGCGATAGCTCTCGCGTAATATCCAGCTGATAGTTAATGGGGCTCCAGACAAACATAGACAGGGGAGGCAAGGCTCTGATGGAAACCTTCCTCCAGCTGAGCAGAATATATTCGCTTTATGAAAGGCATTTGGAGTCCGAAATCGTAAAGCAGCCACTCCCCAGCCACGTCGCTATAGTGCTTGACGGCAACAGGAGGTGGGCAAAGTTCAACCTCTTTGATGTTGGCATCGGTCACACCCACGGGGCGGACAAGGCCGAGGAGCTGCTCAACTGGATACATGACATCGGGATCAAGATAACGACGCTGTACGTTCTGTCCACGGAAAACCTTGACAGAAAGGATCAAGAGCTGGAAAAAATTTATGGCCTGCTTGAGGTGAAGCTCGAGAGGCTACTGAACGATGAAAGGATCCACAAGCGCAAGATGAAGATAAAGGCGATTGGCGACGCAAAGCTCCTTCCTGCCAAGTTGCAGGAGATCCTGACAAAGCTGGAAGAGTCCACCGCCGAATACGACACGATGTTCCTGAACATCGCAATCGCTTACGGCGGCCAGAAGGAGCTCATTGACGCGGTGAGAAAGATAGCACAGATGGCAAAGCAGGGGCAGATACAGGTCGATGAAATAGACGAAAAGACGATCGAGTCCCAGCTCTACACGTCGCACCTCCCGCAGCCGTCTCCTGACCTTATACTCAGGACGTCCGGGGAGAAGAGGCTGTCCGGGTTTCTTATCTGGCAGAGCGCGTACAGCGAGCTAATGTTCATGGATGTCTTTTGGCCCGAGTTCCGCAAGATAGACCTCATGAGGGCAATCAGGACCTACCAGCACAGGGTCAGAAGGTACGGAAAATAAGCTAGCGCCGCATGCGCGCCTTGAGCTTTGTATTGTGCGGCTTTGTCCTGAGCACTTGTTTGCAGTTATGCACCAAGAAAGCAGATGTCATGTAAGTTTGGGAGTCCGTTGCCAAATTGTGTACTTCACCATCATACGGGATCTTCTCGATGCTCACGATTGGCGTTGTCATGAAATGGTCGTAGACAGAATATCTTTGTTTTACTTCCGGACACTCACAATCACTATCACCGAACATTTTGTTGGCGAACCTTTTTGATAGAAATAATCTGTACGTTGTTTTTCTATTCCCAACCACTTTGTTATTCTCGTTAATGGGTACTAGGTATCCCAAGTTAGCCAGTAGTATTCTGAAATCATAGGCCAATGCTCTTGATATGGTAGAAACATAGTACCCTTGGCTTATTCCGTTTTTGTAATATTTGTTGCCATCTCCTCGAACCCAGCCTAGGATTAATTCTCTGGAGAATGTTGCGGGCAGTGAATATATCCAAGCTGGTAGATGTTTCCCTCCAGCTAATTTGCCAAAGTCCCTGACGAAGGCTCTCGCCAGAGCAGCTGAAGAAACCGCGACTTTCTTAGTTCTACTCCTTTTGTCCTGGACGACGCTTGTGTACTTCATACCTATTCCTGTCAATATATTCCGAACGTCTTCAATGTATTCTGTTTCATCTCTATCAAAATAGAAGTAAGTTTCTCTGTTTTTGCACGAAGCTTCAGCGAGGTAATATCCCCAGAGACGGCAAAGTTCTGCAGTTATAGGTATGTATTCCAAGTGTGTTATCCTCGATCCGAATGAGGCCTCAAAGTTATCATTAAGATCCCGAATCCGTTTATACTTGCTCTTTTCGTGGAATTTTTTGTATTTTCGCTCGATGATCCAATTGCTTTTCGCGTCTGTAACGCGCAGCAGGGGGAAGATAAGCTCATCTGAGATCTTGAGGTCTCTCGCCTGGTGCAGGTGGATCAATCTCGACCGTTGTAAATCCGCATCTCTAGAGCGCAGAAAGAACACGGGGTGTTCTTCAGTCATCGATACTGATCTGTGTCCAGATACTTTCACTCTATAGACATAACCTCTGTAGCCATGTCGAAATTTTCCAAGAACCTTGGTGTATTTTCATCCTTGTCCAGTACATATTCGCCTTCCTGGATATCTGAAATTTGCTTTGCTCCTTGAATTGTATACACCAGCTCGTTTCCAAGCAAGCAGCAGGGGCACTTTGCCCCAGCCCATTTCAGGAACAGCTCGCATTCGTTGCAGCGCTTGTAGCCGTTGCCATAATAGCTGCCGTGCTCCTGCCTTGTGGCCTTGTAATCAATGCAGATATTCCTGCAAGGCACGGATGATCGTTTGTACGGTAGTATTTTCATTTTGCTGCGCAAATAGAATCTGAGCCGATAATTCACGTTGTAGGAAAAAGGAAAAGATGACTGCCGCCATGGCAGCAGTCTGCGCCTAGCTGGCCTCTATGGTTCCTTCCAGCATCAGTTCCCATTCGTGATTCAGAGAATTTCGTCCTGGGCCGCTGTTGCCTTCGAATATCATTTCTATAGACTCGCCTGCGCTGTCCGGGAACTCGGAATCTTCAACCGCATGACCTCGTAGCTTTAGCTTGTAGATTCCTCCAGAATCATCGCTGACAAATGCAAACAGCCTCATAACGTTGTGGTTCACCGAATACAGCGAATAGCCCAGCTCTACTTCGTACTCTTCTGCTCCGACTGCGACCGTTCCATTAAGAACGCTAAAGAGTACCAGAGCCCTGTTCGACTTCCATACCGCCATGTCGATGGTGACATTCGCAGTAGCATCATCGTCAATCGCGCTGTGCTCCGCAGTCCCGTTCGCCATCAGGGTATAGTTCCATCCTGGATCATAATCGCCAGGACTCGCCGGATTGGCGTTCATGCGCCTCTTGTGGATCTCGTTGCCGTCGAAACGTGAAACGATGTCCTTTCTTTTCTCCTTGCGTTTGTCGCTCACCTCGTCATCTTCGTTCTCCTCAGAAATAGTGAAGGACTTGAATGACGCCAGCACATCGTCGCCAACAGCCAGTTCGCATCCGTTGTATGTGCCGTTAGCCAGAGCTATTTCCGCCTCCAGCTCGCCTTCCCCATCTTCAACTTCAAAAGCGCCCGGTATGGTCATCTCTGTTGTCGGGTTGTCGCAGGTAAGGACAGCATCGTAGGTGCCGTCGCTCATGTTCAGGCCCCGGACCTTGATCTTGAGTTCCACGCCGTCGTCTTCAAGCTCCAGTCCGACCCTCCTTTCACTCTCGTGATATCTGCGGTCGCCATCATTATCGTCCTCTTCACCGTCCTTTTCCTCGTCGTCGTCATTACCGCGGCCATTCTCGCGATCCTTTTCTTTCTCTTCATCTTCATCCTCGTCCTTAGCTTCATCACCAGTTCCTACGTTGACCATGAAGGTTGCAAGAGGAACTGTCAGTTCGTCGCCGACACCCACTTCGCACCCTTCGTAGGTGGTGCCGTTAATGAGCAAAAGCTCTCCCTTGAAATCTCCATCCCCATCCTCGACTACTAATTTGCCGTCAAACAGCTTTTCCACATCGGGGGCTGTGCAGTTGAACATGACAGCATATTCGGCATCGTCAAGGTCACCGTCCTCTGTCTCAACTCTCAAATTCGCTTTGACAGATTTGTCATCTTCAACGTGGTCCTCTACCTCTAGCTCGACCTTGCTGTTTGCGCCAAACGCTGCTACTGTTTTCTGCTCATTTTCTTCTTCATTGTCTGCATGCTCTTCTTCCCCGTTATCATTATTGGAGCTTCCGCTGTTATCATCATCGTCCTCATCTTCGTCGTCAGCAAAGGCAACATACCCTGCAAAATAATTTGGATTGGTGCCACTGACTGCGGAAAGCAACAGGGTCAGCGCTGCAATTACTGCTAGCAGCTGCCGCAGGTTATCCATAGTAATCTGGGTTACAGAATTGCCCTATAAGCACGATGGATTAATCTTCTATGGCTAAAACATGTAGCGCGTACCGTGCGGAGATTTGTGCCCAATGGTGGGGCTAGTTCCCATGCGCGGACAGTTCTGATGCCATGAAAGGAGGATCTGCTGTCTCTCTAGATGAACTTTCTTTTTCAGATAAGTCGGCGTTGGGCTTCATCGAATGTCTTCAGCTCAAGCCCTAGTGCCAGAGCAACAGTTACGAAGATAGCATCGTAAAAGGTACATTTCTTCTGAAGAGAGAGTTTGTATGCTGTGGTCACCATGGTTTCACTTGGTCTTAGGAACTCTAGCACTCGGGATGAGGTTAGTTCAAACATTCGTTGGATATATGGCGTTCCGTCTTTAACATCTCTTAACACAGATGCATGCTTCCAGATCGCATTCATGACTTCATAGAGGGCGATATCGGGTGTCACGATCGATTCCTGTTCGAACAATGATGCATCCTTCAACAACCCGTGAACGATGTAACTGCTGTCCGCAACTATCATCTTGTAAGCCTGTCTTCGCGAATAAGTGAGACGTCATATTGTGCAGATGTCTTTACACTTTCTCTTCTTTGGAGGTCTTTCAATTTCCTGAGCGCCCGCCTAGACTCCTTTGAGCTTAGATAAAGGTCGATGGCCTCTTTGACAACTTGGGATATCTTCCCGTGTTTCCTGAGAGCGGCCTTTTCTTTTTCTGATATCCTTACGCTTATGGTTGTCACATTATATGTAATACGCGTTGTCATATTTAAACGCGACCCGGCGATCCGGCCCATAATGGTGGCCACTATCCAAACCAAAGCTTAATAGTAGAATTCAGCAAGACCGAGATGTACTTTTGGAACGGCAGTATCTGATATTCATCGTGGCCGCAGCCGCGGCATTTGGGGCATTGATAATTGTCGGCCTATACTTTAACCCGCTACTGACTGGTGACAGCGGTGATGGCAACAGCGACCCCAACCTGATCCGGGCCAGAGTCGGGCAGGAGGTTTACGTTCGGTATTCATACAATGTCGTCAAAATGATCCAGAGTCTGCCCGCAAATAACAACCTGGAGCTTAGAGCCGCTTCGGAGCTACACAACGTCAACCTTGGCGGCTTGCGTGGAGAGTTGCGATACGCTGATACCATGATAGAATATGTGCAGAACGGCGAGGAGGAAAGAGTGAGCGGTGCCGATTTCAAGTCAATAGAGTTCAAGTTCCTGCCGGATTCGGGGAATCAGACTACGTACACCTACGAGGACGTCACGTTCAACGCTAGGGCGACGGACAGCCAGCTTGTCGCAACCTTTGTGCCTCTTTCGACAGCAAAGGTAGGGGAAAAGTACCCGGTAAAGCTGGTCCTTGATGCCGGGTTAATCAATTACGGGATCGAGGACAGAGTAATAGAGATAATAGGTTGATCTAGATCTTTGCGATCGGTGGTGGGTCGCGCTTGTGCTCACTCTTTTCTACCATCTCTTTGACCTTGCGGACGTCACTCAATGGAACCTTTAGCTTCCTCGCAATCTCTTGCGGTTTATTCTTTTTTTCTAGCAGCTGAAGTATGGGATCTATCTTTTCATAGGTCATGCCGATCTCTTCTTCGGCCAGATGGTTGTCCCACAGGCGGGGGCTGCTCTTTTTCTCTATTATGGCTTGAGGTATCTGCAGGAAGTGTGCAAGCTCTCTGACCTGTGTCTTGTAGAGATCTCCTATAGGAAGAATGTCCGCGGCGCCATCACCGAATTTCGTAAAGAAACCTATTTTTCTTTCGGACTTGTCAGAAGTTCCCGCGACCAGATAGCTGTTGATTGCGGCATAATAGTAAAGGATGTTCATCCTGATCCTTGCCGTCAGGTTTCCCCGCGCCCTCTCGTTCTCTGGCAAGATCTGGGAGTACTTTTCTATTATTGGATCTAGGTCAATAATCTGATATCGTACACTCAATGATTTTGCGAGCTCGACTGCGTCTGTAATATCCTGTGGAGGTGTTATATGATTAGACATGACCAGACCGAACACCTTCTGCGGCCCTAAAGCGATCACGCACAGCTTGAGCACAACTGAAGAATCGAGGCCGCCGCTCAAGCCTAGCACCAAACCCTTGGCGTGACTTGAAGCATAACTAGAGATAAATCGCTTTATCTTTTTCGACAGTATGGCCGAGTTATCGCGTGTTCTGCCTGTCATCGAATAAATTCACAATAGCTGTCCTATTTATGCGATCGGCGGCTGGAGCACAAAGATTTGGTTACTCGCTAACGACCAGTTGTTTGTGAATTGGGTCAGAAAGAATCGAAGGATTCTCCATGTCGTCCCAAACAAAGATCGAAGCGGCATAATTGCCTTCTTTCTCGGCTATCCAGCTTGCAACTGCTTCGATGTTCTCTCCTCTAGAGAGTGTGCCTGTTTGCCAGCTAATATGTTGGGCGACGCCCTTATTGTCGACTATCTGTAGGACATATGCAAAAGTCTGGTCTACACGCTGAACGTTCTTTACCAGTGCAGTTATCGGCGTATCCTTGTTCAGCTCTGCACTAACAATCCCGCTGTTTGATGCAGCCATTGTTATTTTGCCTAAGGGATTGTGTTCGAAGTAAACTTCCGCAAATGTCCCGTCATCGACAACCGCAGCCACAACGGGAGAGAGTGAGCTTAATTTCCCAGTAACTGTGTTCTTTTCTGTGTCTATGGAAATAGTAGCGTCTTCCCAGAGATCAAGTTCCTCATCAAAGTGCAAGAATCTGACATTTGATTCCATATCTGATGATGATGTTGCTTCATCCTCATCGTACTGCAAAGTGACGTATACCATGCCTTCAAACTCTATCTTTGACGTATCTATTTCAAAGATTGTTCCAGTGGTCGAATATTCTGCGCCGTCTATGTGCACAATTCCATATTCATCACCGGGCAGTGTGGCTACGACTTCATCGAATTTTTCTTCAAGGCGTGAGATATCTTGGGGTTCGACTTTGATCTGACCCGTATTGGATTGGAGGGAGTCAAATCTTACGCTCACGATCTCGGAACCGACATCTATTGATGTTTCAACGCCGTTGCCAGACGGAATCTGGTTCAAAGCTGCTTTTCCGCCACCGCCGCCACCTCCAGCCCGATGACCAGTGTTATCAGATCCCGGTATTGTTGCGCTATCAAGCAGAATTATTCCAGTTCCGGGGCGCGGAAGTCCTCCACCACCGCCACCGGGGCCTGATGCGATTTCTCTCAGATCATGTGCAATCGTATAATTCCCGACGAAAGTGGTTGCTCCTGTAACAGTCTTCAGAATCGGATCAATGGCAAAGGTTTCAGCGCCCGGATTATTCAATGTAATATCAATCCATTCAAAGGCACCGGATGGTGGACTCTCAGGATCAAATTGCACGAGTCGGAAGAGATCAGTTGAGATGATTTCATCGTTCCTGAGATCGACGTTTGCGTATGACATGGTGACCGTGATCTTTGCATTATCTGCCAGTTGGACATCAAAGAGTTGCACATTATATCCATCGCCTATAGGGTCAAAGTCTGGGATGTTGATATCTGCTCGCGGATCTACAGTAAACCGTTGCAAGTCTATTGCTCCAGATTCTGTTACATTATCAAATATTATTCGAAAAGGCCCTTTTGCTGCTGATAGATACGAGACTGAGATGGTATCGCCCGGAGCCACATGAAGATGGCGATCCGAAGATGACGAAGCTTCAAGAACCAATCGAAAGGTCCCTGCGAAAAGCGCAGTATCACTTCCAGTTTCATTAAGAGATATGAGTATGCCGAGTGGGTCGTGATCTGAAAAAACGGTAACCTGTATTGTGTCATTTGACAATTCATCTATGTCCACGGTTTCGTCATTGATATTAACGGTAACAGTGGAACCGATTGAATACTCTGAGGCATCAAAGGCGACTGTTCGTACCTCTAGTTCGTTAAAGATAAGATCATTTTGTCCGACAAAAAGCTGCTTCCGTATAACATCTTCTTGTGGAGAGTCGTGAATCGCTATCGCGACAACAAATTTGCTGAAGCTGAATGTTCGCCCAGTTACCGTTAATGCATCTGTATCTCGTGATTCAGTGATATCAATATAGCCATCGTCACCTTCATGAAAAATATCAATCTCGTCTTGAGTATGTCCACTTGGCATAGCCCGTCCAGCATAAGAAAGAGTTAAGTGAGCATAAGATCCTGAAGCGAGATCCTCTGAATAAGAGATGACCATACACAAGTTTAGTGACAAATACCGTGGGTTGTCTTCGACATCACAGGATGAGACAAAGAGGGTTCCCTCAGTTTCTGTACTGTCAAAAGTCACAGTGCCGTTGAAGCCCACAAGTTCAACTACCGATGGACTGCCTATGGGAACACTGAACACGCTGGCCGTGAAGGAAGCGGTATCGAATGTAGCAATGGAGCTACTTGAGGCCTCATACGCAGAATCACCCAAAAATATTGCTTGAACATTCCACAATGTTCCTGAAGAATTCGGAGAAGCTCCTTCGATCGAATATGAGCCCTCTCCGACTGTTACCGTAGCATCAAGGTCACCCGATCCTGTTCCATTGAATGATATCGATACGCTACTGATTCCTACAGAATCATCCGCATCCGTTAGTGTTCCTGATAGAGTTATGTTATCTCCTGCAAAGACAACATTCGAACCCTCGTCGATGGTCAATGAAGTTACATGCTTGAGGACTGTCACATTGGATGGATTGCTCATAGCTTTTTCAGCTCCTCCTGAATCTAGAAGTGTTGCGACTATTTGATTGTCCCCAACGCTGAACGCGTCATAAGCATGACTAACCGGACCCCACGTACTTCCGTTTACAGGAACATCGGTGTTGGATGATCCATCTCCCCAATCCACAGTGACAGAATCCGTATTTGCTCCGTTGGTAGTGCCAGAGATTTGGACGAATTGACCCCATTTTGGACTTGTATTGTTTGGAGATTGGATGGCAATTGAAGACGGTTCATCCTCGGCTGCAGAGATAGTTGAGAACAAGATCTCATTACTACTGTCGAAAGAATCGTCGAACCAGGCAATGTATAGGTTCTGATCGAACGCATTTAGAACCGGCTTTTGCGATGCGCCGTCATTATCACTAACAGATATAGGGATGCCAATAGTTTGACCATTACTAGAAATTTCTAGCACGAAAATGTCCCCATTTCCTCGATTCGAATCGCTCCATACAGCATAGACGTTTTCTGGATGGGTTGGGAGGAGCACGAGATGAAAAGCGCCGGAACTCACACTTGCTAAAGAACTAATCGCGATTGGAACGCTAAAAGTAGCTCCTCCATCAGTACTGTTTGCCATCAAGACATCATTGCTTCCAGTAATATCGTCTATCCAAGCAACGTAGATTACTCCGCTTGCGGAGACGGCTAGTCTTGCTGATGTTGAAAATCCGGTGTTGTTGCTTACGTTGACCACGTTTCCGAAGCTTATTGCACCGCCGCCACCGACACTCCCCGAAGTGAAGAATATCTCAACGTCTTGAGTAGCATTCTCCCAGACCATATAGATATCAGATTCGTGTGATACGATACTTGGACTTCCTAGGAATGCCTCGGGGTTGCTTGATAGTACTTTGGCGTCTCCGAAAGAGAGCCCTCCGTCAACACTAGCTCTAACAAATATGGCTTGTTCGTTTTCAGGGTTCGGGGAGTCATCTTGCCATGAAACGTACACGTTGTTAGCGTCAGATATTGCAAGTCCTGGATTCCTAGATGAGCCCACATTGTCGCTCAGGTTGACGGGGCCACTAAAGGTCGCACCACCATCGGTGCTATTGGTGTAGAAGATGTCAGGTATGGATGAACCATCGATATCATCTTCCCAGGCTATGTAGACATTATCACCTGAGGCAGCTATCACAGGGTTCCTTGACTGTCCATCATTGTTACTCAAGTTGAAGGGCTCGCTAAAGCCAACATTGCCGTCTTCGGCCACCGTACTATTGGCAAAGTAAATCTCGCCATCATTCTCGAACCATACTACAAAAACTTTGTCTGTTGAGGTTGCAATCCTTGCAACGCTTTCAGGACCAGGATCGTTGCTAATGTTCACTGGCTCACCAAAACCAATACTCGGATCGATGCTTGCTGAAAAGAGAATATCTTGGCTACCCTCCGTCTCTTGCCAAATGATGTAGATATTTCCCTCTTCTCCTACGGCCATTTGGGGAGTAACCGACGACCCCGTGGTGTTACTAATATTAGTGACTCCGCCGAATGTCAATGCGGCGGCCGAAGAGACGCTAAACAGACTATAAGCTATGGCAAAAAGTAGAAAAAGCCTATTCATAGTTCCAAGCTTGTGGAGAAATCGGTGTCCAGGTTTTTCCATGGCATAGTTTAATCCGAGAAACGGGATCGCAGAGTGACCGTCTCCCATATATCTCGTGTACTTATGTTATATTAAAATAATATAGTAACTAAAAAACTGTTATTCTATCACTAGATTTTATAAAATGTATTATCCAGGGCTTCCTTTTATTGATTGCTGAAAAAGGATAAGTAAAACCAAAAACTACACGTCCGCTATTCGATATGGCGGTTGCTGGGCTAAGGGTCACCTCATTTGCATTCATTGCATTACTACTTGGCTCGTTATTGACTGTCCAAAGTATGAACAGAAATTTGTGGATTACGGACGCTTACGCACAGGCGGTAACATTTACCGACCTCAATTCTGCAAACGGTCAAATCTTTTACTTGTCAGCCGAAAATCGAGAACCACTAGAGATTGCCATACAAAACGGAGCCGGAGCTGAGCTGTCGCATGATGCAATAGATCATCTCCCGTCCGGCATTTGGCTAACACCAGAGACTGAAACCGCGCAGCAATTCGTCATACACATTGATAATGCTATCAAGGTCGATCCAGCTCGACTGCCTATTTCGTATGGAGTGAACTTTATTGACCGTGCAACATCTGGAGCAAGTGCAAGTGTACTTTTCGTTGTTGAAGGGCCGCATGATCAAAGCTCCTCATCTGTCTCCTTTGACGCTGATGAGTATTCTGTAGGAGATCAGGCAACGATAACAGTCAGAAATCCTCACTTTTACTGCAAGCTTTCCAACTCTGATGCCCCTATTGCTGCAGATTCCGCCGAAAATTCTGTTGTCGTCACCGTAAAGACTGAGTACGATGGATCTGAAATCTCGGGTTCACCGTTTACTGTATTTAGAGACCCAAATGCCAACGATGAATTTAGACGGACAATAACAATCCCGGCTGGATTGGGCCGACTCATGGCCGAGTACGTTCCCCCGGTCATGAATTGCGTGTACCCTTCTGAGCCTGAGGATCCGGTCATTGACATCGCGACGGTAGGCACGGACAAGATATCACTAGACAAGCTGAACTACATTAGGCGGGATAACGCAAAGTTGACCGCCCTTGATGACGCCACAGTCCCAAACAAAGTCAGCTTGAGCGCTATCTGGACTAACGGAACGCATACACAGGAAATCGAAATACCTGATTCGCATAGAAGTGTTACCCTCTTGGGTGCACCCTCGCCTCATGTGTTTACAAGTACGCTTAGCCTCGAGGAAGTGTTGCCGCTGGAAAATTTTCCGAATAATGATTTTCAGGATGGATACGTCACCATCACGGCTACTTATGGAGAACCTGGTTTGGGTGATCAGTTCGTCTTCACGGTCGTCCCCGATCAGAAGTTATCATTCATAATCCCCGATGGGAGAGCATTCTACTTTACTAACGATACTTTGTCAATCGCGTTGATGGATCCCTCGTCTAATGCTAATAATCTGGAATTCGACACCAAGAGAATTACATTGTGTTCTTACAACAGTGGCAATCTTATTGACAACGCGATAACGCGAACCACTGCTGCAGAGATTGGCAGAAATACAGCATCCTTTGTCAATAGCTATCGTATCGCGTTTATCGATCCCTTTTACAGTATCGATTTGACTGGCAACGAGCTTGAAATATTCTCTGAATCTGCCGTGCGGGTCCTTACTAATGGTCCGACGCAAGTGCTCGCGAGATTAATTGATAGCTGCCCCGACACGTTGCCCACATCGATCGGCCCTATGGAGGCTGTGGTGACTGTTGAGCCTTCGGATGACGCTACGGCGCAAGCCGGGAGAGGGCAAAATGTTGGTGCTGTAGCGCATCGGAATCCGCCATATTATTCAATTTCACAGGTTAATTGCGGACAATACAACTATGGGCCTGATA
Organism: Nitrososphaera sp.; assembly: GCA_025449675.1. GTDB lineage: Archaea > Thermoproteota > Nitrososphaeria > Nitrososphaerales > Nitrososphaeraceae > Nitrososphaera. Next base: position 2,214 of record JANWIX010000056.1, on the reverse strand, counting down.
GCGATCAGGACGGTATCTGCGATAACTGGGAGACCACCAGCGGATTGAAATTGTATTATCCTGCTGGCGGCAGTTCGTACACTTTTAGCTACACTTGTGATCCTTGCCCGAAGCCCGACCACAAGGATATGTTTGTTGAAGTAGACTATGTCAACAACGCGGGCATCTCCGGTTGTAACGATGGCAGGACAGCCAATACTGGCGATAACTATCAGCCCAGCACTACAGCGCTAAATAATGTGGAAACGGCTTTTCGTGCCGCGCCTGTGACTAACAATGATGGGGTCAATGGAATTGAATTGCATTTTTACTTGGATGATGATGTTTGGGGTGGCTGTTTGGAGAAGGTTAGCGTTTGGGGAAACGTTTCAAATCCAAATGGCATTAGCTTTGATTTAATAAAGAGTACTAACTTTGGCAGGGACGATAATGAAAGGCTTTTGGAGGACGACAGGGGTAGGGCAAAGTTCCAAGTTTTTCACTACGTTCTTTCCGTTCCAATGCAAGGACAGGACACCGCATCATCAGGCGTTGCTGAGCAGTTAGGGAATGACATAGTCGTTTCTCTTGGGGCTTCCGGCATAGGTTGGTCGACGACCAACATGGCGGGAACACTCATGCATGAGCTTGGACACAATCTAGGCCTTTATCACGGAGGGCCAAATGTTATGGTTGGTGGCGTCCAGAATGACTATAATGTCAACTGCAAGCCAAATTATCCGAGCGTCATGACATACATACGACAGCTTGCGAACCCCTATTCAAATAATACACTAATGTATTCTGACGATTACCTAGATCCAAGCGATGGACTCACCGACCCTCTTATCAGAAGTGACGACCCGAATGAATTGCAGGTCTTGCGTCTTACTGCTTCTTCCTGGATGAGTTTAGTAGAGCTTGTTTGGGGCATAGATCCGGGAGCAGTTGGAGGACCCATTACAGTGTTGAGTGGTGATGCTACACAATTCGAGCCGGACATTCCAGGGGACGTGCGTAAAACAACATCTAATATTGACTGGGATGGGAGTTCAATCCCCGACAACGGTAATAATGCACCCGGTGCAAGCATAGCTAACTTAGGCATTCCAGGCTGTTCTGGATCAGATACTGATACTCAAATTTCTGGTGCCGATGATTGGGCCAACCTGAAATATGATTTCCGTACACTTAATCCGAACTCGTTCGAGACAGGATTTGCTGACCTCCAGTTTGATCCCCTAGAGTTAAACAGCACCATAATGCGAGACATACGAGTAAAAGGAATCAGCACTACGGACTTTCTTATCGAAAACTTGGATAACAGCAAAATTATTGATGATAGCTCATGCAGAGACGTGGTGTTCACCCCAGCCAGTAACAGTACTAACTATGATGTGGGCGATACGATCGGTGTTGAAATTGCAGATGGAAATGCAAACAAGGATCCCGACAATGTGGAATTCAAAACAATCAAAGCTTCGTCAACGAGCAACCCGGTTGGAGTAGAATTTGATGCGGCGGAGACTGGTGAAGATACGGGTATCTTTACCTTAGAAGTTGAAACATCCGCTGCCTCTGAAGCTGACAAGTTGATGGTTAGTAATGGCGATCTTGTTACAATAGAATACACAGACGCATGTTCTGGGTATCCTGTGAAGGGATGGGACTTTAAGATTGTCGTAAAGATTGGAAGTAACTTCTACAATATCACTTCCACCACTCTGGCAGAAAAAGTTAAGGATGAATTTCATAGCAAATTGGTGTCAATAACTCATGCAGATGAAAATGATTACGTTACTGGCAGCGCTTCAAATGCCACCTTGATACAGCTTATCATGGAAGATAACATAACTGGAGCTATTCGAGAACTTCTTACACTGAGGCAATACATGGATGGCGCTAGCGGCGGAAACAAGACCAATGATCTCTTTGAGGATGATTGGGAAACGACAAGGGCCCTCAGATTCTTGGACAACAATATCGCGTCTTTGAAAGAAGCAAACAATACTGCATATGAAGAATCTGACCCCTTTGTAGTGACAACGTTTGATCGTGATTGTAGCCAGGGCAACCTTACGTTGGATGTCTGCATTGTAGAAGGATATTCGGAGACTGCGACTACTTCACCTGATACTTTCCAATTTGATGACGCAAAGAAGAGGATGACCCTAGATCTAGTTGGACAAGGTAATCTGACATTGAGGATTCCGACTGAACTTGCCAGTACTGTCT
>JANWIX010000055.1 GCA_025449675.1 Nitrososphaera sp. | reverse complement strand
GTCCGGATAATGGGCCAGGGACAGTATACTGTTGACAGCAAGATGCTGAAAAAGCTCAACGACCTTGACAATGCCATTGTAGACCTCGTCAGCAGGGAGCGATCTGATGACGCTGAATTCAAGAAAAAATTGACAGAGCTCGGCGAAATGGTTGTGAGGAAAGGCAAGCCCCTTGATCCAAAGGCCATAATCCAGTCCGACATTATCTTGCCAAGCGCGGACCTGTCCGTTGACGAAGCAAAAAAGCTCTTCAGGGGCGAAGGCGTTATACCAGAGATCTGAGCGGTAGATCCCACATCGGGTACCAAAGGCCCATGTCGCGCTCAAAGGGGATCTCTTCTCCGACTGCCGACATGATCTTCATTTCCTCTTCCGTGTCCCTTGACTTTTGATCCAGAGGTACAAAGGGGTAAAAGTTGTTGCGCTTAAAGTTGTATATCAGGTAGCTGTGGCCGCCGCTCTTGCGTTCGCTCCTGAATTCAAAGACGGCTGCCAGGAGCTGATCCGAAAATCCTTTCTCTTCTACAATGCCACTTGCGGCAGTCAGCCCTGCTAAAAGATCCTCTATCCTGCTACCCTCAAGTATGACCCACAGGTATCCGTACTGGTCGGTGACTGCCCGGAAGGCCAGATCAAATTCCGGCCTGAGAGTGTCCATGAACCGCCTGAGATCCTGCTCCATTTCATAGAATACGGAGCCACTCATCGTCTTGAAAGTGACCGCGCACCTGCCGCTGACTTTTAGGCCAAGTTTGGTCTCCATGGTGATGTGGGCCGATGAAATAGAGAAGAGTATGTCAGAGTCGCTCTTTGGCATGCGCCCGTTGTTAATGTTCTCGCGTATCCTCTTGAAAAAGCTCAGCTCATGGCAGCCTCCATTTCCATGAGCTTTTGTACCCTCTGCTGAACCGGAGGGTGCGTGGAAAAGAGGCTTGAAAAAGAATCGCCGGACAGCGCCGGGATGATAAAGAACGCGTTCATTCCTTCCACCTGCCTCAGGTCCTGTGTCGGTATACGCTTCATCGTTCCGCTTATCTTTAGCAGCGCATTGGCCAGCTTTGTAGGCTTGCCAGTCATCAGGGCGCCGTCCCTGTCAGCCACAAATTCTCGGTAGCGCGAAATGGCCCTGATAATGAGGAAGCTTACAAACCACGTAACTATTGCCACTATCATCACGAGCACCACACCTCCGGCGCTGTTACGGTTCCTGCCGCCGTACCCACCGCCGTAGAAGCCAAACCGCATGAGGTACCACGCTACGGTGGAGAACAGGCTTGCAAGTGTCAGCACAAGCACGTCGCGGTTCTTTATGTGCGCCAGCTCGTGCGCGACAACTCCTTCGAGCTCCTCCGTTTCCAGCTCTTCCATCAGGCCAGTAGTGACTGCCACTATCGAACTCTTGGGGCTCTTGCCGGTGGCAAACGCGTTTGGCATCCGGCTGTTGACGACTGCGATCCTGGGTTTGGGCAGGCCGTTCCTGGCAACTATTCTTTCAACCAGCTCGTGAAGCTCCGGGAACTGCTCCTTGGTTACCACCTTTGCCCCGGTGCTCCAGAGAACTATTTTGTCAGAAAAGTACCACTGGAGAAGGATCATTATCGAAGCAATCGCAGCTATCGAGATAAAGTCAAGGCCTATGTAGACAAGGACTGTCATAAACACCAGGTAGAGGATTGTTAGAACTAGAAAGCTGACTACTATTCTCGCGGTGAGCCCGGAGTCTCTCTTCTGCCAGGGCTTTTTCTTTTCGAACACGTACATGCTATTGCGCCAATCTTCTATAATTATTTATGCAGAAACCGCTCGAGCCTGTCCATCGCTTCTTCCAGCATTTCTTCCGGCGGCAGGTAGACAATCCTGAAATGCCCCGAGCCATAAGTAGCTCCAAATCCCGAGCCGTGGACTGTGAGCACTCCGGTGTTGTTCAACAGGTCTATGACGAAATGCTGGTCGTCGCGCCATCTCGTTCCAAGGTCGATCTTGGGGAAAACGTAGAACGCGCCGTGCGGTACTTTGCAGTGTATCCCCATCCCGTTCAGGCGCTTTACGACGTAGTCGCGCCTCTCTCTCAACTTGCCGACCATCCGGGGGATGTGGGACTGGGGACCCTTGAGCGCCTGGACTGCCGCAATCTGGACCGGCAGGTTAGAGGCTATCCGCACGCGGGCGAGTTTTGGTATGTCTTCTCGCAGGCCGGCCAGCTTTTTGGACCTGCTGTTCAGGCAGATGTAGCCGCAGCGCCAGCCAGTCATCAGGTATGCCTTTGAAAACCCGTTAAGAAGGATCACAGGAGCGTCCTTGGCTACCTTGCCTATGCCCGTAAACTGCGAATCAAAAACTATCTTGTCATAAATCTCATCGCAGATCACGTATAGGTCGTGCTCTGTCGCGATGTCTATCAGCTGCCGCAGGCTCTTTCTGTCAAAGACTTCGCCCGTAGGGTTGTTCGGGCTAATGATGCATATCGCGCGCGAGCGGTGAGTGATCTTGGAGCGAAGGTCTTCCAGATCGGGACGCCCGTCCTGATGCAGCTTGAACTCTACCGGTTTTCCTCCGTAGAACTTTGCGTACGAGGCGTAAGGTGGATAGTAGGGCCCGGGCATCAGGACCTCTGTATTCGGATCGACTATTGACGCCATGGTCATGTCAAGGCCTTCTGAGACTCCGTTCGTAACGATAACGTCCTCTTCGGTGACATCCAGGCCCTTCTCGGACTCTTTATCCACTATGGCCTCGCGCAGCTCCGGGAGCCCCTCAGAATCGGTGTAGTAGTTTTCGTCCCTAGTCACCGCGTCGATTAGCGCCTTCTTGATATGATCCGGAGTCTTGAAGTCAAACTTTACTGGATCGCCGATGTTAAGATAGATAATGTCCTTGCCGGTCGCCCTGTACTTGCGCGCGTAGGTTGTGATGTCACGGATCGCATATTCTACGCCGTGGGTCCGGTCGGATACCTTCAAGTGGACGTTTAGAGGGAAAGGCTACCAAGATAAATTGTTATGCGTCATGACAAATCAGAATCTCTACAATAAACTTAAAACCTGTATGGGCAGTCTCTGCATCGTATACACATGCCGGCAAGTTATGAAGCGGTGATGAAACTCGCGCTTGAAAGGGGATTCTATTTTCCAAGTTGTGAAATTTACGCAGATGCCCCGGCGGGCTTTTGGGAGTATGGCCCGACAGGGGTCGGCATAAAGAACAAGTTCATCGAGCTCTGGCGGCGAGAGCTGGTACGGCGCGACGGCATGATGGAAATAGATGGATGCCAGGTGATGAGCAAGAGCGTCTTTGTAGCTTCGGGTCACCTAGGCAATTTTACCGACCCGATAGTAAAGTGCGGCAAGTGCGGCTCGACCTTTCGCGCCGACCGGTTCATAACCGAAAAGACGGGAGAGGACGTGCCGGAAAAGATGCCAAATGAAGAGATAGATGCTATCATTGACAAAAAGGACCTGAAGTGCCCGAACTGCAAGGGTGAATTTGGAGGCGTCAGCCGGTTCAACATGATGTTTCGAATCGGCATCGGGCCGGCAGGGGAGGAAGCCTACCTCCGGCCGGAGACATGCCAGACTATATTTGTGGACTTTGCGCGCATCTTCAAGACGATGCGGGGCAGGCTTCCGCTCGGAGTCGCCCAGATCGGCAAGAGCTTTCGCAACGAAATAGCTCCAAGGCAGAGCCTGCTGCGGCTGAGGGAATTCTACCAGGCAGAGATCGAAGTATTCTGCAACCCGAACAAGCTGGATGAGGTGCCAAGGTTTGAAGAAGTCAAGCAGACGATCCTCAGGATACAGGACGGTCCTACCATGAAAGAAGCTACTGCTGAAGAGGCCATCAAACTCGGCCTGGTTCCGAACAGACTGATCGCCTATTACCTCGCCCTTCTTGTGCAGTTCTACGAAAAGACGGGCATAGACTTGCAAAAGAGCCGGTTCAGAAAATTGTCGGATGAGGAAAAAGCGTTCTATGCAACTGCCGCGTTTGACTTTGAAGTCGAGACCAGCATCGGATGGCTGGAGCTCGTCGCCTGCAACTATAGATCCGATTATGACCTGAAGGGCCACGCAAATACAAGCAAGCAGAATCTGGAAGTACTTGATCCTGCCGACCAGACAAAAGTCCTTCCGCATATTTTCGAGCTGTCCATGGGAATCGACAGGAGCTTGTACACCATACTGGAGCACTGCTACTACGAAGACAAACAGCATGACGACAGAGTAGTGCTTGGGCTCAGGCCCTACCTTGCACCCGTGCTTGTCGGGGTGCTGCCGCTGATGAAAAAAGACGGCCTTGACGAGAAGGCCCGGAAAATTCATTCTGACCTAAAGCTGGACTTTGACTCTTTCTACGACGAATCAGGCTCTATTGGCCGGCGCTACAGGAGGCTTGAGGAAGTCGGAGCGCCGTTTGCTGTCACCATAGACCAGACCACGATGCAGGACGATACCGTAACAGTCAGGCACAGAGACAACATGCAGCAGGAACGGGTCAAGGCATCGGAACTGCGCAGATACTTGCAGGAATCACTAAAGCAGTAGAGATCGGGTCGCGTATGCGGGACAAGAGGAAAGAAGCAGCCGGAGACGAAATCCCTGCGGAAAAATGGCTGGTTGCCTACCGAAACCCGCAGTCAAAAAAAAGCCCGGAGGGTTCTGCATTCATGCGGCAGTTCTACGCGCCCGGCTATTACGAGGCATATGACACGGTCATGACGTACGCCGAAAAGCTAAAGCTGCAGGTTCTTTGGTTCCGCGAAAAACGTTCGTGCGAGCCGTTTGTCAACTCTGACTTTCCAATGCTCGAATCGCTATGCACATTTTGCAACAAGAAATTCAACCATGCAGAACCGATTCCTTGCCACCATGAAAACTGCAGGGCGGAATTCTGCTCGAGAGAGTGCGTTGCAGAGCATCGGAAGCTGAGACACTGACTGCCACTGAAAACTTTATAGGCAGAAAATTTCAACGGGTCTTGTTCTCGCATGAAGAATTTGGTGCTCGGCTGATGCCAGGATACAAGCATCCCTGCAGATATTGCAAGCAATTGAACCCCCCGGATTCGCAGTTCTGCCCGTTCTGCGGCAAGGCAAATCCAGTCGGCCCGCTGAGATGCCCCGGCTGCCGCAGCCCGATTCAGGAGAGCTGGAAGCGCTGCAGCAGCTGCGGGATTGCGCTCCGGATCACCTGCCCCAGTTGCAGGGCTGTCACCTTCCTTGACAGCAACTGCAGTAGCTGCGGCGTGAGTCTGACTGTAGTGTGCCCCAACAAAAAGTGCAAGGCAGAGCAGCTGCGCCTCTCCGAGAAATGTATAAAATGCGGCAAGCCACTAAGCTGAGCGATTCGCTTGCAGCCATTCACAAGAAACTTTAAGGATCATAGCACCGAAGCAGGCTTCCAGTTCACATTTGACTGCGACATTTGCGGCGACGGTTACAAGACAAAATTCGCCGAGTCGAAGACGAACAAGAAAGCAGGGTTCCTGCGCGGCCTCGGAAAAGCCGCGTCAGTCGGCAGCTCCTTACTCGGATCAAGCGCTGGCTACTACATTGGTCATGGCGTCGACTCTTTTTCAGACAAGTACCGCGGCATGTCGCCCGAGTGGCACAAAGAGCACGAGGTAGCCTTTGAACAGGCCCAGAATGAAGGCCAGGGCCATTTCCAGAGATGCCCAAAGTGCAGAAAGTACGTCTGCGAAAATGACTGGAACGATCAGGAAGGGCTCTGCGTCGAGGACGCTCCGCGCGAAAATGTCGAAGTCGCAGCGGCAAAGGCTGACAAGATGGTAAGAGACATCAAGGAAAAAGCGTCCAGTACGCAGGTCTTTACCGGCAATATCGAAAGCAAGCAGACGATGTGTCCCCAATGCGGCAAGCCGGCCGGCCAGGGCAAGTTCTGCAACAACTGTGGGGCCTCGCTTTCACTGGTAAAATGCCCCAAGTGCGGGAGTCAGAATCAGGCAGGAACCAGTTTCTGCGGAGAATGCGGATCAAAAATATCCTAGAATTCTTTCGCGCCTATTGCTTTGCCAGATCCAAGGTGACGAGTCGTATTCGCTCACTGTCTCCCCTGAACTGGTCTAGGCAGCGGGTAGCATAGTGGGCAGGCGCTCCCTCGTGCACTCCAGAAATCACAAATCCAAGAGAGGAAAATGTTGACGTGAGCCACTCTTTCCAGCGGGTGAATTCAGAGTCTCCCACCGGCTGCAAAAGCTCGTCGGTCAGCTCTGTGACTATCTGGAATGTTCCCCCTCGCCTTAGTTTTTGGTAGGCCAGCGCGTACAGCGGCTTCCACTTCTCTGATTTTTTTTCATCAATGTATGCCGGATCGGGCAATACCTCAACAAAACGCTCCACCGAACCATTCGCAAATTCTGGGATTAATTCTTCAAAAGAACGATTCACGACCAGTACGTTATCCAGCGCCAATCTAGAGCTTGCATTATTGCATTGTTCGGCATCCAGCTCGACACCGATATGCAGACAGCGAGGGTCTGACTTTGCAAGACTTTCAAGCAGCCGGCCATCGCCCATGCCAAGCTCTACTATGACTCTTGGAAAGGCCGCCAGCTTGGCTGACAGCATGGTCAGGCCTTTAGCAGCTCTGATTCGAGTAGCTGCTGAACCAGCTGCACTACTTCCTGCTCGACCTGCTGCCTGGGCATCCCCAGTTTCGCGGAAAACTGGTCGGTAAGCTGGTTTATCGTCTTGTTTCCGTCACACGTGTTCCAGAACTCGATTATCGCCTCGTTAACCATAAAACCCTGCTCCTTCTCGTTTACCAGGATAAGCGAGCCGTCCTCCTGCTTTGTGGAGTGGCCTGACTTTAGCGGCTTGCTCTTCTCATAGTCTATCTGGAAGCGCAATTTCGGCTTGCCAAATCCCAGCTTTTCCCTGACTGCCGGGTCCATTTTTTCCAAGGTCCAAGCGGGTTCCCAGACGATCTCGACATTGATGTCGCCTACTCCGGCTATCTTGCCTACGTAGCGCTTGACGTCGCTTACTAGAGTGTCATGCAGCGGGCAGCCTCTTGTTGTCATGGTCATCCTGATGTCCACGTCCTTGCCGCTTCCAACCTTGACGCCATAGATCAGTCCGAGATCGACTACGTTGACGGGTATCTCTGGATCCATGCATTTTTTCAAAGCTGCATACACCTGGTCCTCTGTTACGCTCTGCTGGAGTCCGCCCGATGACATTATTG
>JANWIX010000054.1 GCA_025449675.1 Nitrososphaera sp. | reverse complement strand
TGCAGCCAGTGATTTTCTTCTTTGCGTTTGTCCCTTTCTCTGAATTTGACGTGGTTCGGGCAAGCCAGCTTGGGATCGCCTTCGGGGCGGTCATGTATCTGTGGGGCATTCTCTGGGTATTTGTCGCGGACAGAGCAGGCCGACCCATGATAAAGAGCACATTCAAGTTGCTTCAGGCGTTCATCGCGGCGTGGACAGAGAACGATACGGCCAAGATGGAAGAGTTCACGGAGGCAAGGGCTCAGGAAGAACAAGTCGAAACCAAGATCATCAAATTTGCTTGTGCGGATTCCCAGTCAGCCATAATACTGCCAGACGTTCATCCAGGACCCTTTGGCAGCATCGGGGGCAGCAACCTGTCGTACCTCTTGTATGAAAAGTTCGCAAAGAGCGCGCTTGTTGTGCACAGCGTCTCGGACCATTCGCTAAACATTCCTTCAAAGCGTGAGGTCGACAAGTACCTGGCTGATGTCGGCCGTTCTACCGTGCTGCAGAGTGGCAGATCGTGTACTGTTCCCGTCCAAGTCAAGGTCTCCAGGGCCACTACGACTGGCATTTCTTTTGGCAGCTCGGCGATGATAATGCTCTCACTTTCACCAACCGGGATGGACGACATCCCGCAATCCGTCCGAACCGAGGTTGAATCGCATGGCCGCGAGCAGGGATTTTCGGACGTGCTAGTCATTGACTGTCACAACGCAATGGGAAAGCAATTGAACGATGTTGACAAGAGCGATCTTGTTCGTTCTGCAAAGCAATGCCTTGACGAACTCAAAGGAAAGCCCCAGTCTGAATTCAAGGTAGGCTTTGCGAACCTTTGCGATACAGGCGTAATACTGGCCGATGCCGTAGAACTAGGAAAAGGAGGCCTTGCAGTCCTAGTGATCAATACAGGCGGAAAGCATTATGCCGTGGGCTGGGCTGATTCCAACAATATGGAAAACGACCTGCGAGATATCCTGGCTTCCAAGATAAACGGACCTGTGTCAATGCTGGAGGTCTGCACATCTGATACCCATGCGACTTCTGGCAAGCGAACGAGCGAAGGTTACTTTCCGCTTGGAACTGTAACGCCTGCGACGACTATAACAAAGGCTTTTGACGAGATATCTGCAGTTGCAGCAAAGCGCGCCGAGCAGAGCTGCGAATTCGAGCTGGCTTCGGCCACATCTAGGATCAAGATAATGGGCACAAAGCAGTTTGAAGACTATTCAGCCGCGCTGGACAAGTCGATGAATGTGACAAAGATTTGCCTGGCGGCCACCACGGCGACATTTATTGCCATGCTTGTCTTGTCCTAGGCTCTTATGACGCGAATTTCAGACAGGTGACTCTGCAGGTCCGCCAGGAACGACTTGAACTGGATGACCGGCACTATTGGAACTCCCTCGACTAACCGGACTGATTCGGTGTTCAGAGTCAGGATCACGGGAACCGCATTCGTGATTCGTGGGTCCCCCTTGACCAGGCGGATTGCCCTTGCTTCCTGCTTTTTCGCAAATGCAGATATCAATGATCCGTTTGTCCGCTTCCAGTGTTTACAATCGACCAGTACGGCCATGCCGGAGCTGATGCCCACCACGTCAATCTCGATTCTCGGTTTTGTCAGGCGCATGTTGGTAGTCGTCTTGTAGCCAAAGGATGTCAGAATTTCAGAAGCAAGCCCCTCAAAGTCCCTCCAGGAAAGCTGTTCCGAAACGAGCCTTGTGTCGCAACCGGGGTTCTGTAGGGAGAGAATGGCTGCTTTGAGCCTGTCAGAAGCCGAAAAAACCGGATTACCGCCGGCAAGCCGTCCAATGCCTCTGGCTATTAGAAAATCTAGAACAATTTTGGCAACAGATACGCTGGCTATCCCCGCTGCGGACTGAAATTCTTTGATAGTAGTGACTTTGGGTTCCACAGCACCAATGGATCTGCAGAGAAGGTCGGGGTGCAAGGCTCTGCCGAACGAATGAAATCATTGCACGTATTTAAGCCCACCAACTAGAAATAATCAGACCAGCTGCTGTTGTATTAGGACTTGGCTGATTGGAAGGACTTTGCGGCATTATTCTGTTTGGCCCTGGTACTGCTTGGAGCGGCTGCTCTGGCCGTTTCCGCGCAGAGTTTTACGCTTGTAAGTGGAAGGATTCTTGAAATCGGCACCGGAGTCATCGATGACAATGACGGCGCACCGACTTCGACTAAAACCATCACCATGCTTATCAGCAATGATGATCGTGTATTTCGTATCGAAAGCGGGAGTGTTGTAAAGTACGCGATCAGTGATAAAGACGCGGAAACAGCAAGAGTCGGCTATGACGTGAGGGTATTTGTTTCGGCCTACAGCAATAAAGTGAAGCTGGTCAGCTTTGCTGACGGGTCCTATCTCTAGCGATCACTGTAGTTTGGTTTTTAGGAATTCAAGCACGCTGTTGGCATTAGCTGGTGCCTCCCTTGCGAGCTGACTCGCATCCTCTGGAGTGTCGATATCGCACATGAGGCTCTTTGAGAAGTAGAGTCGTACGGGAACGCCCGAATCCCTCGCGGCCCTGATGTGGCTTTCGTAGCTGTTGTCATCATAGAAAGTGCCTATCGATGCATTGGGTTTTCTCAACAGTGCGTTTGTCCCGTCGTATCTCTGTGATGGACATAGAACGATGCATCTTGCTTCACCTTCAGCAAGCCTGCACATCACTTCAATTCCGACCGGATCCAGGAGCGGCAGGTCCTGAGGAATGACGATGCTTGCATCGGCTCCGTTCTTGACACAATATTCATCTGCCATGGTCACTGCCGCATTGACTCCGCTTTCGCTTGCTTCACGAAGGAATTCCGCGCCATGTCTGGACGCGATTTCACCTGCCCGACGGTCGTTTGAAACGACGAGCAGGCGCTGTAGAGAACGTGCGCCACAAAGGGCCTGGAGCGTGTTCTCTAGCATTAACGACGAGAGGCGGATTCTTTCCTCCAGTGTTAGTAGCGCTGACATGCGAGTCTTGGCTCTTTCAAAGCCTTTCACCGGGACTATTGCAAATACATTCACTTTCGAAAGACCCTGTTCAAGAGGTACCGCGCCATTCTTTTTTCACCACGCCGATCTTTCATCGAAATGTCTGTTTCGTATACATTAATGTCAAGACTTTGGATCTCGGGAGCAAGGTGATGATCTACATTAGACATCACAAAGTTTCCAATCAAGTTTCGATAGTATCTCGCCACGCCAAGGGGCGAAATCTGCAATCCTAGGGCTTTCATGTATTTTGCGGCTGGCCCGCTTATCGCCTTGCCGCCGATTAGTGGCGAGATCGCCACCACGCTATCTCTTTTTCTTGCAAGCTCCTTCCTAATGTCGGCAAGCGCAATCGTTGGGCCGATGCTCGAAATCGGATTGGCCGGAGCGATTACTATCATGTCTGACCGCCTTATCGCATCCACTGCTTCCGGGTTGGCAGCCGCAGCGCCGGATCCTTTGAATTCTATTCCTGACACCTGTGGCCTGGCCCTGTGCTTGACCCAGAACTCTTGAAGGTGCATTTTTCCTCTGCTGGTCGAAATGATCATGGACACTTCGTCGTCCGTTGCCGGGATTATTCTCGGCCCAATAGAATATTTTCTTCTTGCAAGCTCGGTAATCTCTGACAGAGTCTCGCCCTTTCGCAGCAGATCCGTCCTAACGATATGCGTGGCAAAGTCTCTGTCTCCCAAGGAAAACCAGGATGGCGCTCCGAGTTTCCTCAGGAATCCAAGGCATTCAAAAGTGTCGTTCCTTATCCCCCAGCCTCTTTTCTCGTCCAAGAGGCCGGCAAGTCCATAGACTATGGTGTCCACGTCTGGACAGACATAGAGTCCATGAATCCAGATGTTGTCTCCGACATTTGGGATAACGGTAATGTCGTGTGTCAGCGCGGCAAAGCCCCTGACCAGCTTTACCGAACCAGTCCCGCCGGCGACAATCGTGATCAAGTATGATGCCCAGAATTTAGCACTACATTTTATTATACGTGCCGGATAGCTATCAAAAATGTCTGTGCAGAGATAATAAGGATTATAAACTAGAAAAAGTCAATTGTTTTTGTGAAGCATTTCACAGCGGTGTTTTCTGCTGCAATTGCAGCGCTTTTGATATCTGGCTTTGTTTCTCAGGCTTTTGCGGCTGACATGGCGGCGTTCCTGGTTCCGGACCGAGACAAGACCGATGGGACTTTTATCGGCGTTACAACTATAACCCTTCAGTATCCTTCGGGAAGTGCCATTTCTCAGGAACTGGATGGTGCCAACGAGCGCGTTCAATTCTCGATAAACTCCACCTCGAATCAAGAAGGTACCAATCTGATTCTTGGGGCCATTAACAAGGCGCTGTCGGAAGCCCAGAGTCCAGTTCAGGCTTCTGCAGTGCGCGCGGAATATACCGGTGTCTTGAGAGGAGGGGCCACGAGTACTATCATGTCCGTCAAGACCGAGATCCATCCGACATTGGACAAGTTTGTGTTGCAGAGGGGCGAGGGTGGGCAGTCCGGCCACATCATCGACCTTGAATGGAGGGCCATGGTGATTAACGATCCCTTGGTGATCAGTACGCAGCAATTCGGCGATTTTGACATTAATCGTCCGATCGCGCTTGTGCAAGAAAACCACCCTTCTATCGCTCAGGCACTGGAGGGCTCACAGGCCAGAGAAATAATGGAAGACCCGATACTTGACTTTGAGGACTTTGATACGTCAATGTCGATATGGCATAAACTGTTCGACCCTGTAGGAAGCTACGGAGGCGGGGTCGGACTTCAGGGAACTGAAGGAGCCAAGGCGCTCACGGTATATTCATTTGGCGAAAGCAGCATCAGAGAGGGAGCTCACGTAGCCGAGGAGAAAGACGCTGCGGTAACGATCAGCGGCGTCGAAGTAAAGGTTCATTCCCAGACCCCGCCTCCCAGCGGACAGATAACGATAGCGGGATACGCGGACGAGCAGGAGAACGAGGGAGCCGAATTTGCGGTGGTGAGTGCTGATGCTCCCGAAGGTGTTCAGACCTCAACCGGTGATTTTCCGATAACGGTCCTGCTCGTATTTGGCGGGATGATGGGAGCGATTGCGATAGTCATCCTATTCAAGGCGAGAAAATAGGCAGCTGCGGCAAATCCCACTTTAACTTATTTCACAAGCAAGTACATACAATGTGGATCATAATGCCTATTATCCAAAATTTGGCATTCTGCAGATAATGAGAACGGAGGAGGAAGCGAAATACGACCTCAACGAACAGATCTTTGAATTGTACGACAGCGGAATCCCTGTGCAGAATATTTCAGAGCGCCTCAACACTACAGTCGACTACGTCTCGACCGTTCTCAACAACGTTCAGGTAGAGGCAGTCTAGTCGCCCTCTTCTCTCAGGTAAAGCCCTGCGTCGAGCAGAGTTGTGACCGTAATCCTTTCCTTCTGGAACAGTGACTTGCCGGCGAACCGGGTTCGCCCAACCCCGATGGCGTCCCGTTTGCCGTTCAATACGATGACAAGCTCGTTTTCGTCGAGATCATCTGAAGCAGAGATGATAGAGTCGCCCATTATGTCTCTGCCGTAAAGTACGAGTTTTTCCGCATTTTCGCTTACAGTGATGTAGAATCGACCGTTGTTGGTGACCCTGGCAAAGAGGTCGGCGCCGGGCATCGCGGGGGTGAACTGTTTTTTCAACTCTCCAATTTCAAGTCCCGCAAAGTACGGCTCCAGTTTCGCAAGGACTGGTTCGAGATTTGCTGGCAGGAGACAAACTTTGGTTGATTCCTTTTCAAGCAATATTCTCTTGTCATGAAAAAATTCAAACACGCCCCACCTGTCAAGTGCTCTGTTTATCAACGTCCTTTCCTGTCTCGTCGGCTCGCGATGCTTCATCTTTAATTTATCCTGAGTTTGGCAATGAAAAAGCCGGTGGTGTTGTGCAGGTGTGGGTAGAGACGCCGCGCATTTTTCAGCTGGCCACTAAATTCGTGATCGTCAAAGCGTGTCAAACCTTCGCTGCCATAGGTTATGGGTTCGACCGAAATATGTCCAGAATGGAGCAGCGAATCCACCACCATTTCGTTTTCTTCTGGCGCAAATGAGCAAGTCGAATATACGAGCACTCCACCTGGCTTGACCAGTCTGGCTGCTGACTCTACGAGCTTTTCCTGCCGGTCGGAACAATATTCCACGTCACCGGGAGAATGACTGGTCTTTCTGGTCACGTCTCTCGCGATTACCCCTTCGCAGCTGCATGGCGCATCAAGCAGGACTCTGTCGAACTTTGTGCCCAGCTTCTCCGCATCTTTTCCGTCCAATCGGAAGACGGCAGTGTTGCTCACGCCGCATCGCGCAAGGTTAAAGGTCATTGACCTAGCTCTTTTCTCGTTGGGCTCAAGCGCGATAACGGAGCCGGTGTTCTTCATCCTCTGGGCGATGAACGTAGTCTTGCCACCTGGCGCAGCGGCGATATCGAGAATCGTCTGATCTTGCTTGGCGTCGAGCGCATCAACGGCCAGGCATGAACTCAGGTCCTGGACATAATATTGTCCGAGCATGTACTCGGTGGTGGCTCCTATTGACATCGGTGATTTCTTCACTGAAAACACTTCAGGCAGAATGGTACTTTCAAGCTCAAAGCCCTTCGATTCCAAGCGCGTTTTGAGTTCGCCGCTGCTGATTTTTATTTCATTAACTCGCAAATACCGCGCTGGCTGCCTTTCCATCGCAGCAAGAAAGTCATTGATGTCAGGAACGTAGCGCATGAACCTGCTCACGAGCCAGCTGTCGTAGCCGTACTCTGCGGCAAGACTTTCTGATTCCGCTGACTCGGGAAATAGCGCAGTCTTCAACTTGTGGTTTTTCCCTCTGTCATTCGCCTATATTATCTTCCAGCTCCTGGAAGTCCAATGACCTTCGTAGGCGTCCTGTAGTCGGCGAATACTTCAATCCCTTCATTTGTCGTGACCTTGATGGTCGATTCTTTGGTTTCGGGCTCGGGATAAAAGTAGAACGACTTGCCTGGGTCCAGGAAAGGAGTCCCCTGAATGTCATCCGGACTCAGCTCGGCCACGATCCCGGTGAGCTGCTCCATGCCCATATTGGTTACCCTTATCCTGTAGAAAACGCCTGAAATATCGGTGGTATCGCGGGTAGCATCGACCTCAAGTCCGTAGGGAGGCCGATTGATCTGTGTATATATGAAATAGATGCCGACTGATGCTAGAACCCCGGCTATCCCTAATAGTATAATTCGCTGCATCGGCACAGAATGTTTGCAAGAGACCCTAATAAGATTGGGGCGATTGGGGCGACTAGGTTTGCAGGCCACGGGTCTTGATGTATTTCAGAAGGGACTCAAAGTTCTTTTCGTCCACCCTGTAATAGCGCACCATGTTTTCGATCGTCTTATCATCGATTGCGTTATTGCTCTTTTCAGATTTTTGCTGGCCCGCTTGTGCTATGCCTTTCGCACCGAGCTGAACAACTCGTTGCCGATTCTTAAGGATTATTGCGTATGCATTTTTTACTACACTCTAGAGCGCGACTGCACCTGAAAAAGGGAAACGGTCCTGACAGTTGAACACTATTCCCATTGTTGGTACCTGGAATAGCCGTATACGCACGATTTCGGATTCCCTGTCGGCAAGTCAAGACACCTCTTGCGATTGGTTTTGAAAAAATTCAAAGTTAGGCAAGGTTTTAATAAAAATTGATGAGACCTTCAGGGCGTGCAAAAGTACGAGTTGCCCGCCACAGGCGCTCAATTCCATGCATCACCCTTCCTAAAGTGGGCAGGAGGCAAGACGCAGCTGCTCTCCGAGCTCGATCGTGACATTCCTCCTTTTTCCAGGTACTTTGAGCCGTTTCTTGGCGGAGGCGCTTTATATTTCCACCTTGCATCATCGAGACCTCTGTTCATCGCATTGTTGTCAGACGCGAATGCCGAGCTTGTCAACGCATACCAGACTGTAAAGGGAAACGTCAAGGCGTTGATTTCGGCACTGGAGCGCCATCAGAAAGGTTACTTGAAGGAACCCACGCGCTATTACTACTCGCTCCGGAATAGAAATCCCCGCGGAAGGGTAGAGAAGGCAGCAAGGCTGATCGCGCTAAACAAGACATGCTACAACGGCCTTTATCGCGTCAATAGAGATGGGGTATTCAACGTTCCCATGGGAAGGTATGCGAATCCCGCGATATGCAACAGAGATCAATTAGAAAACGCAAGTACGGCGCTAAACATGACAAAAGCGCAGGTGTATGCAGGGGATTACAAGCACGTCCTGCAAAACGCTGATGAAGGCGATTTTGTCTACCTAGATCCACCCTTTGTTCCCCTCAGTCGCACTGCGAATTTCGTGGGCTATACCGAAGGAGGGTTTTCTGGAAAGGATCAGGTCGAGCTCGCGCGAACCTTCAGGGAGCTTGACAGGAAAAAATGCAGAGTACTACTAAGCAACTCCGATACCGAGCTGACAAGGATGCTATATGGGGAATTTAGATGCAGGCCAGCACGGGTCGCAAGGGCAATCAGCTGCAAATCAAATACAAGAAGCGGATACACCGAGCTGATAATTCGCAATTATTCCCTTTAGCCGATGATCTAGCTGGGCAAGGCTAATCAAGAACCAAGCGTCAGAATTGTCGTGTATCTTAGCCTAACCCAGAAAGGTTTAATCGCTATTGCATTCGCTGTGGCAGTAATAATCGCACTTTTCGGTGTTGTGGCAGGCGGGCCAGGAAGATAAGGTGAGCATCAAACGATCTCGACTTTGCAGTCTTCTTCGCTCTGTAACCTCACTACTGTCAATAACCAGTCGAGGGCTTCGATCTGTCTAAAAGCGCAAGAAAAAATAGTGCGTGCCAGCCGTAACCCTCCTTCTGTTCTAAGCGGGATTCCGCTGAGCAGCCAACCTGAGCAAGTGCAGGACCATAAGCTCTGTTTGGCCTTGCTCCACCCGGGTCGGCAG
>JANWIX010000053.1 GCA_025449675.1 Nitrososphaera sp. | reverse complement strand
GTTCACCTAGATGTCGACTCGTTCTTTGTGCTACCTGAATCGCAGGTGGGGGCAGCAGCTCTAGTGAGTGCATCGCTTGCATCACTGGGCGCGTTCATGTTCCTGAGGAATAAGCAAAAATAGGCAAGTGCGACCAGCTCCTTCCCTTTCTTTTGCCCAAGTCAGAGATCTCCCAAGGATGTGGGCATTCAAATTGATTCACTGTTTGCGACACTTTCGCCATTGGCGTTGCGCACAATGCCGGTGGGCCGCAGAGATCTGATCAGATATGAAGTCATGAAGACAACTGGGAAAAAAATTTCGGAACAATACGTGCTAGGATCGCATTACTTTTTTATAGTAGCAAGATGTCGAGAATGTCGGTGGGATGTTGGGGAAAGTTGATAGTGCAGCTTCAATTTTGGAGCTGACGACGGAAGGCGCGTCAAAGCAATACCTGAAGAACAGAACAGATCTGCCCGGCGATGAACTTGAAGATTATCTCACCATGCTTGAATCAAAAGATCTGATTCGAATCTTGAAAGCCAAAGGTGGCGAGGAGGTAGCTGCAACCATAAAGATAACGAAAAGAGGAATTCAGTTTCTGAACCTCTACGGTTCAATTACAGCAAAGTATCTCACACTTCCCGCAAAGTAACAGTTGCTGCACAATTTGATTCTGATTCATGCCTCCATTCCATAAATCACCATTAGCGAATGGGTTTAAGAATAACCGTCTTGCTTTGGGCACCTGTGGTAAGAGTAGAAAACTCAAAGACCGTGAACGCACCGCAGGAAAAAATATTCGCGCTGATCACTGATTTTGAAAAACTGCCTTCTAGGTTCCCCAACAGGTACCGCTCGCTCAAGGTCTTGCAGCGGTCAGGCAACACGGTGACTGTTGAGGAGGATGTCACAGCAGCAGGCAGGGAGTTCCATCAGGTCACTAGGCATCTGCTGGAGCCAAACAGCAAGCTCAAGAGCGAAGTGATCGAGGGAGAAACCAAGGGCACAATAGTCGTAATAGCTCTGGAACCAGAGTCATCTGAAAGGACAAAGGTATCGGTGGAAGCGGATCTAAAGCTAGGCAAGATGGGTTCAATGCTCGGGGTCTTTGCCAAGGGCAGGATAAAGGAAGGGCTGGAGCGTATGATTGACGAATTTGAAAACAAGGTGAAATCCGGCTAGCCTCGCCAGTGCGTCCTCCATGCCGCATTTTTCATAGTATGTTTGATGATACTCTTTTGCCCGCCAGAAAGTGGATCTATCAGGACTTGATTCGCCCCTCGCTGCGGAGCTCTGAAAGGATCCTCAAAGTGTCATAGTCGACATCTACGCTGTTTACGATAACAGAATGATCCGTGTTGCCGAATTTCTTGATAAATTTTTCTACGGCAACTTTCTTCTTCTGATACTTTCTGTCCTGCATGGATTTCCTGAATCATGGTCATAATAAACGATTGCTAAGGGGATCTGAGTGACACCCGGCAGATTGTATTTGCAAAAGTTCTAAACAAGGTTCCGGCATACTCGTATCGATGGTTGCAGCCAGACTTGCAGCATTTGACATGGACGGAACCCTCATCGATGGCCGGCTGGTCTTTGCACTGGCCGAGAGATTCGACCTTGCATTAAAGGTAAGGGAGATACAGGCAAGCGGCAAGCCTGGGAGTCACCAGACCAAAGACATCGCCGAGCTTTTCGCAGGCCTGACTGAAAAAGACATGGAATCAGCCATAAGATCCATCCCACTCACAAAGAATTGCGAGCGTGTCATAACGTCGTTGAGAAAAAAGAACTACAGGATCGGGATCATCAGCGACAGCTATACTATCGCGGCTGGATTCATAGCCGACCGCCTGGGCCTGGACTTTGTGGCGGCAAACGAGCTTGAAATCGTTGACGGCAAGCTCACCGGCAGAGTAGAGATGCCCCTCGGATGGGAAAAGATAGGATGCTTCTGCAAGATCTCTGTCTGCAAGCGATATCATTTAGAAAAGTACGCGCGCGGGTTCGGGGTACCTATTGAAGACACGATCGCAGTCGGCGATACGAAATCGGACATATGCATGATACAGAGGGCATCAACTGGCGTCGCGTTCATGCCAAAGGACGAGCAGATAGCAAATGCAACCGATAAGGTTGTGAAAGAGCCTGACCTCTTGAGAGTCCTGGATTTTGTTTCCTGAATCCTGCCTGGTTATTCTGTGACAGGCGCGTTATGATGTTCCAATCTGCAGCGTCCAGGTGTGATACTTCAGGTAAGTTCACAGCTTGAAACCGACTTTATCGTACGAGCTATCAGAAAGGGTGCAATGACCAATGCAGGTATGCTTGCGGCTATGAACATCGTCTGAAAGGGGGCAAGCACAGTCGCGCTCGTGCCTGCGCCTGCAATTCCTATCCCAAGAAGGGCGGAAAAGATGCTCCCCGCGCATGTAGGGCATCCGACAAACAGCCCGCTTGATGCACCTATCCCACCCAAAATCGAAGTCTTGGCCTGCATGGACTTTCTCTGCCTGTACGCATAGATACTCAATGCTGCGTTAAAGCCCACCAGTGCTGATACTATTGTAGCCAGAATCACATTTACAGGTATAATGAGAATCAGAAAATGGTCTGTGATGTATGCCGTCAGCATTGGTACGTATCCAGGGGCGCTGCAGCATGGAATCATGTCAATGGATGGAACCGGGATCCCCCTTTCGGTAAACGAAACATCAGCACGGTAAACCAGTATCTGCGACAAGAATCCGAACAAAACCCCATAAGCGACAGCGGCCACAATTGCGATCTTTCTGTATTCTGCATTCTGAAAAGGCGCGCTGACAAATGACACGAGGCTGTTGCTCCCCGCAGTCCGCAGCTGCTCGGATTTCAGGATCGTATAAGCCCCATACACCACAGAAGCCATAGACGCGGCGGTTATTGCAAGAACCGCGTATGCAAGATTTGTCAGGTGTTGCGTCGGGACAGCTAGGTCAGAGGATGGCACTGTAAGCCGCGAATAGAGTACGAATGCGATGACAAGTGAAAAAAGCCCTGCAAAAAGCACTCTAAAGCCGCTCTCGCGCATGCGACGCCAGCGCAGGTCCTCCATCTTTTCCGCCTTGATCGAAATGCCGCCAGCTGTAAAATAAATCCTACCATCAGAATGAAAGCCTTAATTCTTGGTATGCATATCCTATCTTGGATGCCAGAGCTTTCTCCGAAGGAAGAAGCGGAGTACATCTCTGCCAAGATAAGCCGAGTCGGATTTGTTGACCAGATGGGGCTTGAAGGTATTGTGATTCTAAAGTCAGACGACGGAAAAGAGTTTCCTATGCGCGCCTTTTCCGGAGAGGTCGCACGACACATCTCGAGATTTCAGGAAGGCGACAAGGGCAGCATTCCCACGATATACAATCTCGTGGAAGAGATAACTGTATTACAAGACCTTCTCCTCGTTGAGGTAAGGGTCTACCAGAGCGGCTCTGTCCTTCGCGCAAACCTCTATTTCAAAAAGAGAGATGGAAAGCTTGTCTTGCGCAACTACCGTGCATCTGACTCGATAGCGCTGGCCTCGTACTTTGACATACCGATAAAGGTCAGAAAGAATCTCTTTGAAGAACCGATAGAACATTGATTCTCACCTTGTTCGACGATCGGTGTGTATCCAGCTATGAGGGTATCAGTCGCATTCCTTCTCATGACATGATTAGCAAGTTCCGAGACGTGCACAGATGTCTCTCGAATGCTATCATTAGACGTATGTAACTCGCGCAACGCGTCGAGGCACCAGACATACAACTCCTTTTAAAAGATCAGAGAGAAGGGAACTGTATGATGACCGAGGTTGAAGATTCGTCTCTAGATGAACTGGAATCCATCGCAAAAAGGGTGCTTAGCAAAAATGCCGAGAAAAGACAGGCAGAACGTGCAACTGATAACACCCCAAAGGGTGTAATCCCGACCAAAGTCATCAGTTCTGTTGAAGTTAGTTATTCACCCAAGAGCGTCAGTCCGCCTCAAGCTATTATTCCACACAAGGCACCGGAACTAAAACCCAAGAAGGCGCGAGCAAAGAGACATGGAACAATTACCACTATCAGGACAGCGCATCGAAAAGAGCTGAAGGACATCAAGGCCAAGCACAAGACCGAACGAAAGCAGTTGAAGAATGCCCTTGACGAGCAGGTAAAGAAAAGCAGGAGCGACCTAAAGATGTGGATGGAAAAGGCGATGAAGGACCACGAGTCTCGAATCAGCAAAATGGTCTCCGATAACGCTAGCCAGAATAATGTGTTGCGAAGTGATGTCAAAGGCATCTTAGATGGACAGACCAAGGAATTGAAACAGACCTGCGCCGAAGCAGTGACGAGCGTAAACCAGGAAGAGCTGGAGAGGCTGGTGAACTGGTTCCATGAAGAATTCATGAAGGAAATAGACAACAAGTCAAAACAGTATGAAACTCTAAAGACCTCTTCAGAAAATCAGGCCAACAGAATGGTCGGAGAAATAGACACCAAGAACCAGCGAATCAAAGTTCTTGATCAAAAGATCTTGGACATCGCCCAACGCCTGCCAAAAGACGTGAGGAAAGCATTGTTTGAGGAACTGGGATTGCAACATCTTGTCCAGGAACAAGAGCGCGCAAAGGAAAGAGAGAAGGAGCTAAAGAAGGAAGAGAAGAAAGGCTTTATGAGTAAACTGTCTTCGCTGTTCAAGAAGGCTCCAAAGAAACCCAAGCCTGCATCCCAGCCCGAGAAGCCAAAGAAAAAGGAAGAGCAAAAGAACATTCGCAAGCGCCAGGCTCCCGCACAAGTCATTGCAGAATAATTTCTAGAATAGATCAGGTAACGACATCGCGCAGTTTTCTCTGCGCAGCTGCCTGTTTTAGCTCCATTGCAATCCTGCGGCCAACCCCCATCACTACCCCATGCTGATATTTCGTGTACGGGCTCGTGGTTGACATGATGGGATTCCCAGGCACTCTCAAGGAGACGTCATACACGACAAAATCCAGGTCAACTGTTACAGCGCTCTGCAGTGATATCGGGCCGACAACTCCTGGTGGGTATTCTTTTCTTGCGGCGACTGCGAATTTGTCGCCCATCTCAAAGACTTTTTCGAGGAGCGACTCTCTGATGCTGGCGGGCGTGTGCCCAACTTCAATATTTTGTGTCTGCAGATCGATCTCCATCTGCTGCCTTGCGGGAAGCGACACAAAATCGTGAAGGTTTGTCTGCAGCCTCCGCTCTATCCCAAGGAACTCTGTCTCGCCTGAAAGCGGCGAATGAAAGAAGTTCAGGTTAAAGTAGGTTCCAAGTATGTATTCTTCTATCGTCGCAGATTCAAGATCTTGCTTTGTGACCATCCCCTGTTCTATCTTTTGTTTTGACTTTTTCTTGTAGTCATCGTAGGACGAAACGATGAAAAAAGCCCTCTCCAAATTCCGTTTTGCCTCCTGCACCTTGACCATAGCAAGGCCATCAATGTCAGAAGGCTTGCGGTAAATGCGCGGGTGGCGGATCCCGGCTTTTTCCAGCAAATAGTACTGGTTCCTGGGCGCGCTGCGCTCCTCTGCTCGCAGCATTGACCTGTTGCCAAAGACCGGAACTTTCAGGTTGTTTTCAATGTTGTCGTATCCCAGGTACGCCGTAAAGGCGCGGTGTGCGACAATTACAGTGTTGAGCTGCCGGAGCTTTTCCTGGTTCTCTCTGTTCATTACGTCAGAGAATTTGTCGAGCAACATTATCTCGTCTGCCAGCCGGGAGAATCTCCTGTAGGGCAGGTCGCGGCCTTTCTGGCAGATGCACAATGTCTTCATGCCCTCGTCCTTGGCGCCGTCCATTATTTCAAGTGCCGAATGGCTGCCTATGGTGCCCACAGTGACATTCTTCAGATCGTACCGATCAACGACAGATGCGATCTGCTGCGGGCCGATCAACGACTAGAGACAAAAAAGATTGCAATAAAAATGTTTTAAGCTACTGCTTGCTCTTGTTCAGTTCGACTTCGATCGCAGCCCTCAGCTCGTCGTCGTTCTTGTTGGTGTAGTCAATTCCAAGCGAATCGGCTATGGATTCGAGTTTTTCCCTGCCCACGCTGCCCTTGCTCTTTAGCTGCTGAAGCTCTCTTTTCGCCTCGATCCTTGCCTTCTCGTACTCGGCAGTGGCCTTGCCGAAAGACTTTGCCAGCTCGGGTATCTTTTTCACTCCGAAAAAGACCACCACAATCAGACCGATGATAATGACCCATTCCCATCCTCCGAGTCCTGCGAACTGCATTATGAGGTTTGACAGCCCTTCAGTGACCATCTGTCGTGGGATACCCCGCGTAATAATTTAAGTGTTCTTTTGCCGGGCCGCCCTTCTCTCTATAATAAGCATTCCTGCCAGGTAAAGGCCGACCATCGGGCCAGCCACAAACCACATGGTAACCCCGCTGCCGTCAGGGGTGATCAGGGCGCCAAATACCACGAGGATGATGCCCGCGTAGCGCAGATTGTCGCGCCAAAAGCGGGGGGAAACTACGTTGGTAAGCGACACTCCGTACATTATTACTGGGAGCTGAAAGGCGATCCCAAATCCAAGAAAGAACTGCATAACAAACGAGATAAAGTCGTTTATGGTAAGAAACGTCTCCACGTTGAGCGCCTCTCCATACTTGTACAGAAAGTCAAGGACATATGGGATGACTACAAGGTAGGAGAACACGATGCCTGTTATGAAAAGCGCCACTGCGGGCAGAAAGACGTTCAGCATTCCTATCTTGGTCTTGGAACTTATTGCAGGGGAGATGAATGCTGATATCTCCCGTACGATTACAGGGACAGAAGCAGTCAGCCCTATCAAGGCGGAAACGTAGACCTGGGCAAAGAAGGCCTGACCCGGAGCAGTCTGGATGAGTTCTACATCATCCGGCAGAAGCGAATCCTGCATGTAGAAAGTGAGGCGAGCGGAAATGTTGTGTACTGGATCCGGATACGGGTATGCAAGCGGAATAGAGCCTACTTCGACCGGACGGAGGTCAAAAGTCATGGCAAATACGGTGATGATAATTATCGAGAGGGCTACCCTGAGAACCCTGACCCGGAGCTCCTCGATGTGCTCCCTGAGGGTCATCTCGGACGCCATTGACACAGGAGGGATACATGCCCGAGAAATATAATGCTAGAGGTCGTCCCTGAGATAGAATCTGGCGAGAAATGCCTTCAGGGAGGTAAGAATTGGAAGAAAAGAGATTGTAGCATGAGGCGGAAGAATAGCGAAGTTCCGCTCAAAGCCTAGTCCGATATGGAGCTCTGATGCCCATTCTATTTCTCTTCCTTCGGCGATGGGTCCTGGCTGCTGTCTTCCTTCCTAAATCTGTCGCTTAGTTTCCATCCAAACTTGATAAGATAAGGAGACAGGAAAGTAGTGATGATAGTCATTGCGCCGACCATAGGGAGAACGAAAGAACTTGTGGCCCCTATATCCGCCCCTCCCTTTGCCGTCACGAGTGCAAGCTCGCCCCCTGAAGCTGAAAGCCCAAAACCTGTCTGCACTGAAGTTTTCTTGGAGAAACCTTGCATCTTTGTAGAAAAGTAGACAGTCGCAAATTTGGCACCAAACGAGGTTGCGATGAGAATGAGGGCGGGCACTATGAAAAGTGGAAGCAGCTTGATATCCATGAGCGCGCCGACCGACACGAAAAAGAGGGCTGCAAACATGTCTTTGAGCGGCGTTGTCAGTACTTTTGCGATGCTCTGTGTCTTTGATTCGGCAATCAGGACTCCGGCAAAAAAGGCGCCAGCTGCTACCGAAATCCCGATCTGGTTCGCAATGAATGCCAGTCCAAATGCTACCCCTAGAATAGCAACTATCACCAGGTCGTAGCGGTTCGTCCTTCCGATCAAGTCTACGAATCTCGGGACCGTTCGAGAGCCTATGAATAACGCCCCGCCAATGAACGCAAGTACCACGCCAATCGAGATGGCTATCTCCTGTACCGAGAGGTTCCCGGTTGCAGCAACTGACTGCAGCACGGCAAGCATTGAAATTATTATGATGTCCTCTATTACCGCAACACCGAGTAAAAGCATGGTTGCTTCGTGCTTTATCATCCCAAGCTCTTCGAGAACTCTCATGACGATTACGGTGCTGGTCACAGAGATCGAGAGCGCGAGGAATAGGCTGTCAAATAACGCAAGACCCATGGCCTGGCCCACTACATATCCGAGCGCAAACGTTCCGAAGGCTTCGGTCGATGCTATTACAAACGCCTTTCTTCCAATTGAGCGTAGCTTTGCTATCGGATATTCTAGACCCACCACAAAGAGGAGAAGTACTATTCCTATCTCTGCAAGAAGGTTCAGGATGTCTGGCTGGTTGACAAAACCAAATGGCGGAGTATAGGGTCCGATTATCATGCCTGCTCCAATATAGCCAATCACCATTGGCTGCTTTAGCTTGTAGGATAC
>JANWIX010000052.1 GCA_025449675.1 Nitrososphaera sp. | reverse complement strand
GACGTAGGCAGCGTCGATACCGACAGTGACGGAATCTGCGACCTATGGGAGACTGCTGGAATTACTCTTGGAGGCGCGAACTACCCGCTCGCCGGAGCAGTCGTAGGACAAAGAGACATTTTTGTAGAGATAGACTGCATGACTGGGTTCTGTCCAACAACTAGCGGCAGCGGAATCAACAACAACATTCAGACAATCATAAACGTCTTCGCAGCAGAAGGATTCACGCTTCACATTACCATCGACGAGACCAATCTCGCGGTCTTTGACCCGTTGCATGTATGGACGGACACTACTCCTGCAGTCCTCGATGACTTTGACAGCATAAAGAAAGCCAAGTTTGGAACATCGGGAGAGCGTTCTGGCGGGACGCTTGGCAGTGGAAACGACTTCCTTGAAGCCAAGGCACAGGTGTACCATTACGGGCTGTTTGCAAAGAATATAAACACTGGAGCAAACATAGCCTGCGGCCCTTCAGGTCAGGCAGAACTTCGCGGCAACGACTTTATCGTGTCAGTGGGCTGCACCACAGGAGCTGCAGGAACCACATTCGCGAACAGCCATCAGGAAAGGGTTGGTACACTGATGCACGAGCTGGGCCACAACTTGGGACTGAGACACGGAGGAGGAGACGACGACAACTGCAAACCGAACCTGATCAGTGTCATGAGCTACGCAAGGCAGTTTCCGTGGGGTTCTCTGGCCGCGACAACCGCGAACGGAGCCAGGACAGAGTGGTCACCAACCTACTCGCGGCAAGATCTACAGGACCTGAACGAGAATAACCTGCAGGAAGCAGATGGCCTTACGATAACTAGTTCTCAGTGGAGCGGCGGCGGTTTTTCCAGCTTTGGGCCTGGGAGCAGCACGTTCGAGATAATCTGGGGCCGGCCGGCAGTCACATATAGCTCAAACGGTGCCACCGTCAACTGGGACAACGCTGCGGGCAATACAGCATCACTGAATATCAATACCCTCAGCGGCATGACAGGATGCACTGGCACGGTCAAGTCGACTCTCGCAAGCTACGACGAATGGACATTGCTGGACCTCAACTTTAGGGACGAAGGCAGCGCCATAGATGGTCTAGTCTATCCAGACCCCGACACACTGGCCGAGCTTACTCCGCCAGTGCTGGAAGGAGCAGAGGCGGCGTCAATGGTAGGGCCGAATAACGTCTTTAACCACCCAGGAATATCGGTGCTTCCAGATGTTGCTA
Organism: Nitrososphaera sp.; assembly: GCA_025449675.1. Lineage (GTDB taxonomy): Archaea > Thermoproteota > Nitrososphaeria > Nitrososphaerales > Nitrososphaeraceae > Nitrososphaera. The sequence goes on along the minus strand of JANWIX010000052.1, from coordinate 14,646 downwards.
CAGATGCAGGGAACAACATCTATGTGGTATGGAGCGAGAAGCCAGGCCTCTTTTCTGGCAACTTTGAGATACTCTTCAGCAGGAGCGTAGACGGTGGAGCTACATTCAGTCCACCCAAGGTTGTCAGCAATAACGCAGGCGACTCGCTAACTCCGAGGATAGCGGTATCTGGCGGCATCCTGTACGTGGTATGGAGCGACAAGACAGGAGGTACATCCGGCAACTATGACATCCAGTTCAGCAAGAGCAGCAACATGGGCGAGGACTGGGAGCCTTCAGTAAAGCTCTCATCCAACAGCGGCGACTCGCTGACTCCAAGCCTGGCTGTATCTGGATCCAGCATCTATGTGGTATGGAGCGACAAGACAGGAGGTACATCCGGCAACTATGACATCCAGTTCAAGAAGAGTACGAATGGCGGAGTCTCGTTTACACCAAACACAGTAAGCGGGACCAAGGTCAGCAGCAATGGTGGCGACTCGCTAACACCGGATGTGGACGTGTCTCCAAGCGGAATATTCGTTGTATGGAGCGACATAAGCGGAGGTACATCCGGCAAGTTCGATATACTGTTCAAGAAGAGCACTGACGGAGGAACAACCTTCCTTCCAAATACTGCCAATGCAAAGAATATTAGCACGAATTCTGGACACTCGCTGACCCCAAGCCTGGCTGTAGACGGCGACAACGTCTATGTCACATGGAGCGACACAACAGGCGGAACCTCCGGTAATTTTGACATCCTGTTCAAGAAGAGCGTCGATGGCGGAACTAACTTTACACCCAACACTGCCAATGCAAAGAACATCAGCACCACATCAAGCCTCTCTGCTACTCCCCGAATAGCGGTGTCAGGTGGCAGCATATACATCGCATGGAGCGACATAGGCACGCCAAACCAGTTCGACATATTCGTGAAAAAGAGCGGAGATAGCGGCGAGAACTTTGAAGCAGCAGTGAACATCAGCGACAACAGTGGACAGTCGATAACTCCGGCAATAGCGCTCACAGATGGGCCGCATCTAGTATGGGGAGACCTGACCCCCGGCATAACAGGGGACATTATGTATGCCTCCCGCATTATATAGGGGAGGGCATAATGAGCTATAGGACAGAAAACTGATGGCCACCAGAAGCCCTACGTCGTGCCCGGTCCAGGTACTGAACGAAGACGGTGTTGTCATGGGGATCAACTCGGTTTCAGGGAAATTGCAGAGAGGCGAAAATATTGACGCTTCAGTCAACTTCGAACTCGTACGAGATCTTCCGAATGGAGACTACTCGGTTCAGGTGTTCGTATTTGATAGTATTTCTGGAGAGACGATTCAGATGCTTGCTCCTGCTCAGCTCCTGACTACCAACATTTCAGATGCGAACTGAGATGGGAACCAGTGCATTACGCAAGATCGTTCCGGTTCCGCTCGCTGCGGCGCTGCTTCTTTCTGTAATATCAGTTCCGACCGCGATTGAAGGAAAAAGCATCCTGCTCTCACCAGAAGAGAGTGCAAAACTTGCAGTACTCGAATGGCATTTTGATTCCAAACTGGGAAGAGACATTGGCATTATCGTTTCCCGGATCATCGTGGAGAACATGACCTCCCATGGCGTTCAGGGCTACCTCGCGGACTCTACCGGTAATAGACTCTGGATGGTAGACGATGTGCAAGTAGTGCTGGCCAAGTTTGTTTTCAACAATACGGCAAGTACAGAGTGGGAGCTGGTAGACTGGGTACGCGATGGATACTTTGTCTTCGATAGGTCTGAATATCCAGGCGCAGTCGCCGTCCGGATCTATATCGGGCCCAACAGTTATTCGGTAGACAATGGGCCGCCAGGTATTCCACAGTCATGGGTCTTTATCAATCCGGCATGGACAGAGTTCTCTTTCCTTCCTGATAGCGAGACGGCAAGGAGCTTTTCCGCTGCGGATCAGAAATCACAGAATCCATACGATCCAGGAACCTACAAACCTGTGCATTGCACATATCTTGTTGACCTGTATTCAGTCTATGATCACTGTGCCAAACTGTATATCAAGGAAGACAGGGCAACCACGGGTGCCGGAAATGGCGCGCCCGCTTTAGAGCCGGAGACGACGACAAGCCCTGCCCCATCATTGTCAGGCGACTCGCCGATGCCACATCAGGCACCGGACGCCTTGGATGTGGCCGAGCGCTTGCCTGAGCTCGAGTGCCAGATGATCTCCAGCATGACATTCGGAATTGGTGATAATCCCATGAGTTGCACTGTCCATGATGCCGGTAAGAACGGAGTCAGATCTCTGGATATCAGGATTATTGGCATCGCTGAGGAGCAAGTCATACCGTCAGATGACCAGGTTTACTTTACCGGTCAGGTGACAGCGAGCTTTACGATCTCGATCAACGCGACAGACCTCATGGATCCGTCTCTTTCCGTTACCTGTTACATGCCAGAAAGGACAGTATTGTCCGGTGAATTCATCCCATTGCGAGTCACTTCATTGGATTGCGAATGGTCTGATTCTGTTCAGGAACCGACTGAAACGAACCTTTTCATCGTGCGCACGTATTCAGAGACTTCCGGCTAGGGACCGGCGAATCCGCAGGCATGCAGTCAGGCATTATTGACTTGGTGAGAACATTTTTCTAAAGACTGTTAGCCCCTTTGAAATGAATCGGCTGTGCGTTGCTTCCATGATGGACGATCTTTTTTCGATAGTTTTCTGCCAAGGATCGCTTCAGCCATTCCCTTTATCCAGGCAAGGAGTATTTTCTGATGCCAATTGGCGATACCGAGGATTATATAGAACGTGCCTAGAATCTTGTTTGGACCTACTATATTTATCTATGAGATTGCACTTGAAAATTCAATGAGAATTCTCATCTCTAGGATTACGACGACATTCATTATTTCAGCAATTGTTGCGGTGGCACTCTACCGTTGAACGCCGATTCCAGAACGTCGGAGGTGGCTGACCGTGCAGCCTAGGCAGAAATCCAAGAGGACCATGTTACTGCTTACCATCCTTACAGCTCTCGTTCTGCTGCCCCCTGGTTTTCCAGGCGTCCTGAACCTTCCAGCGGCGAACGCCGCAAGTAGCATCCTGAACGTGAGTAATAACGAAGGAAGTTCCATCCTCCCAAAGATCGCGGTTTCACAGGACGGCGCAAATATCTATCTCGTCTGGCAGGATGCCACACCGGGAAACAATGAAATATTTTTCGCCTCTAGTGCAGATGAAGGTTTGACCTTTGGTGAACCTTTGAACATTAGCGATTCCGACGGGCTTTCATCCCTGCCACAAATTGCAGTTTCCGGCGGGAATATCCACATCGTGTGGCAAGATACTTCCCCTGCAAATGACATTTTTGTCGCGTCAAGCTCCGACGGAGGTTCCAGCTTTGGCGAGCCGGTTAATGTTAGCAATACTACTGATGGCTCTTCATCGTCTCCGCAAGTGGCCACGTCTGACGACAATGTGTACGTAACGTGGCAGGACACCTCCACAGGCAACCTTGAAGTTCTTTTCGCGGCAAGCGAAAATGACGCCGCAACCTTTGGCGAGGCAATCAACCTCAGCAACACGACAGACGGAGTTTCGGCTTCGCCCCAGATTGCTTTGTCTGCCAACGGAACGATACTCGTCGTCTGGCAAGACACTTCTCCAGCCAGCGACATTTTCGTTTCATCGAGCGTCAATGGAGGCGGCAACTTTACCGAACCTGTCAACCTGAGCGCCACCGAAGATGGCGGCTCATTTTCGCCGAAGGTCGCTGTGAATGGTGAAGCTATCTACGTCGCATGGCAGGATTCATCTCCGGGTAACAACGACATATTCTTTGCATCCAGCCTCGACGGAGGCTCTACGTTTAACTCCACCAACGTAAGCCAGAATTCTGGGGTTTCCGTGAGCCCTGCGCTGATTGCCGATCCGGGGACTGAAAACGTCTTTGTCACCTGGGCAGACAATACCGATACTGGAGGGGCCTTTGACATATTTTTCGCCTCGACTACTGATGGAGGTAGTACTTTCGGCGATCCATCCAACGTCAGCGTTAATTCTGGCCAGTCATCCCTACCGCAGGTGCACCTTATCTCCGGCACCGAGACTGTCTATCTTTCATGGATGGACAACAGCCTTGATATCGCCAACACCGAGATCATGCTGGGAGCAAGCCCCGACGGCGGCGAGACCTTTGGGTGCGCCATAAACGTCAGCAATAACCCTACTAGCTCTTCGATTCCCCAGCTGATTCTTGCTCCTAGCAGCGAAACAGTCCACGTAGTATGGCAAGACCCGATCGAGCCGGGCAACTTTGAAGTTCTTTTGCACAGTGGGCTTGTTCCTGCAGAAACTTCGATGACCATCGACGAAGTAAGTAATACTACTCCAAAATGGGATGTCGATCTCGTGGAAGTCTCCGGAACGGTGGGAAGCGGCGCTGAAACCACCGACACTGTCACGGTTGACTGGGGTGATGGCACTGCGACTGAAGAAATTCCGGTTGATGGCTGCGATTGGGGACCTGTAAGCCATCCCTACTCCCCCTCAGCGCTGACGAGCAATCCTAACCAGCTTTCTGCGGCGCTCTTTTCGGCCAACGGAACACAAAAGGCCACAGCGTCACCAGCCGAGATAAATGTGCAAAAACACTCGACTACCGTGACGCTTAATCCTGTCTCAAGTGTCGTACAGGGTTCAGAGGTAAGTGTCACTGGCTCACTTGATGACGCGGATGCAGCAGAGGGCATCGGAGGGCAAAACATTACATTCAGTGGCACTGGCGCCGTCGGAATTCTAGAAGAGGCTACTACAGAGTCGGGAGCCGATGAAGGAGAATATAGCTCTTTGGGAACCGCTCCAAACGTTACAGATTCGCTGCGGTCAGTTCAGGCCCACTTTGCTGGAGACGATTTGTACGAGGCATCTGATAGTGATATCATGACCTATGACCTGGTGAGCCTTTCGGCGGTTGCACTGGATATTGATGCTGCGGATCCCGTCGTGGACATATCAGGACTATTTACGTTCAACGCGACGATCGAATTTGAACAAATACTTTCGGATGGTACGGTCTACGTATCAGAATGTGAAACACCTCCAAGCGATCGATACGCATCCCTGGATCTCTGCCTCAGCATCTCCTCCGCTGTAGAGATGGCCGAAGACACATTTGCGAGGGTTACGATTTCGTACGATGGCAAGTTGCCGCAAGGAGCCAGCCCCGAGCAGGTCGACATATTCCACGAGGAATTAACGGAGGATGGTGTAGCCATCGTCGATATTACGGAATCATCTGACCTGGTCGCCGAAACCGTTACGGGGAGGACATCAACTTTTAGCAGCTTTATTGCGGGACTGGCGCTTCACGAACCGGAGCCGGCCGGCGCTCACAGGACGCAGGTTTTTGTGGGCGATGGCAGTATCGCAGACCTCAGGGATATTGCCAATCTCCAGAATTCGTCTGCGACGGCTACTGCGTCTTTCGACAAAGCCTCCTACAGGCTGTCAGAGCGTCCTGTCTTAACTGTAATAGATGACAACGGAGACGTTGATCCCGACAAACTGGACATAGTTTTTGCGGGGATAAAATCAGAGAGCAGCGATCCAGATATCCTGACGATAACACTCACAGAAAATGAGACGAGCAGTGGCGTATTCTCGGGAAGCTTTGCATTTACGAATGACGTCACTAATAGCGAGACTGGAGTGCTACACGCCAAAGCGGGCGAGGAACTTTCGGTTCGCTACATTTCCGGCGCCAGGGCGGAAGCAGTAATCGACGGAATTACCGAGGCAGGGATTGTGCAGATGTCTGACTTTATTGTTGATGAAGGAGTGTGCCTAAAGCCCATTGGCGGCGCAATTAATCTGGAATTGACTGATGCGCAGCTTGGCCCTGACGGACTGATCACCGTCTCGATAGGATATAGCAATGCGATCCTGCGAGGCTTTGATCCTTCATCCTTTAGGATGGTGCACAAGCATGACGCGACTTGGATCGACGTGACTCTGCCAGACGGGGTTGACACTGACGCAATGACGGTAACTGGCCAGACAAACACAACCGGCCCGTTCTCGATAGCCGTGGACGTTGATGACTGTTCGGGTGGCGCCGGTGGAGGACTGGGCCGCCCAGGCACCGGCATCGTAGTCGACTTTGTTGCTTCGCTAGCTAGGAAATCGGGCGGAGGGGGAAGCAACGCAAGCCCAACTACACCCCAGGTTTCCGTGCAGCCATCGACATCCGACCCTGTTCCATCAGGCAACAATGTAGCGACAGAGGTTCCGATAGTTGAAGGTGGTTCCGGAGGAGGTCCGAACACCGGAGGCGGCAAGGGGACAATCAAGGTGCTTTTCGACAGTGTTACGTCACCCGGGAAAGTCGAGGTGACTCCGTTGTCGCTATCGCAAGATAGCCCGGGCATATCTACTGTATCAGGCGACAGCTCGCAGGGCACCATCGAGGATGACTCGGCGACGAGTTTCGTTACCGCCGGGCAGATCTACAACATTTCGCTTTCGTCAGAGATGGCATTTGAGGGGCTTATCGATATCACCATTCCGTACAACGAGAGCCAAGCGGTTACTGAATCAAGTACAAGATTCCTTCACTTTAATGGCACCAGTTGGGAAGATGAAACAATCTCATTGGACCTGCAGAACAACACCGTAACTGGCAGGGTAAGCTCGCTCTCGCCGGTCGTCGCAGCCACTGTCAGTGATGGGACGTTTGATGAGGAATATTTTGAGCTGCACCCGCTCGATAGGATGGCTAGCACTAATTCTGTTGCCGTCAGGTTTCTTGACGAATCCACCGGCATGGAGCTGACTGGTGTAGCCAGTCCCAAGCAAAAGATCATAGTGACTGACGCTATAGTGAATTTGCAGCGAGTGGAACAGGACTTTGCCTACGTGATTTGTGTCTTTGAAAGCGAGGGAGTCGCTCTTGAAATTACAGTGCTTGAGGGCTCATTGGGAAGGGGTGAGCAGGCCGACCTGGAAGCAGGATGGATAGCACCAGGGCGCGGCGTGTATGATTTCAAGATACTGGTGCTAAATAGCATGGATTCTGAAGACATGACTATGCTAAAGCAACCCTCCTCTGGCACGATCGAAGTGAACTAGGTTGGTTCAGATCGCCAGGCCGCGCTATTTCAGCATCGGCTACAGGCTGTTGTATCTGGCAGGCGGAGTCGCCGCCTTTCTGGGAGCCTACCTGGTTGGCGCAGCGCTTCCGCTAAGCGAGCAGGAAGCAGAACACATTGTGACAGAATTTACGGAAAAAGTCGACGATATCGATGAGGCCGGCATATTTCTTAACAACATCGGGATCGCCCTGGCAATGTTTGTCCCGGGCGCCGGAGTCGGAGTTGGCGTCTATTCGGGAGTATCTACAGGAACGGTATTTCACGCATTCACCTTGGGAGTTGCCGAATTGCAGGACCTTCACCCGCTGTCTGTAATCGCGACGCCTTTTGGCATTTTGGAGATTCTGGCGTACGGGCTTGCCATATCTAGAAGCGGCATGCTCGTTGCACAATTGGCAAAGCGTGGAAGGATGTGGAAGGAATACACCATACCCACGCTTGTTGAAATAGGAATAGTGGTCGCGGCACTAGTCGCTGGCTCTCTAATAGAGTCGCAGGCGATTGAAGCCGAAGCATGACCGCGCCCCGACTCTAGCTTTTGAAGTGTATTGGCTGTGCCTTTCTTCCAGGATGAACAATTCTCTCCTTGGATAGCTTGCCCCCGAGAACCAGCTGCGCAGTTTCCACGCTCCTGCGGGCAAGGTCCTTTGCCCCCTCCTGGAGGTCAGAGCTCGTTTCCACAAACGCAATATTGTTTTCCATGTCCTCGGCAGACCAACCCCTGGTATGGGCGATGTAGGGGAAGGGCGGAAATACAAAGCCAAGCTCTGAAAAGAAACCCAGCATGTGTCCGGCCACGTCCTGGACGTTGTCCTGTCCTCCAGTTATGATGAATGAAGCGACCTTGTTCTGGATCAAAGCCTTGTCGCCAATTGTAATCTGGTTCTGAACGCAGTTCATCCTTTCCGCCATCTTGTAGTACAGAGAGCTGGCAGCGCCCCACCGTATGGGAGTTGCCACCATTATGACATCGCCCCAGTGAACGAGGGCTTCGTAGACCCTGTCGAGCTCGTCAGTCTTGTCCATCTGTGTAATAGAGCACGGCCAGGTGCATGCCCTCGCAGCTTTAGAGTAGTAGCCTTCGCAGTTGCGAAATTTCAAGTCATTGAGCTTTATGAGCAGCGTCTGCGCGCCCAAGTTTCTGGCGTGCTCTAGAGCAGTTTCAAGGAGCTTGTCAGATGTTGAATACCTGGGATTTTTCTGATCCATCGCCGTGGTGGAAATTCCGACCACTCTGATAGGCCCCTCCTCCCGCTTTACCGCCCTCGAAAGAGGGTGAGGCGGGTGAGGGAGCTTATTTCTCTGTGTTACGGGGCGCAGGTTGACGTACAGGTTGCCGCCTTCTATCTTTAGCTCATACTGCGGGACACGGTCATCTTCAAATCCTGGCTCGCCAAATCCTGTAACCCTGTGGAACTTGTAGTTGTGCCAGGGACATTTGACATAATCGCCATCGATCATCCCACGCCCGAGTGGACCACCAACATGGTTGCAAACATTCGAAATGGCTCCAAATCGTCCGTCCTTGTATGAAAGTGCTATTGCGGTTCGTTCGATTGTCAATTCCCTCAAGGCTGGGTCCTTCAGAGTTTCAGCTGGACCTAGGTTGTGCCAGTCCTGATCAGACAAAATTCGTAACTCCAGCTGTCGCTTCACTGCAAAACTAATAACCTTTCCTGCCATCCGTACTTTGGCATAGAGGCGATGACAGAAGAAGGGGATTGATTGGTATCATTTTGGCTATCGCCGGCTTTGTCATTTCTATTTTCATTGGCTTTTCGGGCATTTACACAAGATCTCTTAGTCGCCTACCTATTGCCGAAGCGTCGATCTAATACCCCAATTGTCGAATTTCAGGACCTTTTGTTGTCAAGGTTTATCTATGATGCAGGAGCTAGGTTTTCGCTCACAGATGGGCTTTCTAGAGCAGCTGCTAAGGAGGATAGGCTCGCAGACGAAGAAACTTGTGTGTCCAGTTTGCAGAGCACGCTTTGCCGAAAAGATCGAGCTGGCCATACACGTTGGAAAAAGACACTAGTTCAGATTTGTAAGGTTGGGGCCTTGGATCATGGGGAAACCCATTTGAATCCATTTCGGACATTAGGGATCATGTTCGAATCGCTCGACTTTATCTACGTGCCTGCCCCCGACATCGACTCTTCTGTCAAGTATTACAAGGATGTTCTTGGGGGAGAGCTGCTATGGAAAATACATGCCTTTGGGGTCTGGGTAGCCTGCATCAAGTTATCAAAAATGGGTGAGAAACCCTATGTCTTGTTAGCGGATCATATCAAGCAAAATGACGTGATGCTGATCTATCGGGTAGCAAACCTAGAAAATAGTGTGCTTGCTCTGAAATCACGAGGATGGACTGAAGAGAACAGGATCGAGATACCTCCTGGCCCCTGCTGCACTTTCCGCGACCCTGCTGGTAATGCTCTTGTGATTTACGAGAACGCTCGCCCTCATGTGATGCAGGATTTTAGAGGGAGAATAGATCCTAATCCTAGTTGATATTCAATATGGGACAACTGCAATCCTTGAATCTGTCAGTTATTGACAAATGGTGTGTTATAGTAAAAGGATCACTTTGATTCTTCTATACTCGCATTCCTATTCGCTTTTATGCAAAGTTAACGAGATCATTGCATGGCACTCGAAAGCAGAGAACTACTTGTAGACGACCTAAAGATCTACTCTAACGGATTGATAAATGCCCTGCGGCAAGACAGGCTCGTCGAAGCTCGGGGATATGTTTCGGATTTGAGCAATTCGCTCGATCCAATTTCAAAGTACCTTGACTCTCAAATTGCCTATGAGGACATGAAACCTTCGCCTGATCTTGTTGATCCGATAGATGTTGCAAAGACCGAAGGAGATAGAGCTATTTTCGCGGCCAAGCGGGCAGAAGAAAAGGCCGAGCGCCTAGAACGCCTTGCGAGGGAAACTAACGAAGAATCTAAGAGACTAAAGAAAGCTTCGCGGAAGGCAAAGAAAGAGGCGGGAAAAGCAAAAAAAGCTGCAGAGAAAGCCGAAAGGGCTGAACGCAAAGTGCAGTCAGAAGCAAGAAACGTTTCCGAACACGCCGGCAAAGCGAATCAGGCTGCAAGACATTCCTGACCAACCAAAACCTGCCTACGATCCGGGCTATGATATGTAAGTAGTCGATTTCTCGTCAGAATAAAAAATAAGAAAAAGTTGGAGAGGATTATTGCTCCTCTTCAACTATTAGCCTTCGCGTAATAACATTCACACTAAAAATTAGAAAAAGAAAAAGGATGGGATTGGCTACTTGTTCGTTCCAGCGGCGCCCTGTTCGTATTCGTCTCCAGTCGGAGCTGCTCCTGCCGTGCCTTTCGCCATGCCACTTCTCCTAGCTATTTCTCTTGCCTTTTCAGGATCGGATCCAACTTCAGCTTTTTCAACGATTTTCTGGTCAGAAGGGTCCCTTCTTACGGCGGTCGGCTCATGCTCGTTTAGCTTCGCTGGAGTCATTGGCTCACTTTCCCTGTATTCCTTTAGCGGATTGTCTTTCCGTCCTATCTCGGTGCCTTGCGCACCCTCTTCATATTCTCGTTCTTGTTCGTCTACCATGCTTGTGCTAGTGTTGCAACGCACTTAACGATAATCAAAGAATCCTATAGAAGAAACGATTCCATTCACGATGAAATTGGGCGACATCTGAGAAACACGCGTGAATTCCATCCCGATGTCCAAAATTTTCGGATTAGCAGCCATATTTATCCTATGAGGATCATAGATACCTTATGCAAGCTGGAGAACCGAAAAGCAACGAGCCTGCGGCACACAAGATTCAATGCCAAATTTGTGGACTTGCCTTTCTGAGCGAAGCCGAAAAGGAAAAGCACTGGGAATTAGAACACATGAAAAATAAGAACCCAGCAGGTGTTCGCTAGGTTTTTCCCCTGGCGGAATTCACGTCGTGAATTTACTTCTGGCCTGATCTATGCCTTGCCTGATGATCCTAAACGCTTCCTGTGCTTCGTCGTTAGGGATGTCTTCTACTAGTAAATCACTTCCATCCATCTTTAGATTCAATTTTAGCGTTGACCTCAAGGGACCCTTGTCAACGGTCACGTTCAGGATGTCTGCATAGCTATAGTCGGTGTAGCTCTTCTTTATTCTGAGCATGGAGGGTTTTCTAAAGATAATGCGCTTATCCGTAATGGCTACTGATTCGATGTTAATGGCGGGGTGATACTTTTTCTGTTTCATGTATGACAGGACTTTTTCATTAGAATCCAGTAGCTTCAGCAGGTCAGAGGGTATCTCATGCTTTTCCAATGTCATCTAAGTCATAGTTGCAGGATAAAAGATTTCTGAGAGCAAATCACATTCACGACTATTCCTGCGGTTGCGCCCGTAGTCGCTAGGCAAGAGCTGGCGACTATTTGCTTCCTTGCAGCATGATCCATTTTCACTCCGAGCGTACTTGCCACAAGGGCAATCATGCTCTATAAGAAATTGATAGTTCATGAATCAGTTTCGCATAATAACTACCGGATTCCCATGGATGGTGTGTCAGAACCACGTTTTCAGCAATTGCAGTCTGAGATTCAAAAACCAGAGAGACGAGATCAACTCGGCTTACTTCTTGACCTTCTGCGAGAAACTACCGAGCCGGTAAAGAAAACTCACTTGCTTTACAGAACACGCATGAACTACTACCAGATAACCCACTACGTTGGACTCCTACAAAAGTGGGACATGATCGAAAGCATTTCGCAGCCGTTTGAAGGATTCAGAATTACCGACAAAGGGAGGATACTATTGAACCTCTTTCTCGGTGCCTGACTATTTTCTTAGTCTAAAAAATATATAGACTAGCACGAACGGTGCGGCGCCAACCGCAAAAGCGAAAGGAGCCTGCATCACCGCCGACAGAGCTATCGCCAATCCAAGATAAAGCGTAATGCCGGCAGGGATGAGGCCAAACATGATGAACCGGTGACTTCTATTCTTGAATTTCTCGATATCGCGATACGGATACTGAACGTGATGGTAGATGACAGGCATGACAAAGAGCGATATTGCCACCGTAATCGAGAAAAACGCTACCAACAGCGCAGCTCTATCTGTAAGGGAAAAGCGTTCGGGAATGTCTATTGACACATTGAAAAGAAAGCCAAAAAGAATTCCTGCAAAAGTAGTCAGCACCGCGCTTTCGCGCAGAACTGTGCCATAATCTTCTACGAGCCTATCTCCTGAATGCTCATCCTCGTTATGTCCATTCGACATCGTGATCTACCGAGGAACTTTGGCATGTCGTTTGCAGCTTGTGGCCTAGGCGCGAACTGCTGTTGGCTGGATACTACTTCCGATTTGGCTGTATATTTCTAGAAATTTGCTGCCTTTGGGTGTGGTCTTGTACATCCTGCTCTCTTCATCGTGTTCCAGTAGGCCGTTCTCGCTCAACATTGAAAGATACTCCTTTAGCTGCTCATAGGACAGGAACGCACTATACATTATCCTTGTCTTGGTTGCGCCGCCGTTTGCAGCTTCCAACATCTGCGACACGATATCAGTTCTGCTTCTGTATCTCATGCCTACTTTATCGTTGATCATAGTATAAAAATATGATTGAATGATATTACGTAAGAATCCTGCGTGCAACAAATCACCCGTCTCATGGCCTGAACCGGCTCATTCTCATTTGTTTATATTGGGTAGCCCTAATCATACCCCTTAGTAAAATGTCATACGGAGGAAGAGGAGGATATGGCGGAGGATACGGCGGCGGAAGATACGGCGACAATCGAGGCGGCGGCTTTGGCGGCCCAAAGCCAGTAGAAATGGGCAAGGAGTATGATGTGCAAATCAGCGAAACGAGCAGGAAAGGCGACGGAATCGCAAGAATACAGGGTTTCGTAATCTTTGTTGTTGGAGGCAGAGTAGGTCAAAAAGTCAAGATAAGAATCACGAATGTTGGTGCGAGGTTTGCGACTGCAGAAGTGGTAGGTTCGGGCCAACAAGAACAGGCCGCAGAGAAATCAAAGGAAGACGTGGCTCAGCAGGTCAGCGACAAAGAAAAGCCAGAGCTTCAGGACTACAAGAGCACGCAAGGAGAACAACCCCCTTCGGGTTAGGAGAGTTTTCTCAGCCCGCGCAAGGACACACACCCTTTTTTTGTGTAGCAAATTTCGGTAAGACCCGGCACGATCTGCTGGGTCACGGGAAGCGTTTGATGCGATTTCATCCCGCCAGCGAAATTCAGAACTCGTAATCGCAGATCTCGTCATCTATGCGCTGATTTGATGCAAATAATTGTAACCTAATAGAACCAGAGAACAATCTGCTTTAATACAGGAACTTTGCATTACCATCTATGACAGTATCAGGACTAGGTGGAGACAAAAGAAGAGTCATGGTGCTGGATGACGAGGCCGACATAACTACGGTTATCAGGAGAGGATTGGAAGAAAACGGATTTTCGGTTGATGTATTCAATGATCCTGAAGAGGCGATTAAGGGGTTTAAGCCTGGTCAATATGACATGCTAATCTTGGACATCAGAATGCCCAAGATGAACGGATTTGACGTATACAGGGAATTGAGAAAATCGGACGAAAAAGTGAGGGTGGCGTTCATGACTGCCTTCGAAATCTACAAGGAAGAGTTTCAGAAGGTATTTCCGAACATGGATGTCAAATGCTTCTTCAAGAAACCAGTAAGGATAAGTGACCTGGTGAGTCGCATTGGCCAGGTATTATCTGCAACTGCATGATCCATCTCGTAGGGGTTATGGGTTCTATCGTTCGAAATCGGAGTCGACGCCCCTATGGCTCTTTGTCGGGTTTTATTGATTCAAACATACGTTCCTGTCCTTCAACTATAGTGTCGATCCTCTTGTTTAACTCTAGGATTGTATTGAGGACTCGATCATGGCGCTTGTCGGAATCGTCAAGTCGCTTCAACATCATTTCCTGATGATCGTTTATAGCTTTGATTTGCTGCAGAGTGTTATCCTGCTTGTTTGAAGTGTGTTTTTGTCGACTGTAAATCAACCAGCTGATTATGCCCCCGATTATTGCGCCAATTACGATACCAAGGTATGCGCTTGACGCATTTGTCATGTCCTGACAATCGTTTGTAAGCTCTGGAACGCAGCCCCAGCTCATTAGGAAGCTTTGCCACCACATAACGTTTGAATAGTTTACAGGATTTTTTAAGGTTCTCGCCAGTCAAGGGATATTACTAGATCACAGACTCGTGAACATTCAGGGCCGACGGCGAGCGATAACCACTTGGTAGCAAGCTGATATGTGGACGACCTGGATATTCGCACTTCCGTCTTTTGCCTCTAAAGCTGGTCTTGATGCTCTTCATTGCGCGTTGCTCACTCTGCTATAGTGCACAGGTTAGTGGGCAGAATTTCTTCGACATCTCGATACCTCTTCCTCAGAGTCACAATACTGACGTCTGCAGCCACGGCTATCCTGGCTTGGTTTACTTTTTCGCCTTCGCTATTGCACGCGGCGTAGAGCACTGCGG
>JANWIX010000051.1 GCA_025449675.1 Nitrososphaera sp. | reverse complement strand
TAATTTATATAATCATCAAAACATGATTCATCATTCGCATTGTGATTCCTGCGTGATTGCACGCGTGCCACTGTTCCCAGGCTACAAACGGCAACCATGTGGGGCTGCTGTCACAATGCGAATACCTTCTTACTTTCTCGCCACGGACCTGGCTTGCAAATGTGATATCCCTTACCCATTGTTCCATTACATGCGGGGCAAAGCCTTGGAGGAAACACTTTCTTTTTGACATTTCCCATGTTTCCTCTCGAAACCTCGTCATAGGCCTTCTGAAGCGCATTAAGTTCAGCCTGCAACCGGGGAACAGCCGTCTTAGCTTTCCTGTTGTGCATACGGAGCCGGACTTTGTATATTTTGTGATCCAGGTCCCGTAGCTTCTTCTTTCTGATATGCCGGTTAGGATCCAAGGATGTCTAAGAGTTCAGTGCTAGTAATAATAGCATATGCATCCAGCGGGCGTCCCAATCACTGTATTTCTGCCTGCAAATAGAGGAGAAAATCGAGAGCCTTTGATGCAGCCCTTATAGTTTTATCTTTTCGTAAATGCCTAGGAATTCCCTGCCCTTTGCGGCAGTTGTGTAGATCCTTTCTTTCTTGTTGAACTCTAACAGACCTCTCTTTGTAACAAGGTCGATGTACTCGCAGCACTGCTGGTAAGACATGTAGGCCGTAAACATGATTCTTGTAAAGTTTGCACCTTCCTTTGCGGCTTCAAGCACCGCGGCAATCATGTCGGTGCGTGACCTGTGCCTTCTTGCCAAGTTTTCCATTACGCTGCGACGAATGAACTATTAGAATGTTTTCCCAAATTCGTCTTTGGTTCATTATTATCGAGGGTTGTCAGGGAACTAGAACCGCGCGTGCTTCTATCTGTGAGTTCTTTAGCCTTGCCAGAACTTCATTGGCATCCTTCAACTTTTGCGTTTCGATCACAACTTTCAGGTCAGATGTCCTTGCTAGCTCCACCAGCTCTTTCATGTCCTGCCTTGAGCCAATAACGCTCCCTTTGACTATTTTTTCCTCAAATGTCGGAAAGTTGGCTACGCTGCCCAGTACTCCGATAACCACTGTGCCCCCTTTTTTTACAGAGCTGATGGCAACGTCTATCGCTCTGTTTGACGGTGCAAAGACTATGGCGCTGTCGAGCAGGCCTCCCTCCTCTTTTCTCAACTGTTTTAGGAATTGATCCTGAGATTCCTGAAAGACCAGCGCGTTGTCGGCACCCAGCTTTTTGGCGAGATCAAGATGTCTTTTCGTCCGCGATGCAGCAACCACCCTGGAGCCGTGGATCTTTGCTATCTGGATCGCCAGGTGGCCGACGCCTCCGATCCCAAAGACGCCCACTGATTTGCCTGTCGCAGGTCCAGCTGCCTTGACTGCCTTGTACGCGGTTATGCCGGGACAAAATAACGGTGCTGCGTGTTCCGAATCGATACTGTCAGGAATGGCGGTTACAAAATCCTCGTTCGCGCGAATGTATTCGGCGTAGCCGCCCTGCACCGTTTCACCGGTTATCTCTGCATCATCGCAAAGGTGTTCCCGCCCGTCTTTGCAGTATTCACATTTGAGGCATGAGCTGAATAGTGGCTGAATTCCGACCCTGTCTCCCTTCTTTACATTTCTTACCCTACTTCCAATGTCCCTGACTACTCCGACCACTTCGTGGCCGGGCACTATGGGAAGCGTTGATGGAGAGCCGTATTCCTCCCAGTCACCTTCTATCAGATGAAGGTTTGAACGGCAGACACCGCATGCCTCTATTTCGATCAAAAGGTCATCTCCTTTTCTTATTGAGGGCTTGTCGATTGACTTTAGCCGCAGCGGGCGGGTTTCTATCGGGGCCGTTTTGCCCAGTACCATAGCTTTCATTTTTTCTGTCATGTGATCCCACCCTTTTTGTCAGCCATTACTGCGCAGCAAAGGAAATACGAAATTAGAGTGCCCGCGCTTTCCACTTTTCCCTGCTTTATCAGCTGCTGCACTTTTCTTGTTGTCATCACCCGGACATTGATGTCCTCGCCCCCGTCGTGCCTTGTCCTGCCCTCCATGAGCCCTGTTGCCTTGAAGACGTGCACATTTTGATTCGACCTGCTCACCGACGGATGGTACCTGTAGACGCGCTCGATTTTCTTGGCCTTGTATCCCGTCTCTTCTTCAAGCTCTCTCTTCGCAGTCTGCACAGGTTCTTCGTCTCCTTCGACATGACCGGCGGGAAACTCTAGGAGAACCTTGCCAAGAGGATAGCGGTACTGCTTTATCATGACCAGCCTGTTGTCTGCAAGAATCGGGACTACTATTACCACGTCAGAAGCGTTATACCTTGTGTAGGTGACGACCTGACCCTTGGTGGTCCGCACCTTGTCCTGGTAGAGCTCCATGAAGGTTGCCTTGCCGTCTCCGGCATGCAGGATCTTGCGGCTCTCCAGACACTCCCATCCTTTGTTCATTTCTGCGCCTTCTACCATGATTGTCGATAATAAATCAAATGCCATCACCCGTGATTCAGGAATTACCGCCGCCAAAGTATGAAAGGATTTTGCCTCTAACTTTATTGATAATTATCGGCGTAATGCGCTAAATATTACATGTTCTGCTGTCAGAACGGCCGCCAAGCCAGAGCACCTTAAATTCAGCATTCATGCAATACATCAGGTTGCCATTGGCCAAAAATCAGAACAGCGAGCTGGAGCAAAAGCTCCAGGGAAGAACGCTAAAGGTATACCTCTACTTGCAAAGGAAAAGCGAGCCCTCGGGCATTCGTGAAGTCCAGCGCGACCTTGGGCTGTCGAGTCCCAGCGTGGCTGACTATCAGGTGGAAAAGCTGGTAGAGATGGGACTTGCGAGCCGGGATGCATATGGGAGGGTTTCCATAACAAAGCACGTAAAGGTAAAAGCGCTCCAGTCCTACGTCAGCCTAGGAAACTTTACGGTACCCAGGCTTGCATTCTATGCGAGTATCTTTACTGCGATCGCACCGTTGTATGTTGCTTTCAATTTGAATTCTCTCAGCCTGTATGGCGTTGCGGTCCCCGCAGTGGCAGCTGGCATATTTTGGTACGAGGCAGTAAAGATGTGGAAGCTCGCTCTTCTCGAAAGGCCTCTCTCTGGAAAAAAACACAACGACAATAGCGATTTCTGGCACTCACTTGTTCCGGGGCTTGCTGCGCTTGCAGTCTTTGTCGCTGCTTCATACTACCTTTTCTACTATGTCGAACCAAGCGGCATCGCACCAAGTATCGTTCCGCTGGTCCCTCCGGAGCAACAAATTCCATTGCCTAGTGATCAAATTACCACAGTGAATGACATAGCACAGATGTCCAACCAGAAAATGGGTCCGGCAGGAACTCACTTCCAGCTGGTATCCAACTTTTCCGCCGACCTCATCACGGGCCTCCTCTTCGCCGGCGCGCTGGTAGCAGGGTTCCTTGTGTACGTCATGGTCAAGTACCGCTCCAAAGAGGATGTTCTAGCGATAGAACAGGGCTAAGTCTTGCAGTTCGAAACCTAGGATTATCAGAACTGCAGAGCTTACCCTTTCTATGAAAAAACAGACCGTTTTCATCGGAATAGCAGCCGGCCTTCTGGTCGTGCTGTCATCGCAACAGGCTTCGTATGCGCAGTACGGCGGCGTCGGAGGATCGGAAGTCTCTGAGCAGACATTGAATCGATGTCAGGAGCTGGGGATATCAAGAGCACAGTGCAACGACAGTACCATCTTGCAGAGAGAACGTGTGATCTGGTTCCCCCAGGATAAGGGATCAGGAACAGCACTCTTTGCTTCTGAGACAGGACAGATGGTCATACTCATCGGTGCTCTTGGCGCGATCTTTGGCGGAGTAGCTGGTGGATTCTTTGTAATGGGCAGAAAGGCGCAGCAGGAAAAGCCAGCCTGAGCTCTTCATCCATTTTTTGGTGATTTTCATGGCGTCTTGCAACGGGGTCTGCATCCTTCACAAGTCAAGCAAGCTGGAAGAATCAAGGCTGCGTTACGCATATGGTGACAAGTGGTGCTGCTACTGTAGCGTGTTCATGAAGTGGAACGGGAGAGGCTGTCCGTGCTGCAATACCAGGCTAAGGACAAGGCCTGTGAAAAGGGGCGCACCTCCAAGAACTGTGTTTAGCTAGCGCAATAGCAGCGCAGCACGAATACACTTAAGAATTAGAAAAGTATCGTCAATCCCGATAGTGTCTTTACGCGTACACAAAATCAAATCGCAAGAATTTGTAGGCAAGGAGGTCACAATCCGCGGCTGGGTTCACAGGCTCAGGAAGCAGAAGGAAAATTCTTTCATCCTGGTGCGCGACGACAGGGGCGGAGTCATCCAGTGCGTGCTTCCAACCGAAAAGGCGTCCAGTCTCACCGTTGAATCATCAGTAGAGATTACAGGTAGCGTCAGCCAGGACTCGCGGGCCCCGGAGGGGGGCTTTGAGATCAAGGGCAAAGATATCAAGATCTATAACGTTGCTGGAGCAGACTATCCCATAGGAGAATTCCAGAGCGACGAGCTCTTGCTTGATAAGCGCCATCTTACCTTGCGGACCAGAAGAATGATTGCTATAGCAAAAATCAGGGCGACTGTTCTTGACCTTGGGCGCCGATGGTTCATCGACAACGGATGGATTGAGGTCACCGCCCCTACAATAGTCAAAGGCGCGGTTGAAGGCGGGTCGACGCTTTTCAAGCTAAAGTATTTTGATGATGAAGCCTACCTGTCCCAGAGCGCGCAGCTGTACCTGGAGGCGATGATATTTTCGCTGGGTCCCGTCTGGAGCCTCACGCCGTCCTTTCGCGCAGAAAAATCGCGCACTGTAAGGCACCTAGCCGAATTTTCACACCTTGAGGCAGAGGCTCCCTGGGTTACCCTTGAAGATATCCTAAAAGTCCAGGAGCAGCTGGTGTCATACGTCATCCGGACTATCGTTAGGGACAGGGCAGAGGAGCTCGCCTACCTGAAGAGGGACGTTTCGGACCTGAAACAAGTCGAGCCGCCATTCGAGCGAATGCCATATGAAAAGGCAATCGACATCCTCAGGTCCAGAGGCGTCATGGTTATAGAGGAGTATGGAAGCTCGCGGGAAATAAGATCTGGAGATGACCTGAGCATAGACTCTGAGCGCGAGCTGACCAAAGACGCGGAAAGGCCGATGTTCGTAGTTGGATACCCGATGGCGGTGAAACCATTCTATGTCAAGGAAGATGGCGAGCGAAAGGGCGTAGGTCTTGCGGCAGATATGCTTGCTCCCCGCGGATTTGGCGAGATAACAAGCGGCGGCTTGAGAGAAGACAACATTGTTTCCATGACCGAGCGGATAAAGAGTGAGGGTCTGAATCCCGCAGCTTATGACTGGTACCTTGACCTCCGCAGGTACGGATCGGTGCCACATGGAGGATTTGGTCTCGGCATTGAACGACTGCTGCGCTGGATCACAAACGTCGAAGACATCAAGGACACGGTACTGTTTCCGCGAACGATGTCCAGAGTCGCGCCCTAAAACCTTGATGCTGTTGATATCGAATTGGATAAGGATATCTAGCTTGCCACGCCCTACATTGTCATGTTCGGCAAAGCCAAGTGCAAGCTGTGCGGCGATGAAGTAAGATTCGCATTAAGGCACTTGCATCAGAAGCATAGCGAAATCTTTGAAGGCGAGGTAAGGAAGATGAAGATGCCGCAGATTATGAAAAAGTACTTTGACGAGTAGGCTAGCTGACCCTGCCTTCTTTCCGCAGCTCTGAAAGTATTTCCTTCAACTCATGGGTGTGCGTACTTATCAGGTCAGTGGAAGACGAGCCCGGAGACTGGACAATCTTGTCGATTTCTCCTCTGTCAAGCCATACTCCTTTGCACACCGGGCAATAGTCGATGTGGACTCCGTGTCGCTGGACTTCCTGCATCTTTCCGGAACAGTTCGGACATTTCAACGCCATTCACGCCATGTATGTACACACATGAATAAAAATTAGAACCAGCCCGAGTATTTTCCGGCCCAAAAGGTCTGGTGAGCAACAAATCAGAGCTCTGCACGACGGATTTTCTGATGTATAGAAGATATACCCGATTTGCCGATATCAGCTCGCGCTTGATACCCCGGGTAAGTTCGGCACTAAAGGCAGTTGACCTGCGGCAGGAGCCGCCACCACTGATAATAGGAGAGCGTCTCAACACTCAGGGTTCGAGAAAGGTGAAAGAGCTAGTCCTTGCCAATGATTTTGACGGGCTGGCTGACCTGGCAAGAGCGCAGGTGGAGGATGGGGCTCATTGCCTTGACGTTTGCGTCGCTCTCACCGAGCGGTCCGATGCGCAAGAGCAGCAGTTCATGACAAAGCTGGTGAAAAGGCTTAGTCTTGAGGTAGAAGCGCCGCTGGTCATCGATTCCAATCTTGCGCCGGTGATAGAGGCTGCTGTTCGCCAGATACCGGGCAGGCCGATTATCAACTCTATAAATCTCGAAGGCGACGGTGAGAGATTTCATGTCCTTGCTCCGTTGATGGCAAAGTACGGCGTCCCGGCGATAGCCCTTTGCATAGGCCCCAAGGGCATGGCAAAGACCCCACAGGAAAAAGTCGAAGTCGCCGAGCTGATGTACGATACCGGCGCAAAAAAATACGGACTAAAGCCGTGGCAGTTTATCTTTGATGTGCTCACTTTCACTCTGGCGACCGGCGAGGCTGAATTTGCCGATTCTGCCAAGAGCACGCTTGATGGCATCAGACTGGTGAAGCAGCGGTTTCCTGACTCGTTTACCAGCCTGGGTCTGAGCAATGTCAGCTTTGGGCTTTCTCCAGCTGCAAGAAAGATAGTCAATTCGGTATTCCTTTACCACGCCCTCAAAGCCGGTCTTGATGCGGTGATAATAAACGCCCGGGACATCATTCCATACCCGGAAGTAAGCGAGCAGCAGAAAAAGCTCGCCGAAGATCTGATTTTCAACAAGCACCCAAATGCGCTTGCCGAGCTGATAACCCACTTTGAAGGAGCCAAGTCGACCGGTGGAGCAGGAACAAAGAGAGTAGAGGTTGACCCTGAATGGGAGGCAAGCAGGCGATGCCACTTTAGGATCCTCAACAGGCTAAAGGACGGCATCGAGCGCGACGTGACGCAAGCCATCGCCGATCGCATCCCGGGCGGAAAAGATTCCTCTTTTGAAAAGGCCTCAAGAGAAGAAAAGCATGAAGCCGCGGTCGACGTGCTGAACAATGTGCTGCTGCCTGCCATGAAGGAGGTGGGCGACAAGTTCGGAGCGGGAGAGCTCATCTTGCCTTTTGTGCTAAAGTCAGCAGAGTGCATGAAGGCTGCCGTCGCAGAACTAGAGAAGTACCTCATCAGGCAGGAAGGAGTGAGCAAGGGCACGCTTGTACTCTGCACAGTGTACGGCGACGTTCATGACATCGGCAAGAACTTGGTAAAGACTATTTTTGTGAATAACGGCTATACGGTTCACGACCTTGGCAAGCAAGTCCCGCTGCAAAGGATACTGGAGAAGATCGGCGAAGTAAACGCGGACGCAGTGGGGCTGTCCGCCCTCCTGGTTTCAACTTCTAAGCAGATGCAGTTTTTTGTCGAGCATGCCCGCCAGAACGGACTCACCATGCCGGTACTTTGCGGTGGCGCCGCCATCAACAGCACCTACATTAACAGGATTGCCAAGGAAGGTGGCATCTACGCGCCCGGGGTATTCTATTGCAGGACTGCATTTGAGGGCCTGAAAGCGATGAACAGCCTGATGTCCACAGAGCGCGGAAGGTTTGTGGAGGATTGGAGGCAAAAGCTCAGCAAGTGGGACGAGAAACAGCCAGTTGTAGCTACGGACCAGTCGCAGATCCCCTACAGCGGCATCAGGCCGGTCAAGCCTCCGAGCGCTCCTCATCTTTCAAAGCAAGTCAGGATCGAACCTTCGCAAGTCGACCTCGAGCAGGTATGGCAATATGTAAACAAAAAGTCCCTGTTCGTTCTCCAGTGGGGATTGAAGGGCAAGGGTGCAAAAGAAGAGGATCCTGAAGCGCTCTTTGGAGAATGGAAACGGCGAGTCGTCAGAGAGAAATTGTTCGAACCACGGGCAGTTTACGGGTTCTACCGCTGCCACAACCTGACCCAGGGCAAGCCCGGCAACGGCAAGCTGGCAGTTGATTTGCGTGACGGCAGGCAGGTGGTGTTTGAATTCCCCCGCTCTTCAAAGGAGAAGCATCTCTGCCTTGCCGACTACTTTGGCAGCGATGATATCGTCGCGTTTCAGTCGGTTACCGCCGGAACCAGGGTCACGGAAACAATAGACTCTTGGAACAAGCATGACAGGTACGCCGATGCGTATTATCTCCATGGTCTTGCAGTGGAGACGGCAGAAGCTATGGCGGAATGGGTCAACGCCAAGATAAGGGATGAGCTTGGGATCGGTCGTGAGCGTGGCCTGCGCTACAGCTGGGGATATCCGAGCTGCCCTGATATCATGCAGCATCATCTGGTTTGGGAGTTACTAGACCCGGCAAGATCTGGCATGACCCTGACAGAGTCGGGCCAGATAGTGCCCGACCAATCCACGGCTGCGCTAGTGGTCCATCACCCGGAAGCCGAGTATTTTGTACTGTGAATCCCTGCCGAATCTATGATTTGTGTAGAACACCACCCACAAGTATCTGCCAATTTCTTGATGTCCTTGACAACAATATACAAAAGCTGAATGATACTATTGGCTGGAGCATGGGACTTTGATGCACTTACGGACCTCTAAACTCCTGGGCCAGAGTCAGGAAGAAAGAGAAGGACGTCCGAAGTGTCGCTTCACTCGGAGTTTGTTCTTGCAACATGGGCATCGGTTCTTGCTGGGGTCAGATCAAAGACAGTCATTCTTGGCAAAATGAACAAAACTTGAAACCAAGTGCGTACCTTTTGCCACCTTGCGGTAGCTTGGCTCTATACCTTTGACAGATGCTATTACACACTGTGGCCATGCTCTATCTTCAGAATCAGGAAATATAAGGTCTACGCCACACTTAATCCTGAGCGTAAGATGCCACATTGCCGGCGATAACAGGACCCGATCGCAAGACCCGAAAAATTATAGCAGTTTTAGGTGCAAAATAACACACAAAGAGAATATATTATTACAGCAACCTCCCGCATTCAGGTTGCGATTGCGGAGAGGACACATTATGCTTATCGCCGGTGGAGCCGTTGCAGCTATCAGTCTGTCCGTCCTTGGCTATTATGGCTTGAGATTAATAACCAACCTTGAAGAGCAGCCGAAATTTTCAATTCCGCCGAGTGGCTCGCAGAAAGTTCAACAGAACATTGCAAACGTCAGCCAGGGCGCGTATGTTGTATCATTTCCAAACTATGATGGCGGCAAACCGACAGTGGTACTTACCGACCCAGCAAGACAAGAAATAGTTCGTAAAGAGGTCGATCCGCCAATATTGATCGAATCATTTCCGATTAGTGTTCCAGGCAATTATACTCTTGAACTATCAAACCCGTCACCTGTCCAGACGCTTGAAGCGTCGATTATTTTGGGCTCGCAGGAATCAGTTCTTAGCACCGCTGACATTTCGTCTGCAGTAATGACCTTCATATTCGGGCTCATGCTCATGGCCGGAATCGCAACGGCCATCGCAGGCGCAGCAATAACAGTCATGGACAAGAGACGCATATCAAAGATGAAGCAGTTCGGTGATACAACGGACCTAGTGTAGGCAAGATAGAATTGGCAAAGCTCGAGGTGAGAAACATTGGCAAGTGGTTCGTATCTACCGAAGGGAACCAGACCCAGACCATTGATGCGATTAGAGACGTCAACCTGTCGATAGACGAAGGGCAGTTCGTATGCTTTGTCGGACCGTCTGGCTGCGGCAAGACCACCCTTTTGAATATCCTAGCAGGTCTCGACAAGCCGACTGAGGGTGAGGTCGTCCTTGATGGCCGTCCCGTCGTCGAGACAGGCCCGGACAGGTGCATGGTCTTCCAGGAAAGCGCCCTGTTTCCGTGGCTCAAGGTCATTGACAACGTCGAGTTTGGATTAAAGATGAAGGGGGTGGAAAAATCAAAGAGGCACGAGCAGGCCATGCACTATCTGGAAATGATGCAGCTGACCAAGTTTGCAGACGCCTACACCTACCAGCTTTCGGGCGGGATGAAGCAGAGGGTCGCGATAGCACGCGCCATAGTGATGGATCCCGAAGTATTGCTGATGGACGAGCCTTTCGCCGCGCTCGACAGCCAGACCCGGGATCTGCTGCTTGTAGAGCTCCAGCTCATCTGGGCAAAAACAAGAAAGACAATTGTATTTATCACGCACAACATAACCGAGTCAGTCTGCCTCGGGGACAAGGTAGTCGTTTTCAGCAAGAGGCCGGGCAGAGTAAAGAAAGAGGTTTCAGTCAACTATCGCCGGCCGAGGCTCCCCGAGGATGAAAACCTTCGCGAATACCACCGGCAGATAGTAGACGCGATGCAGGGAGAGATAGTTTCTGAAAAGAAAGGAAAGGCTGGCGGCTGAACTATTTCAACTGACGTAGAAGATCCAGCCCGGACCTAAAGCTGTTTGGAGAAGTGAGGAGGATATTGTCTGCAATCCTGCCGGCATTCTTTACAAAATCCGCAGGGTTTTTTTCATAGCTAGACCAGTCAAGCCCTATCATCCGGGCGGACTGCCTGTTCTTCTCCGCAGGAACCATTATCACGGCGGCAACTTTGATGCCATGGGGCTTTGCAAGGTCCACTATCTCGCCAAGATCGGACAGAGAAGATATTGACTGCGTCACAAAAGAATGTGGCTTGGCGTCAAGCTTTGCCTGGACGGACTTGGCAGGGCAGTCGCTGATCTTTGCTGGAAACGACAAATCAAGCTTTATCCTCTGGTCATATCCTTCTTTCTTGAGCATCGTCACGGCGGTGCTTGGCTTTAGCCCTGAGTCGCCGGCAGCTTCAGGAGGCCTGTCGCCTAAGAGAATAAGGAGATTTTCAACCCCTGCCAGAATCGCGTCCGAAACAGCCTGAGAAAGCGCGGTAAAGTTGCGGTCTCGCACCCTCAAGCTGCAGCTGAGCCTGATTGCGTCCGCACCGAGCGATTTTTGAATAAAGGCAGCCGCTGTAACACTTGATATCCGCGGTATGCCGAGGACAGAGTCGGTAAGATGTATCCCGTCAGCAAGTTTAGCAACCTGCGACGCCCGTCCCCCCATTACCTTCAAGTCACTGTTGAGCTGATCGAGATCAAACCTGTCGCCCCTGACTATCTTGGGCGGATTCAGCTCGTATGATACCTTCATCTCTTGGAACGAAATCATTTTCGGGTCTTATTAAGTGCGATGTCGCATATCTAGAGCATATATCTAGCCGGCAACGATCAGAGATCCGTTGCGACGGGAAGAGATACTATCCCACCTTGCACCGGCGATTCGGCCTGGACCATACCTGCCGGCTGACGCCGTGGGGGCCACCCCGTCCGCCGTCCTGGTAATAATCCACTATCACAATTCGTCGCGCCGGCCACATGTCTTCATGACGAAAAGGAGCCCGAGCCTAAAGTCTCACAGAGGTGAAATATCCTTCCCGGGCGGGAAATATGCAGAAGCCGATGGGAGCCTTCTTGCCACAGCGTTGAGGGAAACGGATGAAGAAATAGGGATATCATTCAGCCCGGATCAAGTCATCGGAAGTCTGCGGGCCGTAAGCACAATGACTTCCAATCACTTCATAGTGCCGTTCATCACCCTACAGGACAAGCTGCCTGAATACAGGATTTCCAAAAATGAAGTGGAGGCGTTGTTAGACGCACCGCTGATCGAAACGCTCAGGAGCATCGCGCCTGATGTAGAGCACTATCGGCTCGCCAAAGACGCTTTCAAGTTCACATATGACAATAATGTAATCTGGGGCGCTACCGCAAGAATAATGAAACAGCTCTATGACCTGCTACTAAGGCAGTAGCCAGCGCGAGCGCCACCAGGATCATATGTTTGGATCTCATCAGACCGTCGTGATTTCTTCATCGCTTGTTGCTCCAACGGATAACAGGTCATCATTTGAGCGCGAATATTTCGCCGTCGTGGCTTATAGAGCTAGCTGGGCGGTAGAAATTCTAGGTAATTGGGAAGAGACTTTGAGATACAAGGCAGTGTATGTCTGCTCTTACAAAAAATTAAGGGGGCAGGTCAGCCAGTCTGAGTTCCTTTTTTGCCTCTACCCCTTCAGCTTCGTCTTTTTTCTGAACTTCAGTGTTTTCCTTTTTTTCCTTGATCGCCTTTATCGCATCAATACAGATCTTTTTTATGTCCTCGTGCATGGCGACATTCAAGATTTCTTCAAGAGTGGAAATCGCCGTTTCGCCTCGACTTGATAACTCGTTGATGGCGGTTTTCTTTGCTTCTATGTCGTCGGCCCACTTCGCAGCTTCCTTTAGCTGCCAGATTTTTTTCTCTTCTGACACCAGATCGACCCGTACAATAATACAACAGGTTGTATTTATTGACGCCGCCTTGCGTTATGGACTAATTATCTGCACTGCGGAATGACGACTCGTTGTCATTAGTGAAAAATCGGATGATAGTTCTAGTGTAACGCAATGAGTCCACAGAGGTCTCAGCCACTTGTCATCAGAAATGTGGTCGGGTTAGCAAGCTGATGAAGAGCGGGCCCGGTGGATCACCGAGCTTCCTGACAGGCACAAGTCTGAAAGACGAATCCACTACAACAAGGATTGAAACCAGAGATGGCTTTGCTAATCTTATCCGCATTTTGCATATTAAGACTTGAAGGTTCAGGCCGTTAGCGGCTTTTCCTTCTGCTTCTTCGCCAGTACGTTGTCCACTTCAACGCTGGCCAGGGCTAGTCCAAACTTACTTGCCATCATCCCTGTCTGCGACTCTGTGTCCATCCGGTACATCTTGGATTTGCCAGAGATCCTCGTCATCATTATCAGCTTCAGCCGTTCCAGCTTGGGAAGCTCGCGCTGTGCATGCCTTATGGAAACGCCGGAATGCCTCGCAATATCTGATTCTGAATAGTCAAACTCCCGGAATGTCGACAGAAAGTCCAAGATCTTTGCTGTGGCGTTTCCGGCAAACAGCCGTTCCAGCGGACCTGCTTCTAACGCCTTTTCCGACTCTTTCTTTCTTGCCATGCCACAGCTATGTAATAGCCACTATTTAACATGTCGTTACCTTGCGTCATACATGTCATAATTATTATATAAATCAGTGGTCGTAACTATTGCCCTGAATCCCATCCAGAAGACCGTCCTGGAGAGAATGTTCAGAGACACCATCATAGGTGGCAAACATACAGCTGTTGAAAACCTCAAGAAGGGATTTCCAAAACACATGCGCGGCGAAGTTGAAGACGAAGTTCACAAGCTGATAAAGATGGGGTTCATTCTGCCAAAGCCTACCGGCTACGGGATGCAGGTATCGCTCAATCCACGCATGATTGACGAGATCAAGAAGATTCTTGAAGCATGATTATTTTCGGGTAGTGGCAACGGGACTTGATGATGTAAAAAATATGGGAAACATTCAGCGAGAGCTCGCGGCTGATATCCGCTTGAAATGAAGAGAATTCCTGCGCTAGCCCTTGCGCTTTTGAGGCGTGGACTCGATAAGCGGAGTAAGCGGGCCCGGTGGGCTTCGATCCCACGACAACTGGCTTCGGAGGCATGTGCTTCTCTGGCAGAAACAGCACCCTGTCCTGACTAGGCGACGGGCCCTGCTTACGATCAAAATGTAACCTAATATATGGAATGTGTCAACGAATTGCACGGAAATTTTTTCGCGAGATGCAAGATTTCTCTTGTTTCATCTTTCGATGATTGCCTGCGAACAGGCGTGCTCCAGTGAACATTTGGCGACCCCACGACCTGCGGCGGGTAGCCCGATTCATACGTCATGTCCCGTGTCCTCTGATTTCCTTCCTAGCAGGGTTCCAAATATTGCACACATCAGCCCATATTATTGCATTATTCTACAATTCCTGATTGCATAGGCCGCTACATTTCAAATTCTGGGCTCTAATTTCCAAAAGTTATATATCTTAGAATCGCCCTAATGAAGTGATGTACGCAAAGCTCTGCAGTATCGAGATTCTTTCGAGCTACATAAAGGAAGTCAGCATGGGCGACATGCTCACAGTTCAAGCGCTTATCACCAACCCGCTTGACT
>JANWIX010000050.1 GCA_025449675.1 Nitrososphaera sp. | reverse complement strand
TTCAATGTTTCGGGACCGGTTGGCGACGAGATCTACGAATGCACCGGCTGCATGTCAAAGTGGCATATCGACCAGCTATAACCGGCCGATAGAATCACGCCGAAATCTAGGGTTGCCTCCTCGATAGCGCAAGAGAGGTGGCGATGTCAATATTGGGCAAGTCCCTCTACTTTTCAGTGCCCGCCGTCCGCTTGAAGGAGACTTCCTGTTCATGCTCCAGCTGTATCGTCGTGTGGCTAATGTTAAATTTCGATAGGGTGCTGTTTACCTGCTGGAGAACCTTGCCTGACTGGCTCAGCATCTGGTCTTTGACGACAATGTGGCCACTCAGGGCGTCCATACCCGTCGATATGGTCCAGACATGAAGGTCGTGGACGTCTACAACACCCTCGAGCCTCATCAGAGCATCGGTTATCTCCTTGATGTCCAGCTGCTTTGGCGCTCCTTCAAGTAGAATGTGCATGCTACTCCGTACGATGCCATATGCGCTCCTTGCTATGAGTCCGGCAATCAAGAACGCAGCGAGCGGGTCAACGATGGTGAGGCCGGAATAGTACGCAACTAGGGCAGTAATTATCACCGCGATAGAAGATAGAGTGTCATAGATGACATGGACAAATGCGCTGTTGATATTGATGCTCTTGCCGGCCTGACCGCGCAAAAGAATCATTACGAAAATGTTCCCTGCGAGGCCGACAGCAGCCACCGCAAGCATTACCGGAGCATCGATCTGCCGGGGCGTTACCACGCGCTGAAATGCCTCGAAAAGAATCCAGACGGAAAGCACTGAAAGAGTAACCCCGTTGGCAAGGGCCGCCAGTACCTCTGCCCGGTGATAACCAAAAGTCATGATTCCGGAATGACTTTTCGCAGCAAGAGTTACCGCCAGGAGGCTCAGCGCTATAGCCAACACGTCCGTGAAAACATGCACGGAGTCGCTGACCAGCGAGATGCTGTTGCTGTAGACGCCGCCAGCGAACTCAACGACTGCGATGATCGCCGTGATTATCAGCGCAAATTTCAGCAACGTTTTGGGCTGCTGCACAGCCGCATTCAACGCGGATTATAGCCAAAGACTATGTTTTTACAGTTGCTACTGTTTGCCTTCTGATGCGATTATCTCGGCGAGTGGAACCTGCGCCGGATTTTTGTACTTGACCACCTGGGAGGCTCCTTCCCGGGGATAGACGCCATAGATCAGGCTGGCCTTGGCCACGGTCGAGTCCTTTAGCGTCACCATTATTATCTGGTTGTCCTTTGAGCGCTCGAGCAGGACTTTGGACAGGCGCTCTGTATTCTGCGCGTCCAGGTGAGCGTCAACTTCGTCCATAAGATAGAATGGCGAAGGTTTCAGTGATTGAAGCGCCAGCAAGAAAACCGTCGCTGCAATAGTCTTCTCCCCGCCGGAAAGAGCGGTTGATTCGCGCGGGACTGTCTTGCTAGGGAACCGGGCAAGTAGCATGACGCCGCTGGAAAATACGTCATCCTGGTTCTCTATTTCAAGCCACGCAGCGCCACCTGTCATCCTTTCAAATGTAGCTCGAATATCTCCATCAACTCGCTGGAACGCCTCCATAAAGACATCCTTCTTTTCCTTCTCGATGTGCTGGATAAACGCAACTATGGAGCCCCGCTCGTTTTCAAGCTGGTTTCGCCGCCCAGACATGCCCCTGTAGCCGTCCATGACCTGGATGTACGATTCATCGGCCCGCAAGTTTATCATCTTCTTGACGGATTCGTCTTCTGCCGCAAGCTCCTTGATGGCAGTCGCCACATCCATTTCGTCAAGCAGGCTCTTGTAGCCAAGCCACGCCAAATCGTTTGTCAGGCGCAACTCTTCATCAGTTAGATCGGAGACATCCTTGCGAAGAAGTGCAGAATCGCGCTCTATCCAGTTGTGCTCTTTGGAGAGTTTACGTTCGGTTTCAGACAGACCCTTTATCTTGCGCTCGTAATCTTGCAGCACACTGTAGGAATCCCCGGAGGAATCTATGACCTGCTGCTCCTGGTCCCTGAGTGCTCTGAGCTCTGTTTCAAGTGACAAGGATTTTGTCCGCATCTCTTCACTCTGCTTTTTTCTGTGTTCGAGTTCTGGAGTTAGCCGCTCCCTTTCCTCATCCAGTTCGAGAAGTTGGTGGGACTCTAGCTCGGTTCGGCTTTCAATGCCGCCGAGCACCGCAGTCGACTGGTTCAGGGCGATGTTCAAGTCGTCCAGCGCCTTTACTATCTGGCTTCGTTCAAGGTTCTTTGCTGCAAGTTCAGTCTTGCTTGACGATTCGTCGCCAATGTTGCCCAGTCTAGTAGTAAGCGCAGCTAACGAAGGTCCCAGGAGTGCTAACCTTCTTGCGAGCTTGCCAAGTTCGGCCGACAACCCTTCATACTCTGACTGGAAATCGCCAGACCGCTTGACGGCCTGTTCGATTAGGTTCTGCTTGGTGCGAAGCGACTCTCTCTCTATTGCAATTCGTTCCTCCTGGCTCTTGAGCCGGAGATCGAGTTTTATGCGTTCAGATTCAGACGTGGCGACTTGCTCGGCTATCACGTTTATCTTTGATCGTTTTTCATTTATTGTTGCAGACAACTTTGAAAGCATATCGCGCAGGTCATCAACAGAATCGCCCAAGAGTATTGCATCGGTCAGGTCGGTTATTCTGCTTCCAAAGTCTAGCGACATGGAGCCTCCGGCGGGTTCGAACAGCTCCCCTTCGACTGAGACTGCCCTGTATCCCTGCCTGGCAAGGGCGTATGCGCTCGAAGACGATCTAGTGACAATAGTGTCAGAAAACAGGAATGAAGCCAACTTCTTATAATTGTCAGAAAAGACGAAATCTGAAAGCCTCCCGATGATGCTCACGTCGTCATTAGGCATTTCAACTCTGGGCCTGTACCGGGCAACGATATCGCGTGGTATGATGCGCAAGCGCGGAAGCCTGCGCTCCTTTGCGTAGGCCGCAATCAGAATCATTGACGCCACGCTATCAACTACAAAAGCCTTCATCCATTCAGAGGCTGCCGCCAGGACCGCCCGCTCATAATTGCCGTCCCATCGTATCAGGTCATGAACCAGGCCGTCTATTCCAAATTTTCCTGCATCTTTCATCAACTCTGCTATCGCCAAATCCTCATTCATGGCGTTCTTTGCGATGCTGGCTCGCTCTTCGAACTTTGTCGCAAGAGTGTCGGCCCTGGACAAGAGCAATGAAGAATCAGAGATCTCGCTTTCAAGATCCCTCTTTGTTTCTGCCAGCTGCTCCAATAAGCTGATTGTGCCCCGCAGGCTGGCGGCGTCTGCGTCAATAGAAATTGAAGTCTCTGAGATTATCTTTGTTGATGCCTCGATCTCGCGTTTCAGCTCGGCCAGCGATTGTTCATTTGCATTCCTTTTGTACTCGTACGTCTTGAGTTTTTCTTCCAGAGTTGCCGCCGCAAGCTCGATTCTTCCCTTGAGTGAGGACATTTTGGCCAGCCGCTTTTCGAACCTCTGCCTGAAAGATGCGTATTTTGCTATCGCGGCGCCTATTCTTTCCACTTCTGCGTCCACGGCATCAAGTTTTGTCCTCAAAGCCGCGACGTCCGTTCTCTTGCCATCTACTGCCGTCTTCAGTTGCTCCGCTTCCGTTCGCATACTTTGGGAGCGTTCTGCTAGAGACTGTTTACTTGCCTCGATAACGGGGAGCCTTCTTTCGATCTCTACTATTCGCCGCTCGGCCTCCCCGAGCATCGCCTTGGTTCGTTCTGACTCGTGAACTATGACAGAGAGCCGGCTTGCCACCTGAGCCTTGGCCTTGTTAGCTGTATCAACTTCCTGAATGAATTTTGTTTTCTCGGCGTCAAGTTTCTCGATCTCTTGCCGCGCCTGGTCCAGCTGACCTGACAGCAATGCAGAACGCTGGGAATTGCCACTGAGGGTTTCATTGCCGGTTGACAGTTTCTGCCTGACCTTCCTGATGCTGTTTGAAGTCTGAACGGCCCGAAATCTCTTGAGCTCCGAGCTGATCTGCTCGTACCTGATCTGGTCGTTTCTCTCGGCTTCAAGCTCGTCGATCCTCTTTCTGATCTCACCCATTCTGGCAAAAGCCACCTCGAGCCTTCGATCGGCCTCATCTAGCTGCTTGATGGACTCGGCCTTTTTCTCGTCAAAGTAGGACAGGCCCACGATTTCTTCAATAATTTTCCTGCGTTCTTCAGAGTTAAGCTCGGAAATTCTGGTTATCATTCCCTGCTGGACGATATTGAGCTTGCTTGGCGCCGCGAGCACCACTTCGAGAAGTTCCATAATCGCTGCCTTGGCAACGGGCTTGCCGTTTAGCGAGTATTTGCTCTCGCCGGTTTCGCCCTCCATCTGCCTCGTCAGAGTAACGGTGTCAGAGTCTACGGGTATCCCTCTATCGTCATTCTCAAACGTCAGGCTCACCCTGATAAGGCGGTGGCTGCTGTTCTGGCTGTCGTGGAATAGCGACTGCATCTTGTCGACTCGAAGGGTCTTGGTGCTATTCTCACCTATCGCGAACATAATCGCGTCAAGGATGTTGCTCTTGCCAGAGCCGTTTGGGCCTGTTACGGCTACCAGGCCCTTGTCAAAGTTCACCACCGTATTTTTGAACCCAAAGGACTTGAAACCGTACACTTCGAGTTTTTTGATGTGAACCAACGAAAGCTATCGGGTTGAGTTTCCATTTGGATTAATTATGCGTTGTAGCGTTCAATCCAGCTCCTTTTGGTGAAAAGTTTTTTATCTGTTCCGGTGTTGAGAGTGCTTCGGGTGCTGCCTGATAGTTTCGGTTATCGCTCGCGCTTGCCTTCAACGAACTCTAGGAAATTCGCTTTTGCCGCGGAATACGGCATCTGGATTGGAGGATGCTTGAAGCAATATGCCGAGATGCTCTCGAGAGGGCCGCTAATCCCGCGATCAATCCCGATCTTTGCTGCTCTCACGGCGTCTATCATGACCCCTGCACTGTTGTAGGCGTCAACCACCTTTAGCTTCACGTCAAGCTCAACGGGGATGCCTCCAAAGTACTGCCCCTTTATTGAGATATAGCAAACCTTGTCGTTTTCGAGGAACGAAACAAAGTCTGAAGGGCCTATCCGCATCGGTATCTCATAGGGAACCATCGCTGCAACGGCGCTTGTCTTGCTTATCCGCTTGTCCTCAAGCCGCTCCTCGTCAAGCATGTTGTAAAAGTCCATGTCTCCTCCGATGTTCAGCTGGTAGGTCTCGTCCACTTTTACTCCCCGGTCCACGAATAACTTGACAAGCGTCTTGTGCACCACTGTAGCGCCAAGCTGGCTCATGACATCGTCGCCCGCACATACAAGGCCCTTTCCTTCAAACGCCTGCTGCCACTTTGGAGTCGACGCTATGAATACTGGGATCGCATTGACAAACGCGCAACCCGCATCCAGACACGACTCTGCATAGTATTGAGTTCCCCTCCTGCTTCCGACAGGGAGATAGTTTAGAAGGATCTCTGCGCCACTATCCTTTAGAATCTGCGGAACGTTCACGGCTGGTCCGCTTGCCACCTTTACCTTTTCGGACAGGTGCCGGCCGATACCGTCATGAACTTCGCCCTTTAGTACCTTGACATTAGTCCTATCCATTTCCTTTACTATTCTGACCGTATTGTTTGGTTTGGCGAAAATCGCCTCGGAAAGGTCCTTGCCCACTTTGGTATCAGAGACATCAAAGGCCGCCACGAATTCAATATCTCCAGGTTCGATGCCGCCAATGTTGTATGCGGTGAGTCCTATCCAATCATTCGCGGTTTTTCGAGCATCCGGATTGTTGCGGTAATAACGCGTCCCCTGCACAAGCGCAGACGCACAGTTGCCCACTCCGGCGATGGCAACCTTTACCTTCTTGCCCATGACCAGAGATGTGCATCAGACTCTTCTTAATATTCGTATAACCGTACCTGAAACAGTATTTCTGCGTTGCAAGATACTATTTCATTTCTTGCCGGCAAGTTGCCCCGGTCTTGCGTCTCCGGCTTCAAACAGAACCGCTCAGCTCCGGTCTGTGCTGACCTATGATTTTCGAAAGCCCGCGCATATAGTTTCTCGCAAATGTCGTGACGCGCTGCGAGGAATACCAAATGCAGCCGAGCACCTCACAATCGTGGCAGGTTCTTGCAATGTCCCATTCCGGGGCGCTCCATATTTCGTCCACGCTTTTTTCAAGCAGGCTGAACGTGTTTTCCTGACTGTTGAACTTCCAGCATGGTACCATGACTGTTCCGTTGCCATTCACAAAAACACTCTTCCAAACTCCGCATTCGTCAAAGACGCCTCGACCATGCTCAATAATCTGCTGGAAATACTCTGGAGGTATCATTACCTGAGGCGACTCGTGTTTAGCCATGTAATCAAGGATGCTCTTGCTGACCTTGACCATTGTGTCTCTGTCCGGAAGAAGCGAATAGTCGACATCAGATCTGTCTTCAACGAAGGTGAATGAAACTGCGTTAGCGCCCAATTCTAGGGCTTTTTCAAAATACGTCTGATCGATGAATTCCTGTGTGTTGTATTTGGTTATCACGCTGTTGAAGTAATGGGGGACTTTGTGTTCGCTTAAAAGCCGGAGATTATCCATAACTCTCTGGTACATCAGAGGCGTGACTCCGCGCACTTTGCAGTACGGTTCTTCAAACACCGAATCGATGCTACAGGTGATAAACTGAATGTGGCGCTTTAGTTCATCAAGGTCGATTGTATGCAGGAGCGAGCAATTCGTGATTAGGGTTATCGGCATCTTTAGGCCGTCGAGATATTTCACGAGCTCCATAAAGTCCGGTCTACTCGTCGGCTCGCCGCCCTCGATTATCGCCCAGACGCAGTACTTCGAAACCTTGTCAAAAATACTCTTCCACTGGTCCGTCGTAAGGTCGTCTGTTCTGACCTGCCGCATCTGGCCCTCCTTGTCAGAGTTCCCAAACGGGCACATCGGGCAGTAAAAATTGCAGTAATGGGTCATGCTAAAGACTGCGACAATCGGTCTGCGTCTGCCAATGGCCCTATTAGCTCCCCACTTGCTGATGAGCTTCAGGGTTCGAATAGTGTCGACCATTGCTGGTCTTCCCTTCAAAATGGATTGTAATAAGCCATTCGACGTAAAGACTTAACAGCGCTTACCGCCGCTAAAGTTCATGGAGGTCTGGGGTTTCGGCCTAGAAGTTATTGCTATTTCGGCCTCAGGCGTCCTTGCGCCCGGTCCGCTGTTCTTTGCCAACCTGCTCTATGGCACAAAGCAGGGCGCGTCGGCAGGGCTGAAGATGGCATATGGGCACACCGCAGTCGAGCTTCCCTTGATTGTTGTACTTGCCGCCGGGCTGTTCTCATCCTCCGTGGCTGCTCAATATGGAAATGCAATAGGGTAATCGGTGGCATCGCGATTCTGGCTTTTGCAGGATTGCAAATCGTGACCTTGATCAGAAAGAAGCAGTCTAAGCCTATCAAGACGAGCAGCAAAAGTCCTTTGCTTGCTGGAATCGCACTTTCCGCGCTCAACCCCTTTTTTCTTGTGTGGTGGTTCACTGTAGGATTGAAGCTGGTAGTGGATTCGCAAGCATTCGGGCTTGCGTTCGGAATCGGATTGTTGTTTGGCTTTCATATCTGGATGGATTACGCGTGGCTCGCCGGAACAGCTTATCTGGCCTCAAAGGGTAGTTCAGTGCTAAAATCCAGGTATTACCCAATGCTGATACTCGCGCTCGTTGTCGTGCTGGCATACTATGGCATTTACTTTCTGCTTCAATCTCTTGGCAGCTGGACATGATCGGGAACCGCCAAGGAGCAATTTGAGACGAAACATTTTGGGACGTCGAGTTTTTCAATGTCTTGACTATGCAAGAGAGCGTGAGCGCATCAAGAGCTTCCGCACCGAAGGCTCTGAAGATATCGATTGCAGCAACAAATCCACGTTTCGATGGTTGTTGAAGCGCAGGATGTTGTCCACCAGCCTGAGCAATGATCCGGAATCCCTCATGTGCCTCGCAGCATTGTGCCCTGCATTCTTTACCTCATAGATGTGGAAAGGTTGGTTTAGGCCGATCATTCTCGTTGCATGGACTTTGTCTAACCTATCTCCGCCGCCAAAGAACAACAGATACGTGCATGATTTGCCGTTAGGAAGGCCGTCTGAGGAAAGGAAATATTTCTTTAGGTCATAGAACTGCGATGTTGCATTTCCCTGAGATTTGTAAAGCCGGCCAATCTCCTCCTTGAACCTGTTATCGGAATAGATCGCTCGGTTCTCGAGATCCAGAAATGTTCTCGGAGAAATCCCGATGCAAATGTCGGATTTTATTTTTGACGCAAAAAGCAAGGAGGCATAACCTCCCATGCTGTGACCGAGCGTGACTACGAGCTTGTACTGCCGTTCCGCGATTTTCCGGTTTAGGAACTCTGCCACCTCATCCACGTTGCCGCCAACTCCTTTCACTCCAAAGTGATAGTATGCTCTGTGCCTGTCTCGCAAGAACAGCACGTCACAATTCTTGTCCTGAAGGGAATGAACGAATTCAAATGGACGCGTCTCAATGCCAATTTTTTGCCTGATCCTTGCGAACGTCTTCAGAATACCCGCCATTCCTGCAAATGTAACAAACAAAACGTCATTGCCACTAGAATTGAACTCGAGATCGTCCACAAGCAAGTTATTTACGTAATTGACGCACCTTCTTGCGCTTCGCGGGAGGAGCATCGGTGTCGATCGGATCTGCTATGTACTAA
>JANWIX010000049.1 GCA_025449675.1 Nitrososphaera sp. | reverse complement strand
TTCTAAAGCGCGGCAAGGAGGGCATGCTGGTAATAACCGACAGGCGGCTGGTCTTTATCACAAAAACAGAGATGACGTACAGGATGCACGACACGCACAACACCAGGCAATTCAACAGGTTCAAGGCCAAGGAAAACGTCTTTCGACCCGCGGAAGGCTACAAACTCGTGCATCTCGAAAAGGATCTGGACAAGAGCCCCGACAACCTCGAGATACCGTTCAGCCAGATCCTCGACATAACCTCTGAGGAGAAGCGGTGGGGCACGCTTCTCAAGGTAAAGGTGAACCTGGGCGACAAGTCAAAACTGCACAAATTCTCGATAGTGAAGGGTTGGGTTAAATACCCGGCAAAGGACCCTCTCGAGTTCCAACGCATGGACTGGAGCCCGCTTATAAGCCTCGTGAAGGCAGCTTCTCCGTAACGTTATATGGCATTGTCTGGAAGTTGCTATAACCGGACATTTATGGCAAAGACAAAGGCATTCGTGTTTATCAACACGGATGCAGGAATTGAAAAGCTTTTGCACGAGGAGATAAAAAAGCTTCAGGGAGTAAAGGAAGTGTATCCCCTGTACGGCGAATACGACCTTATGGCAATAGTCGAGGAGGATACAGACAAAGACGTTGCCAAGATTATCTCGTGGGAGCTTCGAAAGATAAAGGGAATCAGAAGCACCAATACCATGGTCGTCGCAAAGTAAATTTAGAGCAGTATTACCCGCACCCTTTTTCCGGCCCAGCTGCGAGGAACCACTATGTGGCCTTTCTTCCCTGCTACGTCGACGGTCCTCTCTAGGTTATTTTCGGCTGGCGGTTTTGCTTTCCTTACTTCTTGAGGCTCTGGGGCCGGCTCGCAGATCACTTCCTGCTTTGCCTCGCTCACGAAATGTGGCTGGCAGTACTTGCAAGACTGGTCGAGCAATTTGACCTGTCCGTACCCGGCCATGTGCTCGGTCCTGTGCATATCTATCAGCGTGATTTCTTCATGGATCGCAATGATCTCCCTCGGAATTATTGAAGGATTTTTCTCTGGCGAAAAATATGGCGACATCATGGCTATTCCATGCACGGCTCATCGACAATCGTTAATTAGACCATGGTCAAATTATGTTTACACTGCGATAGACTTGTGCTAGAAAAATCGATGATAACAGAGCAGCATTTAACATAAATATCACTGTTTTATGAGATGAGCAGGAGAACCATTCGGGATGCCAGCAGCAGCTATCAACAAATTCGTTCGTCAAGGTGAAATAGATGAAGTTCATCGTGCTCTTTCGCCGTCTCTGGGAGGCAAGAAGGAGAATTATTTTGGAGTTCTTTACATTTCCAAAAAATTCAACATCCCTGAAAGCGAAGCAGCATCATTTGTCGCGTTAGAGGGTACCACGGACGCAGGAATTGACGCCTACTACCATGACAAGGAAAAGAAGACGCTATACATGTACGTGTTCCGTTGGTCCGAAGACCACATTTTGTTCCGGGATCCTCTGGAAAAATTAGGCAAGCACGGAATAAGCAAGATTTTCTTTGATGCCAGCAAGTCTGAAAATGATCACAAGCTGATAGTATCTCTAAAGACATGCCTGTTCGAAAACTGGAAGACAATAGACCGGGTTGTTATCGACTTTGTATTCAACGGCGACCCCGTCGACGCCGAGCAGAGCAGGGTGCTGGGCTTTCTGAGAGAGGCGGTGGAAGACAAGCGGAGCTTTATTGAAAGCTATCTGAGCCGGATCGGCGAATCGCCCGGAATGCACGACATGATCTTCCACTACATTTCCAATATAAACAACCTTGGCAGCATCACTTCGTCTAGGCAGACC
Source organism: Nitrososphaera sp. (assembly GCA_025449675.1). Taxonomy (GTDB): domain Archaea; phylum Thermoproteota; class Nitrososphaeria; order Nitrososphaerales; family Nitrososphaeraceae; genus Nitrososphaera. The sequence continues at coordinate 9,001 of JANWIX010000049.1, read as the reverse complement.
GCAGAGTACGTGATCAACTTTGACGGCTCTCTGAGCGTGCCCCCGGCCAAGGGCGAAGGCGAAAATCAGATGACGGTAACTTTTCTTTCCCTTGGCGACCTCTACAAGATGTACAGCGACTTGGGGGAGAGGTTCTTTGAAAAGAACCTGCGTTCCGGCTTGGACGAAGGCAAGATGACAAACTTACAGATAAGGAATTCCCTGCGGACCATAATAGACGGCCAGGAGGAACCTCAGAACTTTGCCCTGTACCACAACGGGATTACGCTTACCGCGCAGGATCTCGAAGTGAACGGGCCTTCGACGGTCAGGATGGTGGAGCCCAGGATCCTCAACGGTGCCCAGACGGTAAAGATATTGAAGCATTTTGTCGACGAAGAATCGCAAAAGCAGAAACGCTCTTCTCGGAAAAAGAAAGGCGGCGAATCGTCGGCTGAAAGTGCCGGCGGTGCTGACAAGACAGTAGACAGCAACGGAGGCCTGGTTACAACCACGACTATTGCTCCGGCGTCGCTGCAAAAGAAACTTTCGGAAACAAAAGTGATGGCCAGAATAATTCAGTCCAAGGACGAAGAGTTCGTGAAGAGAGTTACCATTAACAACAACAGGCAGAATCCGATCATGCCGTGGAACCTGAGGGCCAATGACCTTGTGCAGATAAGCTTTGAAGAAATGTTCGCCAAGCTCGGGATCTATTACGAACGAAGGGAGAACGCCTACAGAAATATCATGGAAGAAGACATCGAAGGAACCTTAGACAGCGAGAAAGGTGTGATAGAGGTCCGCAAGCTGGCCCAGACCGTGCTTGCCGCAAGAGGGCAGATAGACAGAATTTCAGAAATGAAGGATGTCTTTGAGGGTGAGGTCTGGTATCGGGATACTTTTAGAGAGCAGTACCTCGACATTGATCCAAGAAAACTGGTTCTACTCTACAAAGTCCAGTTCAGGCTGCAGAGTGTCATAAGGGAGATCAGAAGCGCGGGCGCCGAAAAATACGGCTATGCACCGAAGGCAAAGAACCTCATCTGGTGTCTGACACTCCAGGGACTGATGAACGACAACAAGTTCGACAAGTTGGTCGAAAATTATGGCAACTCTACTGGAGTGGAAGCGGGTCTCACCGAGATCCTCAAGAAAATGGCCAGCTCAAAGATCCGGTTCATACTGAGCGACGCATTTGATGCCAAGAAATACCGCGATCACATGAATGAAGGCAAGTTTGCGTTCCTGAGGTCAAAGGCGACCCTCGCCGACTGCATGAAAGTCGCGCAGTCCAGGTTCGGCTGGGAAAAGAAGACGCTCTAGCCTATGTGTCCCCGATCCTCATCACTTGCTACCGGTGCCACACTATCGACGCGGCGTTGCGCTGGAACCTTGGAAGAGGTCCACTTTAGGACGCCGTTACCCCTAAAGATCACGTCAAGGACTCCCTTTAGTATGATGAAATCCACGAGATGCTTGTAGCCTATCACCATCAAGGGGGAATAAAGGATCATCTTCCAGTCATCCTCTTCGTCTATGAGTAAGGCCATTGAAGAAAGGACGAACTGCAAGCAGGTGAAGAGCAGAAACGAAAACAGGATAAACAGCCACATCCCTTCTAGTATCGCAAGGATTCCTGCGGCTCCGATAACGATGCCGAGAACAGGCAGAAGCAGCATGTTAAGCACCGTCATTGGGTAGCCGTACTGGCGAAGCATGGCAAATCGGGAATTCGTGGCGACATCTTGGTGTTTGATAAATGTCTGCATATTGCCCCTGTACCATCGAATCCGCTGTTTGTAAAAGTCCGGCAATGATGCCGGTGCTTCCGTAAAAGCTATTGCACGAGAGCTTGCCTGGACGACCTTGCCACACTTTAGCGCCTTTATCGTGACATCAAAATCCTCGGTGAGCGTGTCCTTGTCATAGTTCCCCGCCTGCTGGAGAATTCTCTTGTTAAACGCCCCGAGGGCCCCAGGGACAACCATGACCACTCCGAAAATATCAAACGCCCTTCTCCAGAGGTTAATGCCCACGAGGTATTCAAGCGCCTGGCATTTCGTTAGCAGGTTCCTGCGGTTCAGGACCTTGATGTTGCCTCCAACCCCGGCGACTGATGGATTCTGGAAATACTTTACAATCATTTTCAGCGAGTCCCTCCCAGCTATCGAATCGGCGTCCATGATCACCACATATTCTCCCTTTGCAAAAAGCAGGCCGTGGTTTATGGCAGAGGACTTGCCGCCATTCTCCGGTTTTCTGACCACTGAAAACAAGACCTCCTTGCCGAATTTCTTTGAATAGCTGCCCGCCACAATGCAAGTGCTGTCGATAGAACCGTCGTCAACGACAATGATTTCCTTCTTTGGATAATCAGCCTCTACAAGAGAATCAAGTGCTTTGGCTATGGTGCCTTCTTCATTGCATGCAGGGATAATGACGGTGATCAAAGGAAATTCGGCGGGCGCCCTTATGCTATCTTCAAGCTTTTTGTGGTAAATCGTCAGAGGGATATTGAGAAAATTGTACATGAACGTTATCGCGAGACTGAACGAAACGATGGCAGAGTAGACAGAGAACTTGCCAAGAAAGCTGGATGCTTCCAGGGAATATACTCCGCTGACGACCAGCGGGATCACGAAAACACAAACATATACCGCAAAAATTGACAGCCTTTTTCCCGGCCGGCTCTCTTTTCTTCTCCACGATGCAAGCAAATAAAGGCAAAAGACGCTCACAGAAATCATGGAAGCGAGAAATACCAGCGAGCCCATCACCAGAGTGATTGCCACTGCAGCGAGAAACGGAACCACTGCCAGCGCAATCAATCTTGCGAACAGCGATCTCTTGCCGCCCGTCTGTCAGCTCACGTCCTGAATGTTCTCCCCATCCTGCGCAGCCCTTGTGACAAATCTGATCATTTTCTCAAGGCTGGCCCCCTCACTCTCTGGGGTCTGGCTATGGGAATCTTCAGCCATTCCGGTAATCGAATGCAACATTTGTTCCAGGTGACCTTCGACCGGACCTGTGCTCTGTTCACCCACCACATGACCAACTATCATTCCAGCTATCTCTTCAGGATCTGTACCATCAGACTCCAAAACAGCAATATCGTACGAGTCTGCCAATTTTTGTGCCTCCTCTGTCACCCTTGATACTGCGATAAGGATTTTTTTTGGCACCTTTACATCCGCGCATCTAGCAAAGAAATTCAAGACGGCTTCGGGACCGACAGGGCCTTCAGACTTTACGATATCAGCGGCTACTACCGGATCCTGGCTGTCGGTCTGGTAGGCTATTATGTCGAATTTGTGTTCCACCTGCGAGGATCCCATAACCGGCACATCGACTGACGCTTTTACTCCGCGCTTCTCCAGAGCACCTGCTATAGAGTTCTTTAAATCGCGATCGCTGTCATCCAGATACATTGACAGCCCCTGCGGTTCGACGACAAATGCAAACAGCGGCTCGACTTTCAATTCGTCTGCCGCAAGAGATCTTGCGCAATTGAGGCAAATGGGTTGCGTCCTGCCCTCGGGAGAGAGTTTGTTGCATGACAGGCAGATGCAGTACGATCCCGGCTTTACATAATCCACGCCTATAGCCTTGAGTCGCTTCTTGCATTTCCTACATACCAGCCCGCCTCCATCGGCGCTGATAAAATGCGATTCAAGATCAATGTTGCCACAGTTGAGGTGCTCTATTACCTTGCCCTGATCCGTGTTTGTAGATCCGCACAGAGGACACGATATCTTCAATAGCAGGCCATGATGGCCGCAGTAACTGCACTTCCTGATGTAATCCACCGGCTCCTGCTTTACTATTCCCAATTCCTGCAGGGACTTTAGGATGTCCAGCTGAAGGGCCAGGTCGTTATCTGAAAAGCCGGCGTAGGTCAGACCTCCCTCGGGCTTGATTATCGGTTCAAACCTTGTTATCTTTTTCTCTATTATCTCTGCCAGCTTTGCGCTTACGGCTTCGCTGACCGGTCTTGCAGGGGCAGTCGTAGCAATCACCTCAAAATTGCGTACCTCATCTATTAAGTTATGGTGACTCGTACGACCCGAGAAAGGAGTAGCTCACCATTGTCACGTCAGATGGAATGCACTAACCATTTAATTAAAGCCATCACTACGCGAGTGTGTTGGCCCGGAAACTTTTTGTCGTAGGCGTCGGACCCGGCTCTCCAAAGTACCTGACTGACGCCGCCAAGGAGGCGATCAAAAAGTCCCGGTACATAGTGGGCTATTCCTACACGCTGTCAACCATAGAAGGAGTCATCAACAGGTCACAGCAGGAAATACACAAAGTCACGATGAACACTCAAGAAACGGTCTATCAGGATATCTATGGGAAGATGAAGGATGGCGACTATTGCACCGTCCCGTTCACCGGCGATGTCAACTTTTCCGAGTCAGAGGTGGTCGACAGGCTCTTGCAGATTTTTGGCGAAGGCAACGTGGAAATAATTCCAGGCATAAGTTCCATCCAGGTGGCTGCGGCCAGATCGCATGTTCCGATCGACAAGGCCCTTGTCGTCACATTTCATGTGACAGGTGATATCGAACAGAAAAAAGCAGACCTTCTAGAAGCTGTCAAGAAAGGAATGAGCGTGATCTTATTGCCTAGGCCCTGGCCACGCGATCCTGCTAAGCATTTCATGCAGTCCGAGATCGCGAAATTCCTCCGCGGAAACGATGTAGACACTTCAAAACTAAAGGCGTGGGTGTTCGAGCATCTCACTACTGATAGGGAATCCAGCTTCAGAGGGATGGTCTCAGACCTTGAGGGAAAGGAATTCAGCGACCTGTCTGCGATGGTGATCGACCAGTCAAAGCCACAAACATACTTGGATTTCTAGAAAAAAATCCGAATGACTTTAAATATCCAGAGGGGCATCTTCCAATCATGTCAATAGATAACAAATCTGTTGGCATCGCAGAAGGCAGAGGTTCCATCAAACTGTGCGCTGAATGCGGCGCCAAGATGGCCAGATCTCTGAGAGCGTGTCCTTCATGCGGTGAGAGCCAGGCGTAAAACTCTCCCCTTTTTATTGCAAGACTTAAAATCCTGGTCAACAATCTCAGCGCATGAGCGAAGTCAAATACCCAGTCTCCCAAACCTACACTGTTCTCGACGGCTATGACATTTACCGGAGCAGCAACCTTATCGTTGCCCTGGTTGTGGTGCAGAGCCAATTTGGAAAGGACCTGAGGCTTTACCGCTGGATGAAAAGGAAGGACCTCTGGAAAGTCGATCTCTGCAGGATGGGAGTGGGACGCTGGAACTGGGCCGAGATAGCCGCCAAGGCAAGCGAGTTCATTGATAAGTATGGACTCAAGAGCAGACAGCAGTCAGAAGAGGCATCGACAGAATAATCTCAGGCAGGAGGCCCCGGCTCGAGTAGTACAGCTGTGTCGAGACCACCAAGAAATTCGATGAGCTGCCATTCTATCACGGCGGCCGCGAACAGGACCGCTGCCGCTATTCCTATCTCTATAAAGGTAGGGATCAGCTGGCTCTCATAAAATGGGCGGCCCGCGCCGGCCCGCCAGGGCTTGTCCTTGACGAGACGTACCACTAGCAAGCCACTTCTCGACATTGCCACTCCATAAATGAACACTTCCATAACGCCAAACGGCGTGATGAGAATCGCTAGCGGGGGAATGTTGGCCAGCATGGGGTTGGCCGCTGCAATAGCGCTGAATACTGCGCCAGTGCCGAATCCTGCCAACTCACCAAAGCCAATCCCAACGGCAGGAATGAACATGACAAGTGAGATCCTGAAGTTGTTGAGAAAGATCCCGTTCTGGTCGATGCCCTCGATCTGTTCTGCGAACTGCTTCCTTACCTCAGCGGCCTCTTCTTCAGACAGCGGGACTGCAGCTCCAATCGAATATGCAATGAGAAAGGCTGCTGCGCCAATCGCGACGTAGATGAGACGCCGCTTGATCCTAAAACGCAAGACAAGCGACTTTGAGGGCAGTATCGTATAATTAGTTTTGTCATCCCTCATTCTGCAAGCTGTTCTTTTTATCCATGACATCCATTACAGAGACTGTGAATCATACCGGGCCAGCTCCGGCAATAGACTCGATCTTTCCCGAGTTCTTTACCCCCGGTAATGAGGCCATTGATTTTGTAGTTCAGGACATTGCAATAATCATGGTAGTGGCAGCGATCATGCTTGCCATTACATTCAAACTAAAGCAGCCGATGGTGATAGGCTACATAATTGCAGGCATGGTCATAGGTCCATACACCCCGCCGTTTAGCCTTGTACACAGTCCTGAAACTCTAAACCTCTTTGCAGAACTGGGTATCATCATGCTTCTTTTTGTCACCGGGACAGAGTTCCCGATAGCCAAGCTCCGGTCTGTAGGCCGGATCTCTATTATTACCGCGCTCGCAGAGTCTCTGGGAACTCTGCTGATAGTGTTCTTTATCGCGCAGAACCTTGGGTTCACGTTCAACGACTCGATCTTTCTTGCTCTGGCGCTTTCAGTTACAAGTACTGTCATCACAATACGAATTCTGGAAGATGTCGGCCTAATCCGGGACAAGTCATCGACTCTTATCATGGGCATGCTGATAGTCGAGGACATCTTGGTGATTTCTGCTCTGGGTGTAATGCAGTCAGTGATCACTGTTGGCACGGTTTCATTCGTAGACATTGGGATCTCGCTTGCAATCGTGGCTGGCTTTATCGGTGGCATAATCATTATTGGAAGCAAGTACGTCCCGAGGCTCATTGACAAGGCGGGCAGGACAAATGACTATGCGCTTCTTCTGATAACGATCCTGAGCCTCGCGTTCGGGCTTTCGTTTATTGCAAACGGTCTGGGCATGTCGGTGGTGATAGGAGCCTTCCTAGCAGGAGTACTCGTCGCCGAGTCAAGGAGCGCCGCCGTGGCAAGGATCATTACGATCCCGCTGAGGGACATGTTTGCAGCTCTGTTCTTCATCTCGATTGGGGCGCTGATGGACATCACGCTGATCCCGCTTTTCATAGTGCCGGCGATGATACTCATACTATCCTCGTTTGCTTCAAAGTTCCTCATAGTGACTGCCATTCTGGCAAAGTCGGGTTACGACAATACTACTTCGCTGCGCGCAGGCTTTGGTATATCCGCTACAAAGGGCGAGATGTCGCTTGTTGTGGCAAAGGGAGGACAGGACGTGGGGGCCATCAGCTTCTCGATCCTGCCAATACTCGGTGTCATAACTGTAGTGACCACCTTTATCGGCCCCTTTATCATAAGGGTGGGAAGCAAGTTCAAGCTTGCCGAGCCAACAGAAGCGGATTCCAGGCGCGAAAAAGAGGGATCTAGTTCTTCCTGAATATTCCGCGCAGGACAATTGCAACTATAGCGGTCCCCGCAAATGTGGCTGTCCAGTAGAGCCAAAGATTCCCAAGCGCTCCGGACAGGAGCGCGGGTGCCAGGGACCTGGCGGGATTCATTGACGCCCCAGAGACAAATGCAAAAAAGAAAATGTCAAGGCCAACGATTCCGCCTATGGCTATTCCGCTTAATCCTCTCAAGCCCTTGGTGTAGACAACCAGCAATATCACCGCCATCAAGAGCGCCGAGGCCAGGACTTCAACGCCAAATATGATGGGGAGGGGGAATGAATAATCCGGCGCGTTTGCCCCCAAGTTGGCTTCGGTCCCTATTAACAGCATGACAAACGAGCTGGCAAGCAGCGCACCGATCAGTTCCGCGGCAAAGTAGATTGCCGCCTGTTTTTTCTTTATGTGGCCGGTGATCAGAAAACCCACAGTCACTGCGGGATTAAAGTGAGCCATCGATATCTTTCCAAAAAGGTACACACCGATTGCCACGCCAACAAATGGCGCAAATGCGATGAATGGAATTCCCAAAACGCCCCCGGTCTTGGCGTCTATTACCACCGAGCCGGTAGCAAGCACCACCACTATGAACGTGCCAATGATCTCGGCAAAGAACTTCTTTTGGGACGGATTCAGCTTAGCCGCTAGCGGATTGGAGGGTTTCTGCAATTACCTTTACTCTTCTCTCAATTTCATCTCTTATCTTTCTCACTTTTTCAATAGGTTTGCCTTTCGGATCTTCTATACCCCAATCGATCACATCGTTGATAAAAAGCATGGGACATTCTGACTGGTCGATGCAACCCATGTTGACAGCTCTGGCAGAACCCCTTATCATGTCTTCAGTAATTATCTTGGATTTTTGATGACTGATGTCAATGCCAACTTCCTTCATCACCTGAACCGCCAGGGGGTTGATCTCTGCGGCAGGCCTGGTACCAGCGCTAATCGCTGTATACCCGCCGGGTGCGTACTTGTTGAAAAAACCTTCAGCAATCTGACTTCTGCCCGCATTTTCCACGCAAACAAAAAGGACAGTCTTTTCCGCTTGGCTGCTCTTTCCGAACTTCATACTCACTTCACGGCCTTTATCACAAGGCTTGTTATTTTTCTGCCATCTACACGATCCCCGTCAATGTACGGTCGCTCCTGCAGGATCTCCACATGTCTAAAGCCAGCTTTTCGGATGGTTTCCAGATAGTGCTCTTTTGTCAGCGCTCCATCGAGGCAGCTGCACCACTTGCCCGCATCAACTTGATCAGCTGCGATTTCTTTGTCAGAAACAAGATCGGAAATTACCAGCCTCCCACCTTTCTTCAGAATCCTAAACACTTGCTGGAATGCGTTGCCTTTACTGCTTGTAAGATTGACAACGCAGTTGCTGACGACCAGGTCTACGCTGCTGTCGTTGACGGGGATCTCTTGCTCGATGTCGCCTTTCCTGAATTCCACATTGGTGTAGCCGTGCGCGCTAGCATTTTTCCTCGCTCTCTGAAGCATCTCGTTTGTCATGTCGATGCCTATTACCTTGCCGTCTTTTCCGACCTTGTTTGCGGATAGAAACACATCGATTCCTGCGCCAGAGCCCAGGTCAACTATCGTCTCGCCCTTCTTGATATCTGCAAAATTCAGCGGGGCACCACAGCCTGCACCCAGAATTGAATCCTC
>JANWIX010000048.1 GCA_025449675.1 Nitrososphaera sp. | reverse complement strand
TTTTCTGGGCGTTTGCCTACAATACCGGCCTCATCCCCATCGCCGGGGGAGCTCTGGTTCCGTTCTTGGGGCTGGCCGTGTTCGGATGGCTGCCCATACTTGCAGGCGCCGCGATGGCGCTGAGCTCGGTCACAGTAGTGGCAAATTCTATGCTTCTTGGCAGGTACAGGCCGGAATTCGCCTCTAAAAAGAGCAAGCAGAGCCACTCGGACCGTCAGCCGAAGCAAACGATTCTTGCTGGCAAGACTACTAGCGCGTAGTAGAGAATACAAATCTGCGGATCGCCTGCCGTAGAGTTTGCAACTGCAAACTGCAGTCTTTATGTAGGATAGGCGACTGACTAGTGGCATGTTCAAAGACCCTGTATGCAAAATGATGGTTGACGAAAAGACTGCCAAGCACGTTTCTGAAATTGGTGGGAAAAGGATCTATCTCTGCTCCGCGGCATGCAAAACTCAATTTGATTCCAGCCCCAAACAGTACGGCTTTTGAAAAACTGCGGGATCGGATTAATATCCACATCTTGACACACTGATGCAGCTTGTATACTCTTGTGGTTTGCGAAAAGCCTGACGCGGCCAGAAGGATAGCCGAGGCTCTGGGGGCTTCTCGCGAATCAAGACATGCAGGAATGCCGGTCTTTGAGGTGAAACGGGACGATCATCATTATATGGTGTGCTCGGCCCTTGGGCACCTCTACGGACTGACTGATTCGACAGCAAACAGAAGCGTTTTTCCCGTCCTCGACCTTGAGTGGACGGCGGTTGAAAAAAACGCGCGTGCAGCTCGGGCGATTAAGGTCATTTCGGATCTTGCAAAAAATGCTTCGTCCTTTGTCCACGCATGTGACTATGATCAGGAAGGTGAAGTGATCGGGCACAGCATTCTAGAGTATGCATGCGGCCACCAGTATTCCAAATCGCTTCGTGCAAAATTCTCCACGCTCACTGATGAAGAAATAAGAATTTCATTTACCAATTTGCTAGCGCCGGACGGCCGGCTTGCAGATGCCGGCCGGTCGCGCCATATGCTGGACTTTCTCTACGGCGTGAACTTGTCAAGGGCTCTTGCACAATCATTTAAGAGCGCAGTCGGGGGCTATCGCAATCTGTCGATTGGAAGGGTGCAGGGGCCAACACTTGCATTCGCAGTCGAGAGAGAGCTAGAAATCCGGCTCCACGTTCCGGATCCCTACTGGACTGTCGCTGCGGAATTTCGCAAGAACGACCAAAAGTTCACCGCGCATTACTTCAGGCCAAAGGTTGAAACGCTTGCACTAGCCAAGGAAATCGTTGAAAAGTGCACGGGCTCGCAAGGCAGAGTAGCCGAGGTATCGAGCAGCAAGGTCGTGTTGAAGCCGCCAACTCCGTTCAACACCGGCGACCTGCAGCGCGAGGCGTACAGGCTATTTCGGATTTCTCCAGGGTACACCCTTGCGATTGCAGAAAAGCTGTACCTTTCCGCCCTGATCTCCTACCCGCGCACTTCAAGCCAAAAACTCCCAAGCTCGATAGGATATTCCAAGATAATTTCGGCATTGGCAAATATTGGAAGCTATGGGAGGTTCGCCTCTATCTTGCTTTCTGGGAAAAGGCTTGTTCCAAATGAAGGGCGCATGACTGACCCGGCACATCCGGCTATCTATCCGACAGGCGTTGTGCCGAAGAGGAGACTTGGGGGGCTAGAGTTCAAGGTCTATGACCTAATAGTCAAGCGGTTCTTTGCTACCTTTGGCGATCCCGCGACAAGCCAGCGCACCAAAGTTTCGATCGACGTTGAGAGGCACGAGTTCAGAGCTGAGGCGAGTGTCCCGCTCTATGAGGGCTGGATGCTGTTTTACAAGCCATACATCAAGCTCGAGCAGCACGAGCTGCCAGAACTGCACAACGGAGACTCGCTGGAAAATCTTGGCACAAGCATGGAAGAAAAATTCACGCAGCCGCCTGCCCGCTACAATCAATCCAGCCTGCTCGCCAAGATGGAGCAGGAGCAAATTGGCACAAAGGCTACGCGTGCTGACATTATCTCCACGCTGTTCAAGAGGAATTATGTCGCAGCGACACGCGGCGGGATTGAAGCAACCGATCTTGGATTTGCAGTAATCGAATCGATGAAGGTGCACGCGCCCGCGATCATTTCGACAGAATTGACAAGGCTAATGGAGGAAAAACTTGACAAAGTGGAGCAGGGGACCTTGGACAGCGGCTCTGCCATAGAGAGCGCTGTTGACATGCTGATTGATTCGCTCTCGACCTTGATGGAGAAAAAAAATGAAATTGGATCGAGCATAGGCGATGCAGCCACATCAGACCGCACCGTAGCTGCAACCATAGGTCCCTGCCCAATGTGCGGCAAGGGCCAGCTGCGGATGATAAGGTCCAGAGCGTCAAAGAAGCGCTTTGTGGGCTGCTCGAATTACGCTGAAGGCGGGTGCAGGGCAACCGCGCCCCTGCCGCAAAGAGGAGGAATCAGAGTCACAGGAAAAGCATGCCAGCAATGTGGCTGGCCTATTGTCGGCGTGGTATTTGCCCGGCGGGCAAAGCAATGGCGAATCTGCATCAACGCAAAATGCCCTTCCAAGAAAAAGTTATGAACGACAGAAAAAGAGAGCAAGCGGGTAGGCGACCACCGTCCGCCCGGTGCCGTCGAACTAGCTCCAAAGTCCAGAGGTACGAAGAGCCTTGGTTGGCATCACGGAAGGGGTAAACCCGGACTCTTTCCCGCCCAATCGCCTATGCCATCTGCATGCTCTCAATCCAGATCATGATTCAAATACTTCTGTCAGTCTGTTGCCCTACCTAGTTTTCCAGTCCGGAGTTCATCTACAGAGTCAACTAGACTAATCTCGGACTAAAGTCCGACAAGACTATAGAAAATGCCTCTCCACTAGACCCGCACAAAGGTTATACGACATGGGTACTCGCTCGGGATAAGACATGGCGATGCGACAAATCCTCGGAACTTATGGCATGCATCCAGATCGTAGAAAATACCGGGATCCAGAATACAGCGACAAAGAAGTTGAAGGCATGATGAATTATTTCCGACTCGAGACCTACGACAAACTGTTGTCACTCCTAAAAGGAATCGGCATCAGGCAGCTCGAATAGAAAATATCAAGCAAAAGGTGGCACATTTTGCTGCTCATGAAATCAGAAGACTCCGAGCAACTCGCTGCAAGTAAGGATTGCAAACACGCGAGGCACAATAAAGGATAAGGGGTTGCCTTTATTCATGCCAGCAAGAATGCTGAGGGGCATTGAATGGGAGTCTTCATGGCAAGGCCGGAAGGCAACGCTTGCCAGCGTGCTATGTCCTCGATGCGACCACGTATCGAACATCAGAACCAAGCGCAAAGTATTGCATTGCACCAACTGTGACGCGCGACTCAAAAGACCAAGATCGTCACTTCGAAATCGGACAAGGTCAAAGCCCAAGTCGCAAAGAGCCCCGAGCAAGGTTAGACACATTCGTAAAGCAGTACGAAAAATTACCCGGATACGACTTCCTGGTTTTGGCAGAAAATAAGGAATCTGCAGCGCCTCAGTGATATCGGCTTCGGGAGAGGAAAGGTAGTATATAATGAGAGCCATAACAACTCGTGACTCGTTATCTACCAGGAAATACATCGTCTTATTATTTTTCTCAAGCGGAACAATCTTGTGCCCAGGGCATCGCGCCGCGAATTCCTAAAGCTTCTTGCCGCTTCGGGAATTGTCGGACTGGGGGTTGGTAGCACTATCCAGCACAACGCATCACTACAACACGGAACAGAGGCTGCTCTGGATACAGATCCTCGGTCGGACATCCAACACAATCACAGTGTCCGCTCCCATTAATCACAGGCTGGCCCCGCCGGGATACTACATGCTGCATGCTTTGGATGGCACGCGGCCGTCCAAAGCAGCAATACTGCAGCTCTCATGAATTCGTCGGCAATAATCTATAGGGATCCTCTGTAAAGTCTCTGCATCATGTTCTTAAGAAATGAATCAGCAGATCTGATGATGGAAAGTGACCATTCACACCTCTGCGAATATTGCAGCGAGAGGTTCTCATGCCCGCTCGAGAAGCATCATTGCAGGATCGAGTGGAAGACTTCCCACAACGATCACTTTCTCGCGATGACGTGCTAGTAAGACAATTTGTAGATATCCGTCCGGCGGTTTTTCAAGAGCGGAAGTTTTTTCCTCACCTGATGCACCCGCGACTTGTCTATCTCGACTATTTCTACACCCTCGCGCTGACCCATGTCTGCCAGAACAACCCCATACGGATCAACGACCATGCTCCTCCCGCAGTAAATGTTGCCAACCTGATCGGGCGCAACCAAGTACGATCCGTTTTCTATCGCCCTGGCCTTTATCATTGTCTGCCAGTGCTCTTCCTTCATTTCGCCCTGCACCCACGCGGAGGGAGCGACGATCACGTAAGCGCCCTTGTCCGTCAATATTCTCGAAAGCTCTGGAAAACGAAGGTCGTAGCAGATCAAAAGCCCGACACGTCCGGCTCTTGTCGCCACTGGGTCCTTGATTGTCTTGCCCCGCGACATCTTTGCAGATTCCTTGAAGCCAAGCGCGTCGTAGAGATGCAGCTTGCGGTAAACTGAAGTCAGTGCACCTTTTGGCGACAGTGCGACTGCGGTGTCATATACGCGCCTGCCGGTCGCCTGCTCATATATCGTGGCTATCACTCCAATCCTGTTCTTCGTGGCCGCCCTGCCAAGAGCCGTCACAAACTCGCCTTTGACCGTTTCGGCAACGGCGGCCAGCTGCCCTGCTGTCTGGCTGGCGGGAGAATAGGCCATCTGGAATTCTGGAAAGCAAACCAGTTCAGCCTTGCCGGACGAGGCTTCATTGATAAACTCGATTGACTTGAGCAGGTTTTCCTGCTTGTCCTCAGATGAGCGCATCTGCACTACTGCAACCTTTGTCAAGTGGAGCTGGGAAGCTGGTCAAAATAATAATAGTTTTGCCTGCTTGTCGTCACAGCGGCCTGCCAGACTGGAACCAGTTTTCCTTCGGTTTTTCGTCAAAAACGACTATGACATGCTCGGCCTTTGTCTTTAGTATCTGAACGGCCGAATCCGTAACGGCCTTTGCAAACTCATTTTTCTGTTCTGCGGATCTGCCTGGGTACATCGAGACTACAATAAGGGGCATGCAACGAGTTCGCTATGCCTGATTTATATGTGCATCAGCGACTGGCGGTGCGGCGGCCAGCAGCCGCGTTATTTCAACGTGGCTGGGGGAGCCGGCGAGCTCGTAGAGCGCAACAAGGTACCGCCTGATGAAATTTACACCCGGCGACGGCCTGCGGCCCTTTTCATAGTCGCTCAAGACGGATGGTGTTATGCTCATCTTCCTTGCCAGATCAGCTTGCTTTATTTCGAATTTTTTTCTCCAGTACTTTAGCTGGTGGGCCGGACTTTCACTCATTACGACAGAGCCGGCGATCATTGCGAGCTCATCGCCGCCAGAATTATTTCCAGTACTGGACAAACGTAAAGCGAACGCGTTCTCGGGTGATAAAAAGATTACCGAATAATAAAATCTGGCAATTATAGCTCATGGAAACTGATGAATCGTCGCCGCTCTGCGAGAATCATGCTATGCAACTCGTTCCCAAGACTTTCACAGTACATCAGGCAGGCTGGGAGGCAACGGAAACATGACAACCTATAAGTGACGTCGGAAAAACGATACAGCCTGACAAAAAGGATACAAATTGAAGGAGCTCAAGACACACCTCAGAGCATTCGACAACAAGAATGTCGAGCGGTCGCGGGCCTTGAAAACTGACAATAGAGAACTCTAGCGACAAAACGAAGCTCCGTATAGAACGAAGTCTACAGGATATCAAAGCTGGCAGAACATTATCGATGCAGGAAGTCAAACAAAGACTGAAAGATCGAATCAAAGTAAGGCGAACAGGATAAGATAATGGCCTTAGGAAGCCCGACCATCTTATTATCATATGTTTTATAATACCTCTTGGCGCATGATAGCCCTGTAGAGGCATGCAAGGATTGAACAAGGGGAATAACGTTGACAGCGCCCTTCTCGAGCATTTTCAGCGAGAGATATGGAGCAAAGTCCCACACCTGGAAGAAAATGCAGGACAAGTAAAGGTTGTCAACGCAACGCCCTTGGTCGACATTACCAAGGATCTGAAGGAATGTGCAAAGCGCGAGTACGGCCTGGATCTCACCGACAAAGATCTTAGAGTTTTCGGCAAGTTTGATTCTGACCTTCTGGCAGGCTCGATAAAGGCAAGGCCAGCTGTCCACATTGTGCATGACGCCATCGTTACTGGAAAGCTCGCTCACGGGCAGACAATAATCGAGGCGACCTCGGGCAACTTTGGCATAGCTCTGGGGCAAATAGGCAGGCTCGGCCTTGTTGTCATTACCCTTGTTTCTCGGAAGCTCCAGGAGGGAGTTTTCGAGGAGTTGAAGAACGAGAAAATACGGATCATGAACCTTGACATGGACATCTGCCCGGCTCCGGGAATGGCTAACCCCAATCTTTTGGTCGCCAAGGCAACCGCTGCGAACGTCCGCTCACAGCTCTCAGATTTCGGCTTCGACCTCGCCATTTTCGATAAATCACGCGCCGAGATAGAAGCAGTCCTGGCGAAACAGGACATTATCAACCTGGCGAAACTTCTCGCA
>JANWIX010000047.1 GCA_025449675.1 Nitrososphaera sp. | reverse complement strand
TGTTATAAAATCGGCATAGGGTTTAAATAGTTTCAGCATGGATCGTTGGGTAAGTGAATTAGATGCCAGTCGCAATACTTCCTGATATTAGCGAACAACACTGCATCGGCTGCGCTCTCTGTGTGGAGATTTGCACCAGCCTTGGCCCGGACGTGCTGAGGGTCAAGCCAGTGGAAGGATGGAAGAGGGGTAAGGCATTCGTGTTCTATCCAGAAAGATGCATCTCTGACGGTGCATGCATCGGCGTTTGCCCGACAAAGGCAATCTTCTGGATGAGGCCGATGGACTATGTCCCAGGACAACCAATTCCACTGAAAAAAGCCGGTCTGTTCAAGAAGGGCTGGGAAGAAGGTTAAGTCCCTTCAACTACACTTTTCTTTTTTAATTTTTATTCAATAAATTATTAATGCGGTATTCGCTAGGCTATCACATTGGTTGACTGGGACGAGCAGATAAAGGCCCACCTTTTCTGGGTCTGGGGCGAGGAGGAAGGCTTCTTAAAGCGCGGCAAGGAGGGCATGCTAGTCGTAACGGACAGACGCCTTGCTTTCATTTCCAAGACAGACATGACGGTTCGCATGCATGACACACACTCGCGCCGGCAGGCTAAGCGCTTTGAAGCCAAGGAAAACGTCTTCCGGCCAGCCGAGGGCTACAAGCTCGAGCATCTTGACAGGGACCTTGACAAGAGCCCGGACAATCTAGAGGTCCCCTTCAGCCAGATCCTGGACATTGCGTCGGAGGAAAAGGACTGGGGGACTGTCTTGAAAATAAAGTTGAACCTAGGTGACAAGGCAAAGCTGAAAAAGTTCTCCATAGTCAAGGGGTGGGTAAAATACCCTGCAAAGGACCCCCTGGGATTTCAAAAGATCGATTGGAGCCCTCTTGTAAATTTAGTAAAAACGTCCTCATAACTCAAGAAAATTTATATTGCAATAATTAGGAACAGAAATAACGACAGATCATGACCAAGGCATTCGTCTTGATAAACACGGATTCAGGCCTAGAAAAGCTCGTACACGAAGAGATCAAGTCTCTTGAGGGCGTTAGAGCGGTTTATGACCTGTACGGCGAGTACGACCTGATGGCCATAGTAGAACAGGAAACTGACAAGGATGTGGCCGGGGTTGTCTCTTGGGCGCTTCGAAAGATAAAGGGGATCCGCAGCACCAACACAATGGTTGTCATAAAATAATATTCATTATCGTTTTCATCTGGCAACAAATCTGGCAAAACGATCACATGTTTTGAACACGTCTATGATTCAATCAATAATTCTGACGGTCTGACAGTGCTCTAGAACAATACACCATGTTTCTTATAACTCGGAAAATTCATATCGCACACTGCAACATGGAACTAGAAATCATCTTCCAATACATCACAATGATTAGAGAGGGGAATAGTATCGACGAAAAAGTCAAGCTGCTGGAAGAATTGAATAGATTATTGCCTGACGGAAGCAGACTCTCAATCCCATCCCTGATCACAAATGACTATGTATCCAAAGCTGTCAATACCGTCGAAGAGTCATGGCTTCAGAGTCGTTGACGCACTTCAAAGCCGATTTGCACTCGGCGGATTCCAGATCTGCAATATTGGCCGGATCGGCTCATTGTCTCTTGATAAGAACGAGATACACCAAACCAAATGGGAAATGCGGAATGCTTGGTATGAAAAATAATCTGATTTGTACGTCAAAATCTCCTGGTTGGCAGCAAGAACAATCTTAGAATGATCTTAACTGTGTCATCTTGAGTATGCAAACTTTGTAATTGTTTACTGCAGCCTTCTACTAGTGTAAGCTATCCGGGTAGTTATAACATGCAAATCAAGTATTAACTGAAGAATTGTTTGATTTTATTGTCGCGATACTCACTATAATCTGGCTTTCATACTTCCCAATAGCTATCGTGTCGATAATTAGGATTGTCCAACATAGAAATGTATTCATAGAGAAAGATCTAAGACGCGTTCATAACGACCCAAAAATCATTTTCCAAATCACGACGCGGTCTGCGACAAAGACGCCGGTCGTAAAAAGAGGGATAACTTCTGTGATCGAGTCAGCTCGTTCTGTAAAATACGACGATTATGAAATTGCTATCGCCACCGACGATCCTGCCGATAGGGATACCCTAAGCAAACACAAATGTGAAGTCCTCCTGGTAGACCAATCATTCAAGACTTCGGCAATAAGAAAAGGACGTGCACTTCAATATGCCGTGGAACACAGAAGAAAGAATAGCAAGAATACTTCAAAACACTGGATTTTCCATATGGACGACGAAAGCTACGTCACTCCGCAAACCGTACTGGCGCTGCTAAGATTCATAAGGCAAGGCAAAGGGGTCGCCTCTGAGGGACCCATTTTCTATCCTCTAAAATTTGAAATAGCAAACCGACTGACAGCTATTGCTGAGTCTATAAGACCTTTTAGCTGTTACGACTGTGTTTCACAGATGACGCATCCTCCACCCCTACACATGCACGGCAGCAACTTGCTAGCACGATCTGATGTCGAAGAGGCAGTGGGATGGGATTTTGGGCCGACTCTGGCGGAAGATCAGCTGTTTGGATACAAGGTCTTCGAAAAGTACGGATCCTCGGCAATGGGTTGGCATGGAGGAATATTGCTTGAGCAACCGCCACTCACAATAAGAGATCACTTTTTCCAAAGAAGGCGCTGGATCGTTGGGACCCTGCAGAATATTCACCATTTTCCGCCATGGCATCAGCGCAAACTCGTATTCAAGTCAATCACATATTTCATTGGATTCGTATCAGCCGTGGCCTCGTCCATCCTGTCAATTTACTCTTACTATCCTCAGATTAATTCACTCATATCTCTTTATGCAACGAACTTTGATTTGGGAGAAACAATCATCGCGTCTCTTTCCACCCGCGTGTCAGAGGTTTTTTCATATGAATCTATAGTGCACTCCCTTGCAAACCTCAACCCGGTCGAGATTACTATTGGCGGTGTTCTCTTCTTCACCTGGATAGTGTGGCTTATGTCATATCAGATCGGATTGCTCATGAATCTAAGGTACTCCAAGATTCGCTGGCAAACTAGGCTGTCCTTACATCTTCAGACCTTGATCCTTCTTCCTGTATTGGGCCTGATTGAGACATTTCCAGCGTTCTACTCTGTAATAGAATATTACTTGAGCAGGAAAAAACAGGGTCGCAAGGTTCCCGTATACGACTTTCATGTTGTTAGAAAATGATCTGATAATCCTGGAAATGGAGCACCATTGCCATTGGTGGAAATCTTTACCCGAAACAAACTGATCCCTGCAATTTTATCGAACGCTCGTACGCAATAGTAAATTCTGTTTATTGGCATAGGCCCCAACGATCATGGATGTAATTATGGTACAAAGGGCGCACAGAAAATACCAGTTTGGAATGGCAGTAAAATAAAAGGTAGTAGAACCCATGAATTGCGTCGTCCATTCACCTTCGATTACCAGTTTTCCTGCGTTTATGTCTCCGTCCCGCGGTGCGAGTGCCCGGAACACAAACCATGCAAAGTCCTCAATTACCAGCATCACAGAGAATATTGTGCCCACGAGGACTAGTGTCAACACACCGTTCTTTCGAATAGGAAAGTTACGGACGATTGAATATGCAGCAGTTCCAAAGACTCCGGCCAACAAGACATGATAAGGATAGATTAAAGAGAATAATAGTGGTCTGATGCCATAACTTGGGTCTGTAATGAGGTAATATTCTAAAGCCGCGTAAAGAATGGAAAAAAGTACAACTGGAAAAACCATCCTCTTGAAGAAAGTTTTCGCGTTTGGTCCGTTGTAATTGGTATAATGTGCTAGAACTTTCTTAAGGTACAATTACACACCAGTCTTACAGCCTCTAGAGAATATAAGGTCAAGCATGTAAAAAAAACTTGACATGTTGCCAGAAAGGAAAAGCTATCCACTAAATTTGGATGTGCTGGAGAAGAATGATTGCTCACACAGAATCAGAAAAAGACTCGGCTAGATATTTCTGCTATGCCGATACTTTTGCGGTTTCGTGAGGCCTTAACTTATCCCATAATGCGCCTAGAATGACTCCAAGCAATCCCCAGAATACGCTTATTGTAAAGATGCTTGCTATTCTAAAGCTAATTACCAAGTCCATTGGTGTTGTAATTGCATCAGGATTTGGCGGCATTGCAAAATAGGCGACTAGCATTATTCCTGCATAGATGGCTGGAACTATTGCTTTCTTTGCCTGTCTTTGTCCAAGTTTTCTGAATAGAAATGCAAGACCTATGGCGGAAAATCCTGATATTGCAAGGTAAGTGATGTACAAGCTTTGCCTGTAGTTTATTGTCTCAGGATCGCCAACGGCTGGAGGGTTTGCAGGATACTTTATACCTGGTACTATGAACAAGACGGATAACATTATCCCGGCTAGAATCAGAGCCTTTTTCATTTCACTCGAACCGGGAATTGACGTTCTACTGTATGCAAATACAATCCCAAACAACGCGCCATAGGATGTGCCTAGGATTGTGCCAGCAGCTATCTCTCCACCTTTTTGCCATAGTCTATAGTTGTCAAATTCGAGTGGATTGAGCATCTCTCCATTCATCGAAGACTTTTGGTTTTCAAGGGCAATAGCTTGTTCAATGTACGGTTCAACTATTCCTTGATTGAGTGTAGATAATACAGTCCCCGCGATAGCGCCGGCCATCAGGCTAATCAGAATAAAGCTCAGGGTTTTCAGCTGCGGTCAGCCACCTACCTATCCAGTTAGTGGCACGGGAAACCAGCTGCATGTCTCATGTCATGATAAAACTCATGCGACCAGTTTGTTCCTGGAGCGTCGCCGCTGCCATCAGCCGGGACAGACATGCCCAGCGCTTCTCCCTGGTCGAATCCAACCATGAATACGCCAAAGGCAAGAACCGCGATCAGGATAGCGACCGCCTTCTTTGGAACACCAGTGCGATCTTTTGTAATTTGTCTACTGTTAGTGTCATTGGTGTTAGTTAACATTATTACCATGCCATAATAGCAGAATATTTAAACTGTTGGTTGGATTATCCAACTCCTTATATATCGCCAAAATGAGAACCAAGGCGGTGCATACATTCGTAAAGGTTGTAACGAGTGTTGTTACACGATATGCGCCAAGTAGAGTCCTTTCGTTCAGCGAAGTGCACGTTTTCAAAACATTGCAGCTGATGAAACGGAATCAGCGTGTAAGCAGAGTGCTTCTTTGTAAAGAATTGGCTCTTGGAGAGGGAACCATCAAGACCCTAATCAAACATATGAAGATGGATGGCTTGATTGCGACTACCAACGGCGGAACAAGAATGACAGCGAGGGGAAAGGCGATATGCGAAGCACTCACTTCGACTATTCCCGAGGAAACAAGCCTTCCGAAATGCTCCGTCGCACTTGGAAAATTCAATCATGCAGTGCTGCTGAAAAATCTCGGCTATGTCGTAAAATCTGGAATAGAACAAAGGGATGCAGCCATAAAGATGAACGCAACTGGCGCGACGACGCTGCTCTATAGAGACAAAAAGCTCGTGATGCCCACTAACCCGAGCCAAGATTCACTGAAAAAAGAACCAGCAATACGAAAGCTCATAATTGAAGGATTGAAACCTGAGCAACAGGACGTGATAATAATAGGAAGCTCTGACGATAATTCTAGAATCGCCGAGCTGGCTGCAAAGAATGCTGCGCTTTCCACACTGGTGAGCCACGAAAGGCATTCAAGATGACGCAATTGCACCAAATTCCTACCGCTACTACCCGTTCACCCAGAGACCGAATCTGCGAATGGCAATTACGCATGTTTCAATCCTTGATTAGAAGCGATCTCTGAATTAGATGTTAATCGCGCTGTATTTCACGAATTATTACACTCAAACGCTTAACTCCCCCCAAATTACTCCAGACATGAATGACTTCCGAGTATGGATGGAGAGAGTACTGTAAACTTTCTTCGTCTTATGATTCCGATGAATATCAAAGGCAACGCCCAACAAGTCTCCCTGCTCATCTGTCTAGACACCATGATAAGAGAAGTCATTTCGAAAGAGATCGGGACAGAATAATCCACTGTGCAGCGTTTAGACGCCTGCAAGGTAAGAGTCAGGTATACGGTATGGGCGGCAATGATTTCTTCAGAACAAGACTCACTCATTCTTTAGAAGCAGCTCAGATTGGCAAAGCCATTGTGATACAGTGCGGTGAGGCAAATTTGGAACTTGTGGAAGCTGCTTGCTTGGCTCACGACATAGGCCATCCACCTTTTGGACATACAGGTGAAAATGTCCTCAAGGAACTCATGAGTGAGTTTGGTGGATTTGAATCAAACGCTCAAAATCTGCGAATACTAACAGAACTTGAAGTCAGGTCTTCATATCAGAAAGGGCCTGGGCTAAATGTTACTCGGGCCACAACTGATGCTTTGCTAAAGTACAAGACTCCCTATTCCAATGTCAGTAGGAACGAACCGATAGCAAATTGGAAGTTCTACTATGACTCACACCAGGAACTCATAGAATGGGCATCACTAAACGCGCCCACTGATACAGCTCGATCATTCGAATGTCAGATTATGAACTGGGCTGATGATGTGGCATATTCCACTCATGACCTCGACGATGGCATAAAGGCAGGCATGATTATCGAAAACAAGATCGATTCCCGGGTTGAGAGGAATGTCCGGGAGAGAATGAAAGACGAGTGGGATCAGAATGTGTGGGAGGAGGTCCTTCAAAGAATAAGGTTAGCATCACCCAGATTGGGTACCGAATATGATAAGAAAGCTAAGCGAAGAGATCTGATCACCGGACTAATAGATGAATTCATTCAGGCCTCTAGAGCTAAGAAAAGGCCTGGAAAGTCGTTCCCTTCGAGGTATCAGTATGAGCTAGAGATCGAACAAGATAAAGAGGTCAAATGCAAGATCTTGAAAGCACTTGTTTGGGAGTTAATAATAACTGATGAACGAATAGCGACACTAAGAAGAAAAGCAGAGAAGATAGTACGAACATTATTTACAGAGTTTACTAGACTTAATGATGAACGAACACGAAACATATATCCTCTCGACTTTAAGGAAAAGTTTGATACCGCGAAGAACGAATGGGAAAAATACAGGATCGCCTGCGACTACATTGCCGGTATGACTGATTCTTATGCAACGCGACTATATTCGCGATTGACCAGCGGGGAAACCGGCTCATTCCTGGAGACTATCTAGAACCAAACGTTGACCGCGTCAACTAACGAGCAAAGCACCAACGGCACCGGATGTTAGTGGACAGTTTTCCAGCCTATAGCCCTTTGAACCAGCCGGTTAGGAATAATTAGGGCTTCAGGTGACCTATGGAAGTGATAAGTTTAGCGGACCTAGTTGAAGGCAAAGTCATTTCCTGCGACCAGAAGCATATCATAGTTTCAAAGGGAGGTCAGAAATTCAAGGTTGAGTTTGACACCCATAAAATCATTGAAATGATAAAGATGTAGTCAAGATGGCATCAGCTCCATTCAAACATTCTTGCAATATTTGAGTGCCAGCTTTCTTCAGCCTCGTCTAACACTTCCATAGCTCCTCTGCATTCATCGCACTTGCACCTTCCTGCTTTCTCGATGGTGTTCTTCAGAGGAATTCCGCTGAATGAAAGCCAATAAGATGTTTGCAAGCCCGGGGATAGCTAGTAATGGCAAACCTAAAAGGCAGCCCGACGGGATCTATAGAGATGCTCATAGATTGTGATGTTCACTTTCGAGAGGGTTAAATCATCTTATCATTGATACATTACGAAGAGTCCATTTATCCCTCGTGCAAACACGTTCAAGACAAATTGCCAATGGTAGGTCAGTTTTCTTTCCGGCTTTTTGATGATGACTGCTCTATACAACCTGCTTTAGAATTAGCGGTACACGTCTAAATGCTCCTCTTCCCATGCAACGGTGATTTTAGTCAACTCTTCTCCTAAAATCTCCAACTGCCCAGATCCAGAATGTAATGACAGTCTAATTGTAATCTAGCTATTGGTTGTTAATTCCGATTCAAGGGACATGATGACCAAACTCGATAAGTAAGCTAGTACTACACACTATCATTTATTGAACCATTTTGAATATTTAATCATGAATGAAACAAGGCGTAGGTGAGCTGTCATGGTATATCTGTAAAGAGTGTCATTCGGTCTTTCTGTTTGCAGAAGACATCGAAGCTCACCTCAAGGATTCAGGGCACGTCGGCTAGAGCAATCGCATACATCTCAACTTTAGGGATGTTTGAGAGCCAGCAATTGCCGAAAATGTATGGTTTCCTTCTGCACAAAGCTATAACCATCATGGCTCGGGTTGCAATAGTAACACCAGAACACGGGGTCCGGCAAGAGCCCTTGGCTGCAAATGTGATGTATTCAGCCAAGACCATCCGCTAATCCCCACTACCAAGGGCAACCGGATCTTCCTTTCCCTACATATTCTCAAGAGCCTTGACTTATCATGCAGCTATCTTGGTAGTCATACACCGCTCATTCCCTGTTTCATCATTGATTGGAACTCGTCATCTGACATGCTCTTTTTCGCCGCTATCCATTGTTCAACATCCTTGCCAGCGAGGTAACGGAGATTTGGTGCCATGCTCACGGCAGCTTCAACTACCAAGTTCGCTACCAGTTCAGGTGGAGAAGAGTTTTCCATTAGCTTGTCGGAAACAGAGCCGACCATCTGCATCATCCGCGAGTATGGCGATTTGGGATCCTGTGCTTTTCTGGCAAAAACCATTCCACTGGCAAAGTTTGTCTTGATGAAACCGGGTTCTATCAGCACAACCTTGATTCCGAATGGTTCCAGTTCGTACGCCAAAGATTCACTTAATCCTTCGATGGCAAACTTGGAACTTACATATGCCGAACCTCCAGGGTAACCAAACCTGCCCGCCCCAGAACTCATGTTAATGATTCTCCCGGAGCCCTGCTTCCTCATTGCTGGAAGGACGGCCTGGGTTACCCTAGTGAGACCGAATACATTAGTTTCATACTGGGCTTTTAGCTCATCCATTGCAAGGTCTTCAAAAGCACCACCCAGTCCGTAGCCAGCGTTATTTACGAGCACGTCAATCCGACCTGTCTCCGAAAGTATAGACTGGATTGCACTTTTAATTGAATTTTCATCCGTGACGTCCAACTGTGAAACTCTAAGAGGAAGTTTCTCCTTCGCAGCGAGAGATTTCATTCCATCACCTTTGACAACATTGCGCATCGTGGCGTAGGTCAAGAAACCGGTACGGGCTAGAGCAAGTGCTGTTGCATTCCCAATTCCAGTAGAGCTTCCTGTTACAACTGCGACCTTTTGATCTTGCGTGGACATACCAATTGCTACAGCTTCTGCATGTTACTTAAAGTACATAGTAATCGAAGGCGTACCAAGTTAGATTTTGGATACTAGCCGCCAGATACGGCGAGCGGACT
>JANWIX010000046.1 GCA_025449675.1 Nitrososphaera sp. | reverse complement strand
GGGACACCGGAGTGGTTCATTCACACGATCACGATCACCACTCGGATCACATGCACGGCCACAAGTCGCTGATTGTAGGCATGATTCATGGGTTGGCAGGGAGTGGAGCATTGATGCTGGCAGTGCTTGCCACAATAGACTCTGTCCCACTTGGACTGGCTTACATTGCCATATTTGGGGCCGGGTCAATTGCAAGCATGGCAGGAATGAGCGCACTTATCGCGCTGCCTATAGCAAAAGCCAGTCGCTTCAAGCTCGGCATCGTGCTAAAGTATGCGGCCGCAGTTGTTGCCATTGCGATAGGGATCGGCCTGGTATACGATCTGGGATTTGTAAGACAGGTCTTTATTCAGTAGTAATGGTGCATCTGGCGCTGTTTTTTGCCCAGCCTGTCAAAGTGGTCATGCCTGTGTTCCTTGTCACCACCTGCGTGCGAGTGCTCAGTTCCGTCGTTGTGCGAATGCGTTTGCATCTTGGGCTTTGCCATCAGCACGTCATCCACTCTGATAAGGAGGTTGACTGCCTCAACCGCAGTCTTTATCACCTGTTCCTTGACTACCGCAGGCTCGATCACGTCCGGGAGCATGTCTGCCACCTTCCTTCCAATGGCATCCACTCCAACAGTCATGGCTTTGCCGTTTGACAATGCGTGCCTTGATCGGAGTTCAGCTAGCGTGTCAATAGAATTCATCCCTGCGTTTCTGGCTATGATGATAGGGATTTCTTCCAGGGCGTCGGCAAATTTCTGGATAACAAGTTGTTCACGGCCCTCGTAGTTACCAGCTTCTATCCTCATCCTTCTCGCTATGGCCGCCTCGGTGGCTCCTCCGCCAGCCACGACGGCAGGATTCTTGATGAAATCTTTTAACACATTAATGGCATCGAGGGCGGAGCGGTGAAATTCGTCCAGCGTCCTCTTGGAGTTTGCTCGAACAAGAATCGTGACTGACCTTGGATCCCTGCACCCCTCGACAAATACCATTCTATCGTCACCGACCTGCTTTTCATAGACTTTCTCAGCATGCCCCAGTGTGATCTCTATGTCGTGATGGTGGTAGTGGTTATAGTCATGATGGTGGTGATGCTCGTGCTCATGACCATGTTCGTGGTCCAGCCTCGCCGATACGCTCGCACCGGTTGCCTTGGCCAGCCACATGAGATCATTTTCCTTCACGCGCCTGAGGGAAATTATCCCGTGCTCTTTGAGGAGGCTCTGGGCAAAAGTGTTGATCCCCTTTCTAGAGATGACTACATTTGCTCCAGAATCAATGATGTGCTGAATCTTTGACCTTATCATCATCGCCTCGCCATCGGAATAGGACTTGATCATTTCCGGCGAGTTTATCCGAATTTCCGCGTCAGTCCTGGTTCTCTTCCCTTCCAGATCGTCGTCAATGAGAATTATCCTGGCTGGTGCAACGGCCTTTGGCATGGAGGAGCTGTCGATGGTCTTGTCGATCACTACGCCGCTCACGAGCTGGAAATCCGTCATATTGCCCTGCTTTTCTTCTATCTTGATATCATCAATTTCCACTTGTTCTTTTTCAAAGTCAGTTACGCTGCATACAGCCTGCAGAATAATGTCGAGTGCCTTATCTCCTGCGTACGAAAGTGGCTTTGAAGCAAGGCAAGTGCGAGCGAGCCTTTTCATGACAAGTCTGTCAGAGCTTTCGCATTTTTGCGATATTTCTTTTAGCGCCTTGAGAGAGATATCAAGTGCCTTGGAGTAGCCATCGATTATGGTTGATGGAGCAATCCCGATTGCAAGCAGTTCCTCTGCCCTTCGCACCAGCGCGCCGGCAAGGACGACTACGGAAGTGGTGCCATCGCCCACTTCATTGTCTACCGCGTTTGACGCTTCAATGATCACTTTGGCTGCGGGGTGCTCAACGTCTATCTTGCGGAGTAAAGTCGCGCCATCCTTTGTCACCGTGACTTCGCCCATGACATCTACGAACATCTTGTCCATGCCCCGGGGGCCAAGCGAGTTCGTTACGAGCTCTGCTATCAGCCTTGCGGCAAGCAGGTTGTACCGACGCGCCTGATTGCCGGTGCTCCGCCTTACGCCCTCGCCAAAGAGCTGGGGTCTGGTCAAGATGCGATGGTGGTTGACTCGACAAGAATAAAAATTGAGTGCTCTCAGCCAACCATCGCATGCTTTCTTGCGATCCGAGCTACTGCCATGGTCAGTTCTCTGACCCTATCGATGGAATCATCCAATACCCTGACGAAAAGCCCGCAGTCGTGAGGCAGCTTTGAGCAGCCGGCAAGGATATTGTGTTTGCCTATCGTTTCCATGATCCCGCGATCGATGCTTTCGTGGTCGTGCGGGGTGATGACGTAGATGGTCGACCAGATTGTTTTGCCTCCAAAGAGCAGTTCATATCGCATCTTTTCCGGTTCCATGCAACAGACGTCTGAAAAAAGCACGCCACCGTTCATGTCCCGGGCAGTCATGCGAAGAAAGCAGACATCAAACACAAAAGTTTCTCCAGACGCGGTCCTGCCTGCGCTCAGGGTTTCAGAATATACTACCGTGGAATCCTGCGAAACGTCCAGCGTGACTTCCTGGTAGAACCTGGAAGATTTGAACGGGATCAGCTGGTGGGGCAGGAATTCAACGTAGCTGCCAGGGTGCGCGCAAAGCGAGACGGTCTGCGACGCAAATCCGTGCTCCATCCGGTATATTTTTGTCGCAGCCTGGGTTGTTATGCGGCTTGATGTGTTTTTTCCGGCATCGACTGCGATCTCCATCCTGTCTCCCTGGAGGATCCCGCCTGCAGAGGACATGAGATAGATGTGTGCCATGCCAGGAGCTTTATGTTCCGGGTACAGCGCGCGCTGAACCAGGAGTGGGGCCTTTGTGCGCAGGCGACTCAAGACAGTTCTGTGGCCGGATCTCGAAAGCCCAAGGGACGCCGAGCCTGCTTCACCTTGGAAGTCATCGTACTTTGCGAACTGACTCGGCATTTTCTTCAATTTCTTTTTCGCCTTTTCTGAACCGGCACTCGCTTCCTGTCAAACAGCAGGCCATCTATGATGTGGCGCGCGACTGATTCCACGCCCCTGCCCGTCTTGCAGTTGACAAACTCGACTGGCTTGCCCGGTCTTACTCTGCCGGCATCGCGCTTCATCGCCGCAAGATCCGCCCCGACGTGGGGAGCCAGATCCACCTTGTTGACAACCAAAAGGTCGCAAGTCTCGATCCCAAGGCCCCGCTTGCGGGGATACTTGTCGCCTCCCGCGACATCAATGATATAGATGAAATAATCGGCAAGCGCGGGGCTGAAGGTGGTCATTGTGTTGTCACCCCCGCTTTCTATTATTATCAGGTCGAGAGACGGATCCTTCCTCTCGATCTCGTCGATTACTGCCAGGTTTATCGTGGGGTCTTCGCGCACCGCGGTGTGCGGGCAGCCGCCCGTGGCGATGCCGACTATCATGTCCTCCGGAATGATTCGCTCCTCCACGGAGAGGATGCGGCGCATGCGCTCGGCATCTTCCTTGGAAACCACGTCGTTTGAAATGATAAAGCAGCGGTACCCCCTTTGGGCGAGGACTGGAACAAGCCTTTCTATGAGCCTGGTCTTGCCACAGCCCACCGGCCCGCCTATTCCAACCCGAGGGATCCGCACCGTGGTACACGATCGCTAAATGTCATGTTATAAACATTCGCAGTTCATCGCGCTCATGCTGCATCTGGAGTATATCGATCAGCGGGCTCAGTTGCCAAATATCCCGGATCCCTGCTATGCGCACAGAGTTGATGTCGCCGGCAAGCTGACTCAATATTTTCTGGCCATCAATGTGCTGGATTATCCCAAGTCTGAGCGCGGCGCCAACCATGCCGGCGCTGTACGAATAGAGCATCATGCGAAGGGCGCTTTTCCTCGGTATGCCAAAGGAATCAGCTGCGATGGCAAGGCACGCAGGCTGCGTCCCGGCGCAGGCACCGGAATCGATCTTTCTCTTGAATCGCTTCGCAAACCTGGTCGGGGCAACATGAATTATGGAATTCAGCAGCTGCCTGCCGGACCTGGTTGACGCAACCCTCACTTCACCAACCATCTTTATCGAATAGCACATGTTATCTGCGAAGACTGCCGCATCGACATCGTTCTTTCTGGCGGCTTTCATGACAGCCAGAAACACCGCGCAGTCACAGGGAACAAGCTGGAATTGCAACTGCTGCCGGATGAACTGGAGGACTCTACGAGAATCCTTTACCCTGCCGCTTCTGACGAGGGACTCTAGCCCTCCAGATGCGCCAAAAATACCGGATGGAAAAAAAGAATCTGCGAGCTGCATCAGCCGGAATTCGTGGCTAGTGCTCATGGTTGCTTATCGTGGCTCCGCTTGGCTGGAAGACTTTCTCTTCTATTTTCAAACGCACGCTGCCCACCGGCAAGAGTCGCTGAAATAACTCGAGTTCCGAATCTGCCATTATTGGAAATGTTATCGTCCCGCCTTTGACAGCGATAGGCCTGTGCCGGTTTCCTATGGCGTGGCCAACAAGCGCCGAGACCTCGGCAGTGCCGACAGGGTCACGGTAGCTGACTTTCACAGAAAGAACCTTCTCCCGAAGTTGCCTTACGACTACGAATTTTTCCTTGGTGAAAACAAGAACGTCCCCGTCCTTTAGCCAAGCGTCAGGCTGCAAAATGATCCCTACGTCCGAGCCTGCATCGGTCTTGCGCCTCAGCCTCATCCGCTGCATGTCAGCCCTGGAAAGTGACATTGTTTCGCTTTTCCCGGCAGCCTTCATCTTGCGATATTCTTTTGACAGGAGCATGCTTTTGTGGATGTTGCCGACAACGGACCTGACGATAAACGCCATCGTGTCATTTGCGATGCGGATGAAATTATGCGTTTCGTACGGCAATTATAAATACAAGAATTAGTAAACACGCGCTATGATGCTAAGTCCAAGGGAAATCGACAAGATGCATGTTTTCATGGCTGCAGAAATTGCCCGGAGGAGGCAGAAGCGAGGGCTAAAGTTGAATTATGTTGAAGCAGTCGCACTGATTTCCGATCACATCGTGGAGGGGGCCCGCGACGGCAAATCTGTTTCGGCCCTTATGAGTTCTGGAAGAAGCGTTCTATCAAGAAACGACGTGTTACCCGGCGTGCCAGAGCTGGTCAGGAGCGTGCAGGTAGAGGCGACATTTGAAGACGGGACAAAGCTCGTCACCGTGCACGATCCAATAGTGTGATTGTGTTGATACCTGGCGAGTATTTTATTTCAGACAAACCAATCATTGCGAACAGGGGAAGAAAGACAGTCATAGTCGTCGTGAGCAACACCGGGGACAGACCGATTCAGGTCGGGTCGCACGCCCATTTCTTTGAAGTGAACAAGGCTCTTTTGTTCCCCCGGAAAAAGGGATACGGCTTTCACCTTAACATCCCGTCAGGCACTTCGATCAGATTTGAACCCGGCGAAACAAAGCAGGTAGAACTTGCCGAGTACGGAGGCAAAGGCATAGTGTACGGCTTTTCCGGCCTAGTGAACGGCAGACTGTCAAGCAAGAGGTCCCTGGCATTCTCAAATGCGAAGCAGAGGGGTTTCAAAGGTGCTTGAGATAGAGCGACGGCGCTACGTTGACCTGTACGGGCCAACTGTTGGAGACAGGGTGCGGCTAGGCGACACGGAGCTGATAATCGAGATCGAGAAAGACCTGCTGGCCTACGGCGATGAGCTGGTTTTCGGCGGTGGCAAGAGCGCGCGTGACGGCATGGGCCAGGCCAGTGGCATGACAAGTAAAGACGCGCTTGACCTGGTGATTACAAACGCAATAGTCATGGACCCAGCCCTTGGAATAATCAAGGCAGACATTGGAATAAAGAACGGGCTGATTTCTGGCGTTGGCAATGCAGGCAACCCAAACGTAATGGATGGTGTGAACCTAATAGTCGGCTCGGGGACCGAAGTCATATCGGGAGAACACACGATATGCACCCCGGGAACAATCGACACGCACATCCATTTCATTTCTCCGCAGCAGGCTATTGAAGCGATATGCAGCGGCACCACTACAATGATAGGAGGCGGGACGGGGCCGGCTGACGGGACCAATGCCACGACCTGCACTCCGGGGCCGTGGAACATCCACCGGATGCTCGAGGCCGCCGAAGAGCTTCCACTGAACTTTGGCTTTCTTGGCAAGGGAAACGACTCACTTGAACCTTCTCTTATCGAGCAGATATCGGCCGGCGCCTGCGGGCTAAAGCTCCATGAGGACTGGGGGACTACGCCGGCCACAATTGACGCGGCCTTGCGAGTTGCCGACAGGACAGACACGCAGGTCGCGATACACACCGATACCCTCAATGAATGCGGATTTGTAGACGACACCATCGAAGCCATTGCGGGCAGGACCATCCATACCTATCATACGGAAGGGGCTGGCGGCGGCCACGCGCCAGACATCATAAAGATAGCAGGCGAAAGAAACATCCTGCCGTCGTCGACAAACCCGACGCGGCCCTATACTGTCAACACGCTTGAAGAGCATCTTGATATGATGATGGTATGCCATCACCTGAACCCCTCCGTTCCTGAAGACGTGGCCTTTGCGGAATCCAGGATCCGCAAAGAGACTATCGCGGCAGAAGACGTCCTGCACGATATCGGCGCGCTCAGCATGTATTCGTCTGACAGCCAGGCGATGGGCAGGGTCGGCGAGGTAGCAACCAGGGCGTGGCAGACTGCCGACAAGATGAAAAAGCTCACAGGCCCGCTAAAGGGCGAAAAGGGCGAAAACGATAACAACAGAGTCAAGCGATACCTGGCAAAGCTCACAATAAACCCGGCGATAACCCATGGGATCTCTGACTATGTGGGTTCTATAGAGCCGGGCAAGCTGGCCGACATTGTGATATGGACGCCACAGTTCTTTGGCGCAAAACCAAAAATGATAGTCAAGGGAGGATTCATCGCGTATTCGCTGATGGGAGATCCGAACGCGTCCATCCCTACCCCGGAGCCTGTCTACTACAGGCCTATGTTCGGTGCGCTGGGCAGAGCAAAGTACTCTACATCTATGACATTCAGCTCAAAGCTTGCAGTGAGAAAAGGAATAGCGAAAAAGCTGGGACTCCAAAAGAAGCTGGTGCCGGTAAAGAACTGCCGAAGAATAGGCAAGGCCGACATGCTGCACAATGACCTGACGCCAAAGATCGAAGTGGACCCGGAGACGTACGAGGTCAAGGTGGACGGCAAGCTTGCGACAGTGCCAGCTGCCGACAAGGTGTCGCTTGGAAGGCTTTACAACCTGTTCTAGTCTTGCGGCCGAAAACCACTAAATATTTATAGTTACTAATTAGACTGAGAATTGTGTCTCCCGTGAAAACCAAAGCTGAAATCGAAAAGGCGTCGAAAAAGACGATTGAAGCCCTTTATGGAACAGACATCCGTGATTTCAAGATAAGAGTGCTGTTTCCTTTTCCAAGTGAACTAAAGCACGACTCTTGGGACGTCCAGGTCACATTCCTTCAGGGCAAGCTCCAGTATACGGTCGACTTGATAATCCAGGAAAATGACGGCAAGGTAACAAACGCCAGGCTCATAGACACGATGGTACCGCTCTAGGACAGCAAGGATTATTACCTTTTTTCTTATAGGCACCGCGGCCCTTGGATCTGCGTGACATAGCCCATCATTCGCTGATTGCAGCCCGGGAGGCTGGCAAACTGCTCAAAGAGAACTTTGGCAGGCCACACACCGTTTCGATCAAACCCGATAATTCTTTTGTCACCAAGGTGGACAGGGAGTCGCAGCAAATGCTGATGTCGTATCTAGGCAAGCAGTTTCCAGATATCCCCTTCATAGCGGAAGAGCAGGATAGGCGAGTGAACGAGTCCGTGAACAAGGACGGCTACTATTTTGTCATCGATCCTCTAGACGGAACGGCAACGTTTGTGAGCGGCATACCCTTCTTCTGTGTCTCGATAGCGCTCTGCCAGGGTCCCCGCACTTTGATGGGAGTGCTGGTGGACCCGAATCATAATGAGGAGTTTACCGCGACTGCCGGCAGCGGGGCTTTCGTGAACGGAAAAAAGCTTGCAGTCACAAAAATGGCAAAGCTGGAAGAGTCGACCCTGAACATCAATCACAACAGGTTCGATCTAAAGACTTTTGACGCGATAAACAAGAACATACTGAAAAAGATACGGAGGTTCCACAAAATGGGAAGCCTCTGCCTTGAGGTCGCATATGTCGCAGCAGGCAGGATCGACGGCACGATAAATAACGACCTGTCGATGTGGGACATTGCCGCTGCAGGTCTCATAGTGGAGGAAGCCGGGGGAAAGTGGACCCTGCTCGACGGCAGCAAGCCGCGATTTCCTATTTTTGAAAAGATACACATCTGTGCTAGCAATGGGATCATCCACGATCAGCTGCTGCGCGGCGTGAATTCAAACTAGCATCGTTCCAAGATGTGATTGATAATGGCAGTACCTTAAAAAAAGGGTAAAAAGCACCGAACGTGGATGTTAGCTGGCAGCAGGCCGATATTTACGGTCGGGACTTTTCAGTTCCAGACCCGGCACTTACTGGTAATTGCCGTACTTGCCCTTGCGTTTTCTGCCGCACTTATCATGAGATTTTACCCTGTAAAGTACGGGTTCTATCTTAACGAGTTCGACCCGTACTTTGACTACCGCGCTACGAAATTCATAGTTGACAACGGGCTTGACGCTTATTGGAACTGGCATGACGAAATGTCATGGTATCCGGAAGGAAGAGATGTTCCAGGAACGTCGCAGTCTGTGCTTCACATAACGGCCGCCTTGCTGTATCAGGCCTTTGGAGGGGGCATGTCGCTGCTTGACTTTACAATAGTGTTTCCGGCAGTCATGGGCTCGTTGACGGTCATCGTGATGTTTGCCCTTGTGAGGGTTCTTGGCGGCACGACGGCAGGCCTCTTCTCGGCGCTCCTCCTGGCTTTCAGCCCTTCGATCATCCAGAGAGGCAACCTTGGCTGGTTCAAGTCAGAGCCATTGGGCCTTTTCTTTGGCCTGCTGGCAATCTATCTGTTCATTTCGGCCATCAAGCACAAGGAGATAAAGTACGCCATCCCCAAGGCAGTCGCAGGCGCAATCATTCTGGGCCTTGCCAATGGCTCATGGGGAGGGATACAGTATTTCGCGATCCCGTTATCGATCTTTTTCATCGCACTTCCATTCTTCAAAAGAGACCTTACGATTCCCATGTACGTGGTTATCGTTTTCACGGTAGTATCGCTTCTAAGCTCGGCTGCCTTTCCGAGGCCCGGGATTTCGTATGTTCTCGGCTTGCCTGGTATAGCGATGATGGGCGGTACGGCCTTTCTGGTGATTGCGAACTTTCTCAGAAAGATCGGGGGACCGAGAAAGCAGCTGAGAAATACGATCTACCTTCTGATAGCGTTTATCGCCGTTGCAGTCGGAATACTTGCTGCGGGAGCGTACATATCCCCGAGCTTTAGGTACCTGAACGCGATAAATCCGTTTTTCTCAGCCCAGATACCTCTGGTGGAATCCGTTGCAGAGCACTTTACTCCAACGGTCGCGGATTACTTTATCGACTTTTCGATCCTCCTGATGTTTGCGGGTCTTGGTATATGGCTGGCCTTTAGGCGCAGAGACGACATGGCGATATTTGCGCTGATCATTGGGCTGACAGG
>JANWIX010000045.1 GCA_025449675.1 Nitrososphaera sp. | reverse complement strand
TCGGCTAGAACAAACATCACATTTAAATTGTCAATCTGTGGGAGTTCTGGTACATCGACCAAACCGATGGGGAACAAACTGTCTGGTCGGGGCGCAGGTGAGAACAACTGCGCTTCTTCCAGACTCTCTTAATAGATTGTCCTGATGTCCATCTCGTCAAACGCGTCCTTCACTGCAAGAAGCAGCAGATCATCTTCGTAGATCAATAGCCAGTCCTTGATTCCTAAAACAGGGAGCTTGCGGACAAGTATTTTACCGCTTTCATTTAGCACCGTCATCAAGAACGCAAACCTGGGTTTCCTACTTCCGTGCTTTAGAAGCGTTTCTTGAAGTTCGATTCCTGCTTGTCCGCCTTGAATGTTGATGCTGACCACATCTCCATGCTTGTTTTCAACCTTTGCAGTAACGTAGCTCTGGCCTATGTCGAATCGGTCAATGTGCAGGAAAACTTTGTTGGCAGCTGCAGAGGTCTCGGGCAGTTCTGAATAGAGAGATTCTGAAAGCTTGTCATAGAATTCTTTTGCCATTATTTCAGGCCGGCTGCAGGATTTCTCTTTCCAAAGTTTTGCATGATCAGCACCGCACCGACAATACCCGCGATGGCGAGCATTGCTCCAGCCGGAAATTCAGGCACAACCACTATGCCTCGTGCGACGCCATTTCTGGTCCTGTCCGCCGCCTGTCCATCTTGGACTAGGCCATCAACTCTAACCTCGATCCTATACTCCTCATTACTAGGGAAATCTATTGTTTGAGTGTCGGTCCCGTTGCTTGCGGTCTGTCCCGACATGCTGTAGACTTCGCCACCTTCCGAGTCAAGAATTCTGAGGCCATAGAGGACGTCGACGTCGTCCAATCGCTCTCCGGAAAATCCATCTGAAAAATCAAGTTTAACAATCGACTCAGTATTGGTGTCTAGTGGGTTAGGAGTCCATTGCAACGCTACCCCGATGCCCCCAGTATCCGTCGCCATCTCTGTTGTCGTCCCGGAGGTGGCGTTAGCCGAGGGCGCCAAAGTGAAGGTCATTAGCGATTCACTACCAGGCACTTTTTCCGCCAAGCTGAGTATGTCCGGCTTGCTCAGCAGGTAATGAAGGATCAGCTCACTTTCAGATGTGTATGGGTCGACCAGGATCTTGCTGCCAGACAATGAATCATTGTTGACTGACGCAACAAATGAGAGAGAGTCTCCTATCCCTCCCATCGCCTTTGGAATCTTGACCTCTTCATGGACAAAGATGTTTGTCTGGCCTATTCT
The DNA here is from genome assembly GCA_025449675.1 of Nitrososphaera sp. Taxonomy (GTDB): domain Archaea; phylum Thermoproteota; class Nitrososphaeria; order Nitrososphaerales; family Nitrososphaeraceae; genus Nitrososphaera. The sequence continues at coordinate 8,762 of JANWIX010000045.1, read as the reverse complement.
GGTCTTATCCCAATCAAACGGCATCGACCATGTGAACAATTTCCGGACGGGGTCGAAGTCGAATTCATCTATTCTATCATAATAAGATATGATGGTCGTATTGTAGCTGCTGCCATTGTACTCGACGCTTCGGTTAAACACGTCACCAACGCTGAGCCAAGAATCAAAGCTGACACTCTCTCCGGGGGGAAACAGCGCTCTTGGGTTGTCTATTCCGAGGATCTCGATTCCGAAGTGATAGAGCCCACCTTCAAGAAGAATGGGACCTCTGATGTTTATCGTCCCCCCGGGATCCGCTGTCCATGCGTCCAGTAACTGATCTCTGTTTGCAAAGACAGTCACTTCTCCCACCTGTGGCTGGAATCTCAGAGTCAGCAGACCGCTTTCTGTATGAAACACCTCCTTGTAAAGTGGTGGCGCTTCCCCGCCGATCCCTTTCTCCATCTCGATAGCAAAAGTGCTGAACTTGATCGTTTCGTTCGTGGTGCCATCGAATAGCCTTAGCTGCACAAATGCGTCCTGCTGCGTTTGCGTAGTGAGGACTGGCGGATTAATGGTTACAGAAAGCCTAGCTTCCCGTCCCTTCAGGCTGGCTTCAAATTCTTCTCGGAACAATCCGTCAGCAAAGGCTTGCTGAAAAGGGGTGATCATTACGAAGGCCGCGAGAACCAGAACGGTGGCAATCACAAACGACATAGGGATTCTTCCCGATGCTCTTCCCGCCACAAGATAAGAAGTCAGTAATTCATATTTAATTCTTAACATGGAACAGTCATCGCGGCAACAATGATTTAATATCATCGTCGGCATATTCTCAGCACCCTTCACAAATGTCGCCAAAGAACGGCGTAATACTTGTCGGAATTCTGGCAGCCGCTGCGCTTGCTGCTATTGTGCTAGCCATCAGCACATTGTCTGAGGACGACAAGAACGACGACAGTAAGTCAAGCTTCGCTTCGGTCGAAGTAGAAGGAACTATTTCAATCGTGACGCTTGCAGGTGATCAACTGGCAGGCGGCGCATCATATCGTATCACACCAGATCCTTTTGTCGGTAGCGGCAATTTTACGATTAAAGACGACGACAGTTTTGACGGTAGCCGCTCCCCTGGCATAATCTCGATCAAAGGTGTCCGCGACAGTGTCTACGTGGTGGTTCAAGTGATGGCACCCGAAGGACATCAGAGAGATTCGTTTCCACAGGCGATAACGATATCAGGGCAGAGCTCTGAATCTGTTGTGTTCGCCACCACTTTGTCAGCTCAGAGTGATCAAGACAATGGCACTCAGCAGAAAATTGAAAGCATACAGTATCTCGCGAAATTCGAGTGTGGGACCATAATGGGAAGCGAAGGACCGTTAAGACCGGGACACTATGACACCGACATTGGCATCTTCAACAAACAGGACTTTGCAGTCAGAATCACATGGAGCGCAATCCCTCATGACAGCATAGGCACAAATGCTATCCTGAAAACTCTGGAACCAGAAACCTCTACAAGCATAGTATGCAAAGATCTTCGAGATGTGATCGGGAAGACTTCTCGGGACTTTGTCGAAGGATTTGCGCTAATAGAGGTTTCACTCGATGACAGGCTTCTCGGTAGTGTCTCCGGCGGAGGCATCGACATAATTGAAAACAGCGCAGAAGAGAGGATAGATGTTCTAGATATTCAGGTGTTCTATACAGCCAATGCACTTGAGGATCTGCCACATGCCATGCTGGTTGACAAGATCACTTTTGTGATCGCTTCCAATGATACTAGCGGAAAGATCCCGGGATTGATGATCGGTAAGACCCTGACCATTACTGTGCCTTCGAACGCCAGCGAGATCAGCGACCCCGTGCAGATGGTAAGGGATACTCTTGCACAAAAATATAACATGACAGCACAAGAACTATCTGCGTTGGATATCGAAATAAAAGACGTAGACATTGGTGTCGGGACAATGATAGATGATCATGCGATTTCGCTTTCGAAGGTGAGGCCGCAGGCGAGAATCGAATAATGTTGGAGAATTTTCTTCCCTTGCAATTGTTACCTTGACCCGTAAAACAATATAAACATCTGACATCACTTTGAATGCATGGCAAACTTTACTCTTCCTCCAGTGCCTTATCCATACGACGCGCTGGAGCCACACATTGATGCAAGAACGATGGAGATTCATCATACAAAGCATCATCAGGCGTACACTGATGGGCTCAACAAAGCTCTAGGAGGCCTAGGTGCAGAATGGCAGAACAAAAATGATGTCGTCGACATTTTGAAGAATCTAGATTCAGTACCTGACAATGCAAAGGGCGCAGTCAATTTTCATGGCGGAGGCTACAACAATCATGCCCTTTTCTGGAACAATATGAAGAAGGGAGGCGGTGGCGAACCCGATGGTGAGCTTGCAAACGCGATCAAAAAGTCATTTGGTAGCTTTAGTGATTTCAAGACGAAATTCTCACAGGACTCGACAACATTGCAGGGAAGCGGGTGGGGATGGCTGGTTCTAGACAAGAACTCCGGTGCCGTCAAGTTCACGACGATGCCTAACCAGACGAGTATATGGACGCGCTGTAACAAGGAAAAGCTGGTTCCTTTGCTTGGTTTGGACGTGTGGGAACACAGCTACTACCTCAAGTACCAAAACAAGCGGGCCGACTATGTCGCGGCTTGGTGGAACGTAGTCAACTGGGACGAAGTGAAGAAGAGATTCGGACAGGGCTAGGCGCCACTGCCACTCATTTTTTGAGGTTCCATGTCTGACTATCGTGTAGTCTGTCCCTCCTGCGATGCGTCATTTCCAAGCTACGAGAAATACGTCGATCATGTTTTCGATAAGCACAGCGATCAGCCGTCACTTCGCATGAAGGCAAAAATCCTGAAAGACTAGGCCTTCTCGTTCGCGCTTACAAAATTAACGACGCCATACTTTTCTCTGGTAGTCCGGCTGACGGCCATGTTGTAGTCATAGATCTTTGTCGAATACTCCTGCAGTACCGGCATCATCGCTTCCACGGATCTGTCCAGGTAAAAGCCCGGGCAGTCCCCTGTGAACTGGAATGTGGCATGGACTGTCGGCTGTCCTTTTGAATCAGCTTCGAGCCACGACGCGAACGGGTAGAGCCAGCATACTCCCGGCTTGTCAGGGTGTATTCCGCATGCTCCGCCGTCATCCAGAAACCTGCATTTCAACGGTTGGCCATCCTGATCTGGTCTTTCATCAGGCCGCCTCTTCAGCGAAATCATGGTGAGAGTCGTGATAAGGTTGCCGATCGTTTCCTGCTCCTGCCAACTGGAGATCGCAGTCTCCTTGGTCACGAATTCAGCCTTTGACGCATAGCCCATTTTCCGCGAAATATTCTCGATATCATCCTTTGTGAGCGGAAGCCTGCCCTGCCGTTCGCAGCAATTATGACAATCAGGCCAGAGGCAATTCCAGAGGACGTATAGATTGTCACGTGTAAGCGTCGGAATATGATACACAACTCCTCCTACGGTTTGTCTTGTATCAACGACGTCATCGCGTTTGCCCGTCTGCAGCTCGTACAGCTTTGGATCTATTTTCCATTTCTTTCCGAGCATTTCAAGCGCTTCGCTGACAGAGGCGGCGTCTTGCTGCACTGTGATAAATTATAAACCCGGGAGTTTAAATGTACCCCGTCTTGCTCAAGAGTCCGCAGCGTGAAAAATCAGCTGATGCTGCTGACAACGAGGACCAGCGAAGCCTCAGAAAGAAGGGCAAGCACGCATCTTCGACTGAAAACCGAAGGATGGTTTGGGAAAATGTTGTATGGCCTCTCATCCTTGACATCAATAAATCATATTTTTCGCTAAAGGAGTATCATGAAAAAAGGGATTCATTCTGCACGAATACCGGCACGCAGTCATCAAAAGTCGCGGGAGGATTCGTTTCTCTGCTGATAAAAGGAATAATCACAAGGAACAAGAACATCTATTCCATCCATTATCGACTTATACCTTACATGCGAAAGAAGGCGCCGCTTGAATACGGGCTAGTAATTAGGGAAGTAAATACAAAGCACTAGGATGGAAAGATAGAGTCAAATATCGGGGTGTCAGTCGGGTTTCTGGTTAGCCCGGTCGTCTAGTGGCCAATCTCCAAGGTTGAGGGCTAGGGATTCCAGGCTCTGGATCTTACTAGAAGAAAAGAAACCTGGAGACAGCAGTTCGAATCTGCTCCGGGCTACCATTTCTTTATGCTCTTGGCCCCGCCGCGACTATCTCTTTCTGTACGTTGCCAAACTTCTCAAAGTTCTTGACGAACAAGAGCGCTAGTCGCTTCGCTGCGGCATCATATCTGTCCTTGTCTGACCAGGTGTTGCGCGGGTCCAACACATCATCGGGGACTCCGGGGCATGATGTTGGCATATCAAGGTTGAAAGTCGCGTGGTGCTTGGCCGAAACTTTGTCTATTTCACCGTTTATCGCAGCGGTAACCATGGACCTTGTGTGCGTAAGGTTCATCCTCCTGCCCACGCCGTAGGGGCCGCCAGTCCAGCCCGTATTGATTAGATATACGCGTGTGCCGTGATCTATTATCTTTTTTCCAAGCATCTTTGCATACTGCTGGGCATGCAATGGCATGAACGGAGCTCCAAAACAACTTGAGAAAGTCTCCCTTGGTTCAGTGACGCCTCGCTCAGTTCCAGCAAGCTTGCTCGTATAGCCCGACATGAAATGGTACATGGCCCCTTCTTTTGTCAACTTTGCGACAGGCGGCATTACGCCAAAGGCGTCCGCCGTCAAAAACACCACTACGCGCGGGTGGCCGCCAAGGCTTGGAGTTATCGCACCATCTATGTAGTCGAGCGGATACGCCACTCGAGTGTTTTCGGTCAAGCTGCCGTCGTCAAAGTCCGCCTCGCGCGTGCCGTTTTTCATGACAACATTTTCCATTACTGACCCAAAGCGTATCGCGTTCCAGATTTGCGGCTCCTTTTCGCGGTTCAGGTTTATGCATTTCGCGTAGCACCCGCCTTCAAAGTTGAATATCCCTTTGTCCGACCACCCATGCTCGTCGTCCCCGACAAGCCTGCGATCCGGGTCTGCGGAGAGCGTTGTCTTGCCCGTGCCTGAAAGGCCAAAGAAAAGTGCCGAATCGCCCTGCCTTCCAACGTTAGCCGAACAGTGCATTGGAAAAATGCTCTTCCTTGGAAGCACAAAGTTCATGATCGTAAACAAGGCCTTTTTGATCTCCCCCGCGTACGAAGTCGAGCCGATTAGGACGAGTTTTTTTGTAAAGTTGGTAATGATAAAAGTCTCTGTCCTAGTGCCCTCCTGTGCCGGGATCGAACCAAAATCATCGCATGATATCAACGTGAATTCCGGCTTGTGGTTTTCGAGTTCTTCCGAGGTTGGTCGTATGAAGAGCTGCCGCGCAAAGAGGTTGTGCCACGCCCTGTTGTTTATCACCCTGATAGGCAGACGACTCTCGGGATCCGCGCCCACAAAACCGTCAAAGACAAAAAACTCTTTTTCCTCGATATGCTTTTTCATCCTCTTGAATATCTTGTCAAAGTGTTCTTCAGAAATAGGATGATTGACTTTGCCCCAGTCCACGGTATCATGCGTCACCTCGTCGTCAACAATGTACTTGTCGTCTGGCGACCTGCCGGTAAATTTCCCGGTCCTTACTGAAAGCGCGCCGGTTGATGAAATGAGACCTTCCTTTCGAATAATGGTTGTTTCGACTAATGACGGAACTGACAAGTTGTTGTAAACCTTGCCAAGCCTGATTTCCATCTAACCGGGCTCTATCATAGACTTTGTAGTTATAATCTTTGGGTTGTGTGTTAGAAGCACATACCTACGAATGACTTTTTATTGATGCACAAGGATAGCTGCAGTAGCAAGGTCTGCGGTATTCCACTGTTGCGCGTGGGCTAGGCTGTTCTGATTCTTGATGATCGTCTTGCTGCCGGAGCGGCGCCGTAACGCGATCTTAGGTTGGAAATGAAGCGGTTGATCTCGTCCGGCGTCAGCAGCACCATGTCGACGTCTGGAGACAAGCTTTGTGTGAGTCGAAACTGGTAGCTTAAAAAGATTTTCGCCCTATTTGTGCATATTCTGCTTCGCTAAGCAAAGGTTTGAGCTCTCGATCGACTTATCCCTGGACGGGGCGCAGCTCTTGCTGTTATTTGGAGAGTGCGCTTCGGATTTCATTCGATCGATCGGAAAGGATTGCAAGAAAGTCTGCGAACTCTTCGCCAGTGGCGTTTCTCTTTAGTATGCGCCGCGTTTGGTAGTGGAATGAATTGTATATGCGTCCAACCGCAATGCCAAATTCAAAATCGTCCTCGTCGTTCACAGTAATTCCGGCAAGGCTCTCCCTTATCCTGACAACCTCGGAAATATTGGAGATCGCTTCGTCTATTTTTCCCAGAATAGCTCTCCGCACTCGAGCATCCATTCCTATAGTGTCATCGTTCGGCACTTGAGTATTAAAGGCATCTCGCTCAGAATAAGAAAACAGTCGTGCCAGCGAATGGTCTACCTGAATCATTACCCATTCAGGGTCATACTTTGCCATTTGTTGAGGATGGCCTGAAGTGTTATTTTTGCTCTTTTATCATTTCTGACAGGTCGATGCCAAAGAACGTCTTTAGTATTCCTACGTAGGTCTGCACCGGTGGAGGAATTTCATCTTCACATGCAACGCCCATGTTCCATGCGTTTATCCATATGACCATGCTCTGTAATATGTTGACGAATCGCCGGTAGTCGCTCGGAACTACTTCAAGGGCGTCGATGTATCTCTCGGCAAGGAGCCATGATGCGGTAAAGTCAATGCACTCGTTTCCATAAACAGCCTTTATCTGCTGTCTGATCGACCTTGCGCGTTTGAACGGCTTTCTACTCACAAAAAAAGGAAATTCCATCTTGTCCGGTATCGTCATCCCCAGCGGCGCCCATATCGTGATGACTCTGGATCCTTTTTTCAGCTCTTTCTTGAATATGCCAACCATCTTGTCGACCAACTCGGGTTCCGCGAACCAGAAAAGCACCACCGTCGCAGCTGCGATGTCAGCGTCAAGAATGTCGGCATGGACTATTTGCGCATTCCTCATTCGCGCTATCTTTCTTCGTGCTTTTTCAGCCGCTGCCTTGTCGATTTCGATCCCAACGGACTTCTTTACACCAAATTCCTTTGCGGCGATTCTGACCGCATTGCCCTCGCCACATCCAAGGTGGTAGAAAGTGTCACTCTTCCGCAATTTTGCAAATTTGAATATCCTTCTTATGACGCTATCAGAGAGAGATATTGCATCGCCGCTGATAGTTGACTGCGGGAGCGAGGATAGCAGCTCTTCTATTTTCAACTATTGCTTGTCGATTCGGGGTCGATAATAAAATTGTAGTTACCTAGGCAAGACTGGGAAAAACATTTGTGGGTGGTCAAACTTCGACGTAGACCATGCCGTTTTCAGCGATAACCTTGTACGTGCCAAGATCCTTGAGCTTTTGTGGGAACCAGACCATGTTCCCGGTTGTCAGATCCCACTTTGCGCCATGCCACGGGCATGTCAGATCCTTTCCCTTGAGCTCCCCTTCATGCAGCTCGGCTCCTGCGTGGCTGCAAGTGTTGCCAGTTGCATAATAGGTGCCACCCACGTTGGCGACCAAGATTTCCTTGCCGGCCGCAGTGACATGCGTCATTTTGCCTTCGCTAATCTCAGAGGTAGTGCCCACCAATACCCTAGCCATACCCAGCAGCATGGGAATCTGACATATTTTAGTTTCACTCGTCAACGACGGTGCATTAGAGAGGTTTTGCCGTTCCGGCACCAAGACTGGATAGCGGTATGGAACAGTCAGGTGGATGGCCCGCTACGCGACGTACGATCGATAAAATATATGGTGTGGCGTTAAGAGGATTACAATGCACCTAACCATCCTTGCAGTGTCGTTAGCGTCTGCTGGGATTCTGGCTGGTATTCTTGATACGATTACGTCGCTCATAGCGCAATATGGCTATCCGGCGGTTTTTGCGGCGGCCTTTCTTGAAGTGATATTTCCTCCTATCCCAAGCGAGGTCATTTTTCCTCTCGTGGGATACACTGCATATAGCAAGGGTCTCGGCCTTGAAAACGCCCTGGGGATGGCAGCTGTCGGCGCACTTGGAAGCACAGTTGGGGCCGTGCTCATTTACTTTGTTTCGATGAAGGTCGGACGAGCCGCCATTCTCCGGTTCGGCAAGCGAGTCAGAATAGGCGAGCCAGAATTGGAAAAGGCAGAGAGATGGTTTGGCAGGTATGGTTCCGTGGCGGTATTCACCGGGAGGATGGTGCCGGGAATACGCGAAATAATCTCGATTCCCGCTGGCATTGGCGGAATGAATTTCCCAAAATTCCTGGCCTTTACTTACTCGGGGTCTCTGGTCTGGAGCATTGCCTTGACGCTCACGGGATATTATCTTGGCGAGGCATGGGCCACTTTCTCGGATCAAGCGTCTTCAGCCTTTTCGCTTGCCAGTGTCGCCATCATCGCGGCAATAATTGGCATTGTTGGCGTTTGGTACGTCAGACGCAAGAAAAGAACTTTGCCAAAGGAAAAACAGTGAGGGCTAGACTGCCTTCATCAGCAGACAGAGGAGGGCTTTTTGAACATGAAGCCTATTCTCGGCTTCCGACCAGACCACCGATGATTTGCCGTCGATGACTTCTGAAGTCACTTCCTGGCCCCTCTTTGCTGGCAGGCAGTGCATAAAGATGGCATCTTTCTTTGCAAGCCTCATCGTGGCTGAATT
>JANWIX010000044.1 GCA_025449675.1 Nitrososphaera sp. | reverse complement strand
TGCGATCTCGGCAAGTACCGGAATGGCCGTGCTATTATCAAATGTCAAGCTATTCATTGTTATTAGGCGCGCCTAATTAGGGTAGCCTAATATTTAAACAGTCTTTGGTGTGGCTCTGGTAACTTATCGTTTGCTACATCGCCAGTATCACACTGGTAACTCTTGGGAGCATTTCGGGCTAGCTGGCGGGCTGTTAACTTCGGTGGATAGAGCGTTAACTTAGGGTGATAGAGGGTCGATGTTAGATACAGACGTTAATATCCAAAAGCCATCATTCTCTTAAAATGAAATTCTGGTAGCTCAATACTAAAATCTCCAATAACCTTCTTCACAATAGTAGTTGAATAACAGTCCTCAGCTGATTTCAGCCATCTTTCACGATTTAACAGATCAAAGAAAACAGCAATATCGCCTTTCGCAACCTTCAGAGCAGAATCGATCATTTCATGATCATAGACTCGCAGTTCTTTCATATTGGTGAGCATGCCAATATTGTGCGGAGTAATTACAAGATAATTTAATAAATAAGCTCCTATTCCGAAATGCAGTTTGGGAAATGTTCGTTGCAGCATGCTTCTTAAGTCCAAACCGGGCAGTTTTTGTAATCGCTGTAACTGAGTTTTGGCTTTTGTCAGATGACCCTTCTTGCCTGCGCTAGCTACAAATGCCTTCGCAGAATCTTCAGACATAGGATTCTTTAGCTCACAAATCAGAATGACATACATAGGATCGGGATATCCAGTGGGTTCTATCGTTACCACTAACAAGTCAATGTCTGGCAGTCCAGATAAATAATCTGAAACTTTAACTTTGAGTTTTGCATTCAGAAATCCTGATTTGGTAAAACTCCCCTGTACGCGTAGGCTAAATGTTGAATCTAGAACAGGTGTTATAATTGAGTTATATTTTTCAGAATCTTGTTTAGCCCAAAGCCTCCTTATCTCACTGAAATAATTGGATATAGCAAATGCTTGTGGGAATAGGTTGTATTCTTGGTGATCACTATCGAATAGTATCGGGAATGAACTAAAGCTTAGCCCAAATAATGCCTTTTCCTTGTCATAAGTCATGTCGTTGAGTATGGCTTCTATAGTGGGAGCGTCCGCATTTAGCTCTTTTACAAGAGCTTTAATCAAATCGCTTCTAGGCAGTCTAACGTACACCTCACGACGCATATCTTTTTTTTCTAGATACTTTTTCGTGAAATGCCGAGCCACTAAACTTCGAGCAGTCATATCCAAATAGACTTCTCTGAATTGTTTCATAGTATAGGAGTGAAAGCTGACCTCATCTGTCAGATAGTTAGTGTAATTTGCTAACTTAAGCTCGGCTTCCTTTAAACATGCTGCATAGACATCATTTAGTGCTTGTGACTCCTTAAACTCTTTCTCGATGTTAAGAACTTTCTTGAAAATCACGTCATCCTCTTTGTAGTCCTTGAATATGGTATGAGATTTCACGAACCACTTGTTCTGATCGTACCAGAGCTGAAGAGGAATTGTATTGTCTTTGTAAGTTATCTTGATTTGAGTAGGGCTACTGAATGTCCATTCAGTAGATTCTGGAAAATTGTAACTGTAATAGAATAATTCACGAAGCCCACGATAGGAATCGAACATTTCAAGTGTATCTGAAACCATCTGAACTGACAGATTGTCTTTCTTTGCGGTACAGTTCTTGAATAGCATTGGTATAAGGATATCTACTGCACCCTCCCAGTGAGTGACTAACTGATATTTTCCAAGCTCTTGAAAAGTTAGGATCATACGAGCTGATTCAAAAGCTTCATATTCAAAAATGGGGTGAGAGAGAACAATCTTGTCAATGGCATTCTCAAATGCTTTGATTCTGGCAAATGCCAAACGGAATCAATTACCTTAAGGCCGAACATGGTAAATATTCTTTTGATGAACTCTAATTCATCCCTATCCAGCAACTATCTTTTCCATTCGACAGCCAGCTAAACCCATTGACTCTTAGAATGTCGTTTATTTCTCTCCATTCCTCTCTTTCAATCCATGCCTTTTGCCTGAACTTGATGCAGTCCCTTTCGTTCATGACTATCAGTTTTCTAAATCGCTTGCCAAGTTGGTTGATGACGTACAATTCAAAGCTCCTTTCTTTGTTGGTTTCGGTTGCTGACTTTACTATAAGGTCTCTCATTGGGTTCTGCTTGTCCAGCTTTAGATCAATACGCGCTGCTTCTGCTGGAGTCTGGTTGTTGGGTAGTCCTGTATGTGGCCTGACAAAGTTGTGATAATGCCTGTAGCCATCAACGAATTTCTGAGCAGACTCGTCATTGCCAAGACCTCTACGAGCCTTGATCACTGAACGCATCTCGTTGTGGTATCGTTCTACAGGGCGATTCTCAAAACCCTCTGAGAGCGACTTGGTTCTGATGTGCATCACGGCGCGGTCATTGAACTCCTTTATGAATGCCTTCTTGTAGGAGTTTAGGCAGTCCGTTACTACATAAGATGGCTGTTCTCCATGAGCGTTTTCATTCGCTTTGGCAAAAGCATGTCTGGCATCAGCGATCTCGCGCCGCTTCGACAGCTCTGACGAAAGAACAAACCGACTTCTGCCATCTAGGGCGTTCCAGCACCAGCAGTAGAATCCCTTGCCCATCGGCTCGGTCTTTTTGATATTCAGCATGATTTCATCGACGTGCCAGACATCACCCAGCTCTGGCTTTAGGGTATCGACATAGCTGGAAATTAGGGTAGTGTACTTGTCTACCCATTTCTTGATAGCGACATGGCTAAGTGTTATTCCATAGGTAACATGCAAGTGCCTTGCTATAGCTCTATAGCTCATGTTCGAGAATACCAAGTTGAGAGCCTCCGCGATCATTTTTGGATCGCTGCTTACTTTGGAGAAGCCATTCTCTCCAAGAATGAATTTCCTTTGGCATCGTCCGCACTTGTACTTCTGACGCTTGACATTTCCTTTGACAATCCGATAGCCGTTCCTTACGATCTCAGTAGAGAGACATCTAGGGCAAATCTTTGGGCGTTCTGGCAGCTTTTCGATCCTGTTTGCAGTTTCATGGGTCTCCTGCAACGTTTGGATTGAAATTATGTGCTTACAGCGCTTGTCATCCATCTTCATTAACCTATAGGAAAAGTCAGGGCACGAGCATGACCATACTTCAGCGTCTTCTACTTTCTTAACTATGTACCAGCCGTTACCCGACTGAGACTTTACATTGAAAACATGCTTGCTAAGTTTCTTAATGGATTCACCTGAAACCGCGATTCTGATACCCTTCTTATGTCGTTTTTCAAGAGTGCTTGTTAGGTTAACTGCCATACCTAAGTATATACCTCTGTGTATATATTGGTTGCTATACGGTTAAATATACTGAAATGCATACTCGCGTGTATCATGGTTGATACCGCCAAAGTGAAAATATACGTGGTCGGATCGAGACATAGCATTAATCTTCCAAGCGACTTCGTGAGAGATAGTGCCTTTCCATTTGTAGCAGGGGAGGAACTGATTGCAATTATTGATGGAGAAAAGGTTGTTCTGGAAAAATTGAAAAAGAAGACCCAAACAGAGAAAAGATAAAGGGATAGTGGACTAAGGTTAGTCCATGAATTGATGGGTCTAGGTATGCGTAACAGGCTCATGGACTAAGGTTAGTCCAAAAGTATTAATACTTTGTTTCTGTATAGAAATCTATGTCTGAGGAAATATCACTCCCGAATTTGGTTAGCGAGACTGAATACCAAAAGATGTCTCCTCATGCGAAGGAGACTTACATCAAGGGGGCATTGAGACAAATCCTCAATAACAACCCTCACGGGGTTACTGTTACGCAACTCCATCAGGCTCTCCGTCATGATAGAAGAATAATTGAAAAGCACCTAGAATTAATGCAATTCACGAATGAGGTGTATACAGTGAAGTTGGGTTCCAATGTACTATATGTTCCTAATCACAAAGCGATGCATGAAGCAACTAGTCATTTTGAAAAATTCGGAGATAATGAATATCAGGTATATACTCTGAATAATAGACTTGGTGACTTTGCTGTGATTCAACAAAGAAGACCTAATAGAGACACAAAGGAAATTACAGGCAGTCTCCAAATTCCGCTGAAGGATTATGTTGGTTTTGTAAATTACTTGCGCAGGACAATAACTGACATGGAGAGAAGAGGGTCGCGATGACTATGGTCTATACATTGAAGAATGGTAAAACCTTTACCTTCCCTTCAATGTTTGTCAATCCTCAAAATCCGCGCGATGTCGAGTCGCTTTGGAAGTCAGACGAGGAATTTGGTCTACCGCATATCGACGGTATTCTTGTGAACATGATTGACTTTCACGAAGTATATGGCAAATTGGCGCTCGATTCGCAGCCCATTCTTTCACAAGAAAAACCGAGTCTGCGAGAAAAGATAAGAATCATTGATCCATCATACCACGTATTACTGACAGGTGCAATGGAAGAGAAAGCCAGAATGTTGACGACTGGATTTTTTGATAAGAAAATAGAAAAAGCTACAAAGCAAATCATGCATACAAAACTAAGCCCGTCTGACAAGACTCGTATAATAGTAAATGACATATATCCCAATCTAACGGTTAAGCCTGCAATAGACTTCCTTGTCAAGAATAAGTCGGATGCCATAGTGAGTCCCTGTGTTAACCTGAGTTCAAAGAGGTGGTTTGGAAAACAAGTTGATAAGGCAAGAGAAATGCTGATGGATACGCGAGCACTACTAACGACCAGCTACAAAGCATATTCCGAAAAGCATGATCTAATGAACATCGTAACAATTCAAAAGGATGTTGTCACGGAACGGAATTTTGCGACTCTGTTCAGACTTCTTCTATGCAATGACCCTGACCAAGTTGGAATCAGAGTTATGGGAATACAGGAATCTGATACAGTTTTCTTGGATACCCTATTCGCTTTCATACGCCAATTCAATCTCTTCATGAGGCTTAGGGAAAAACGCACGCAAATTCCAATACATCTGGTAAATATTGATGAAATCGGCTATTCAGGTTATTGTAATGGAGTTGTGAACATTGTGTCACCTATTGCATCTAATCCGTACTACAAATTCTCGTCAACTAGCAGCGACGAAGACAGGGACATGTCAGGCAGATATTATCATCCTTTCAACATGAATTACCCCTATCTTAGTACGATAACGAAACTGCCATGCTCGTGTGCTGAATGCAAGAGGTTCAAACAGGTATCCGCCATCCCTGTAGAGTATAGGCCAACATTTAGACGCAAACATTGGTTAAGAGTAAAAGATAATGAAATTCAACAACTACGTGAAACCCCTGCTAGGCTAGATGTGGCTCTCCGAGACAAGTTCGCAAACTCCATGCGGGTTGGACTAGTGGCGTACATTCCCGCTTCGCCCATCTTCAATACATTTGAGAAAGAGCGCTAATTCTGTCCTCTCCCTCCCCCTCGAGTCATCCTCACTTTATATACTAGAGGATCTACAAAATCACAAATGTTATTGGGCGAGGCTGACCAGAATAGGTCATTGCAAGCCGATCTACCTTATTGGCTCGCTATCAACCCAAGGTCGTCTGCGTTCACAGCCACAACGATAGGAAAAGCAGTTGAACGCTTTGGTTCATTAGAATCAACATGGCTGGCTGATGATGATCAGCTAACAAGAGTCGGATTCACAGCGACTGCCATTGCACAATTAAAGAAAATCAAGAGCGAATCGAATCTGAATGATTTTTGGAAGCTCGCTGATGACATCAGATCGCAAAAGGTACAGATCCTTCGGTTCATTGATAGAGGTTACCCTGCAGAGCTCAAGAACATTAGCTCCGCCCTTGGCCCGCCAATAATGATATTCCGCAGAGGAACACACAAGAAGTTCGATGACGCGATTGCAATAGTTGGTACAAGAAACTGTTCTTTCTATGGTAGAACTATGGCGCGTCAGATTTCAAAAAAATTAGCTGAAAAGGGCTTTTTGATAGTTAGTGGTTTGGCAAGAGGAGTTGACGAGGAAGCTCACTGTGGAGCATTGGAATCAAAACGAGGCAACACATTGGCGGTTCTAGCGTGGTTTGATCCTGTATATCCAGATGAGCACTCGGAATTGGTGAAAGAAATAGAAAATAGAGGAGCAAGGATATCTGAGAACTATACAAAGTCTTTCGGTTCAATGACTGCTGGCAAGTTTGTAGAGCGAAACAGAATTACGAGTGGGATCACGAAATTCGTTGTAGCCATTGAAACCGACGCGGATGGTGGAACGATCAGGCAAATTGAATTAGCTAATCAGCAGAATAGACCTGTATTCGTTCTAAAACCGAAGGAAAATAAGAGAGCATGGAACGGATACAATCACATTGTAGAAAACTTGAAGGGCATAGCTTTCGAAGATATTGATCAGTTGTTGAATCACATTAGAGAAAGAAAGCTTGAGCCGTCTTCCAAATTATCTGACTATTCTCTCGATCCACAGCTAAGGTTAAGGTAATGTATTGGACAGTTGCATGGAGCGACAATGAAATCGATACATACTACAAGGATGATTACCGAGGAAGTTACAAGCTTCTAACCGAACCATTCTGCGGGAAATGCGCGTCTCCGTTACATCTCGGAGCATCAATATGTAATTGGTCATACGCTCATCCGACTTCAATAAATAGGATTCATGCCATCGGATATTATATCCCTGTAGACAGCTATCACAGATCAGGGGCATCCGATTTCCTCAGTGGACACATTTACTTTTCTAAATACAATAGTTTCAAAGGTGAGCCATTGGGATTGGCGATAGCAGAATGTATTAGACAAAAATATCAGGAGCTTGCCAAATCTGACTTCATTGTGGCCGTTCCGAGATTCTCCACAGAATATCACGATGATGAAGTCTCAGATGAGCCATTTAATCCGCCGGATATTCTGGCAAGGTGGATGAAGAGTGAACTAGACATACCTATTATCGAACCACTGAAAAAGACCAGAGAACAAAGGATGAAAGATCTTGGTCTCGAAGAGAGGCAGACGGTAGTTAACGGACTTTACAGATGTGTTTCCTCTGATGTGATTGGTAAATCAATTCTGCTTGTAGATGATGTATCTACTTCAGGTTGTACCATGGATGAATGTGCCAAGATGTTATTGAATGCTGGCGCAAAAATCGTTAACGGCTTTGTATGCGGCAAGACTGATCCTGATTAGCACTATTTCATCACCCTAAGTTAACGCTCTATCCACCGAAGTTAACAGCCCGCCACCAGACAGGAAATGCCTCTAAGAGTTACCAGTGTGGCCAGTATCTTATACGGGAATGCCTCACAAAATAGCTGCTTGGATAAGGTCATGCTAGGAATGGTTGTGTCACTTGCTACCATTTCTATTGCCATCACTTCAACTGCCGTTTTGCAATCAGCCTTTCAACGCCCTTGTGACAACATCTGTATTCAAGAACACATTGACAACTGTGACAACTTTCAATTCCGCAGGCAAAGTGAGTTTGGAGGATCAACTGTAAGTATGACGGGCATTCAGAGCGACGGAAACTGTAGTATTGAAATTCACGCTAGCGCTGAGATATCACAATGGAAATGCTCTTGTTCAGTTCCAATGGATAAGCTTCGTGAATGGCGGAACTGGGATGTTGAAGGTGGTCTTGATTCTAGTCAAATCGCGTCTTATTGCACAGAAATCTAATTTGCAAACTTACGAATACCTGACAAGCATCACTCTAGGTAGTATTTTGTCTAGTCAGGGCCAACTATCGGCAAGGACTTTGAGGCTGGAAGCTTGAAGGACTCTTGGTCTACCTCTTCCTTTGTTGCCTTCTCGAACTCTATCGTGAGCTCCACAGGGGCGTTGAACTTTAGGCTCAGCTCGTTTGCCAGAGTTCCTATAGCCTTGCCATCTGCGAATTCCTTCGAGCCCTGCAGAAATACCCTGGTCTGCCTGTACATCACCTTGCCGCCGAACCTGTCCTGCAGGAATGAAATCAGCTGCTCCACCGTCTTTTGGGGGATATCGTTGTGGTAAAAGCAGACGCCATGGACCGGCTCTTTGTCAAATGGCGTGCCGTAGCGGTACCAGAAAACCCCAAAGTGCTCGTACTCGCCCTGCATGCACTTGATGTCCCAGTGGTTCGCCTTTTCCGGAGGGTAATCCGAGTTCAGGACTTCGGTGATGCCGAGCCGCCAGTAGCGCACGCGCATACACGACAGGTGATTTCGGGTGCTATAATAACGGTTCGAAAGTGGCAGAACACAATACTATTCTCTCAAAGAAACGCAAAAAAAGCCCCTGACATTTCTAGTGGATCAAATGACCAGCTCGACGTATTATGACAGGACAAAGCTGTTCGAAGAAATGGAGAAACAGTTCGAGGGCAGGAATGAAGAATTCTTTAAGGATCTGCTGACACACGATGACAACATTGTCCGGACCCGCGCGGTCTGCATACTTGCGGACATTGCTGGCGAAAACGCAGTCGATCCTATAGGCAAGGTTCTAAAGCTCGACAACAATGCGCTGGTCAGGCATGAAGCAGCATTTTCGCTTGGCCAGCTTGGACTGACTTCTGGCATAGACGCCTTGTCAGACGCGGTCAGGTCGGACCCCAGCTTTTTCGTCCGCCATGAAGCAGCAGTCGCCCTTGGAGTCATTGGATCAGAGGACGCAAGAAAGACCCTTGATGGCGCGCTGTCAGACGAAAATGAAGAAGTCCGGGAATCTGCGATGGTTGCCCTCGCCAACCTGGATTATATCAGGTCTGTGAACAGGAACAACAAGTTCACAAGAATGACCGGCGGTTAAAGCTAAGGTAAAATATGGCACAGTGCCAATAGTTTAGCCATTGTCAGACAAGCCAAGCCCCTGGCTGCAGAATATCGCCGGCAGCTGGCGGGACGTGAGATGCCCATGCGGCAGCACCTTCCATTTCAAGGGAACGATAGACGAGCTCTTCTCATGGGAAAGGATCCACCTCAGGCACATGGCTTCTGACTTTGACAACCAGGAGATGCTGTCATTCTACCCCAAAGACATGGTGATCATCTTCCATTCGACAAGTGGCTATGTTCTTGAAAGGAGAAAGCACAGAAAGGACGAGATAAGCGAGCTTCACAATGCCCGACTGTACGGCCGCGCAAAGCTGGCTGGCGTCTGAAGGCAATATTCAAAAGCCTGCTAGATAGATCACATCATCCCTTTGCTGTTTAACATAAGACCTCTGAAAAGCACTGACGAAGCGAGAAACGAAGTCAGAAGGCTGGTCGCGAAACAAAAGAAAGGAAGCATCGACGACCTGACGGCTTTTACAGCCGAGATAAACGAACTTTTGTCGCTATTGGAAT
>JANWIX010000043.1 GCA_025449675.1 Nitrososphaera sp. | reverse complement strand
CTACAAAAATGTCTCTTTGTCCTACGACTGCTCCGGCGAGCGGGTAGTTCGCGCCTCCAAGAGTAATTCCAGCAGTCTCCCATAGGTCGCAGATTCCGTCACTGTCGGTATCGACGCTGCCTACGTCAGTGTTACAGTCCAAGGTAGTGATACTGGTACCCACGGCTCCGCCAAGGTTTTGGGCGCCTTCACCGCCTATGCCCGCGGTATTGGCCAGTACATTGTACGTCTCTGTCGTGCTGTCGCTAGCAGCAAGTCCGCTAGTGCCTGCAAAGTGTGCTGTTATCTCCAATCCTTCTTCATCGATGTTCTGCGCAAAGCCTGTGGAGAAGTAAAAGCCGGGGTTGACTGTGAACGGGCTTGTCTGCGGGCCTGGTGTGAATTCTTCAAAGTTTATCTGGTGCTGTTCAAATGGGAGTCCGTCAGGGTTGCCTGTCAGGACTGCAGCGACGCCTACCGAAGTGCCGCCGGTGATTTCAGTGATCGTAATTTCCTTAATGCCATTGGGATCGCCCCCGACAGAAAATCCAGAAACAATCTCAACTTTCGGGACAATAGGCGATAATGCGCCAGCTGAAGAAGCTTCTGGCTGGAATGAGCCGTTACCCTCCTCAACAATGTACTTGAATGGAGTGGAATTCATGTCCTGCAGGTACAATTTCACTGTGACTGTGCTAGCAGGGAACCTTATTTTCCCTCCCACTCCTAGGTGAAGCACCACATTGTCCGATGTGGTATCATCGGTTCCTATGTCGTCCTTTGTGCACGTAGTTGGCGTCGGAGTGGCTGGTGTTGGACACGATACTAGATCGATTGCTCCTGTAAAGGTCACGCCCTCTGTCATGACTGATTGCAGCGATCCAGTAACGCCCGTTCCAGTGAAGTCTATCTGCTGACCTGAGATCCCCTCTCCTGTATCATCGTTGACAAGCTCGCCAGATACCGTAAAGCCAGTTGTGGCAGTCACATCGCGAATAGGATTGAGCGTCAGGCTGGTTGGTTGAGCGCCGGCAACGAGCTCTATGATATCACTTTGCGTTACCGAGTTGCCATCTCCATCTGTAAATACTACGTCAATGCTCTTCGTGCCGGCTGCTGAATCAAAGAACGTCCCAGTAGCAGTTATTTGATCACCATCGTTGAATTGTATAGTGTCGCCATCACCATCGTCTGTCAAAACAAGTTCCAGAACGAAAATGGCCGTGTCGGGGCCTGTTTCCACCGCATCGAGAGTTTCAACTGGAGGATTCGATTCACCGGTGACGTCTATAGGTATGCTATCTACGGTAACCGGATTATTGGCATCGATATTTTCAAAGACCAGCTCTATGTCTGAACAGCCAGACCCTGAATCATCGCATGCCATGGAGACTGTAACATCAGGTGTGGTGGTAGTTGCATCGCCATTGTTGATTAGTACTGTTCCTACATCGTATGTAGCCTGGATTTCCGAGGCAGACAACGCGCGGCTGTGGAAGGCGGCTTCGTCGATGGAACCACTGAAGAAGCCACTTGGGGAGCCACCGGTTGCAGCGCCTCCTCTGTTCTGGGCACCGATGGCCGGATTTCCATTGTTGTCAAGACTGCCAAATGCAGGGGGAATCGGATCTGAATCCGCCAGTTGGCCGTCTATGTACAACAATAAAAGGTCATTTTCTCTGTCCACGACTGCTGCAATGTGGTGCCATTCTCCCTCTGATGGTGCTGGAGCCGACACTATGGGCCTTCCGGCTGCCTGGCCAGTCGAATCGCGGATGTCAAAGATGATATGGTCGCCTACGAAAACATAAGGAGCGCTACCTGGTCCAGTCCCAAGTTCCCATCCTGCCTCAATAGGTGTATTTTCCCCTGAAGCGCCGTGGACAATCATGTTTGCCTGTTGGCTATTGTCATTCGAATTAATCCAAGCGTCTACGGTAAAGCTTCCTGTGCCAAAGTTCAGCGTGGGATCATTCACTATTTCTACCCAGTCATTGTCAAACTGAAAGGCGTCACCGACTCTTCCGAGAACAAATTCTACGCCACTGTCGTTAGTTTCATCGCTTCCATCGTTATCTCCTGCAGAATCAACAAAATTACCCTCAGCCCTGTACCAGCTAACCAAGTCTGATAGGGGTGGATGATTCGGAGGAGTGGTATCGGATACTGGCGAGTCGGCTGACAGATCGGCTGTCAACTTTGAAACAACGAAATCAAAGCTGCCAGGAACGCCGGCCTTGGTCGTGTCATACGCTCCCGCCGTAGTGGGGTAGTTAATTGATCTTGTCCATCCTGCGACATATACATCTCCAGAAGAAATACCAATTGCGCTAAGGACGTCTGTGCTCGAGCCACCAATGCTCGTCGATGCTATGAGCGTAGAAAGATCAAGGCTTACTTTTGAGACATAAGCGTTATTGGCGCCCTCATTGAATGCACCTGGCGTCGTTGGGTAGCTTCCGCCAGAGGCAATGACATAAACGCCTGAGCCTGTTAAAGCCAGCCCTCTTATGCGTTCACCAGAAGCACCACCAATGACGGTTGATGCCGTCAAAGTAGCCAAGGAACTAGGTAGAACCGAAATATATGCATCATCATCACCAACCTCACGAGTCGTGTCATAAGCACCAGAAGTTGTAGGAAAAGTGTCAGAGGCGGTGTAACCTGCAATGTAGACATTGTCTGCCGAGTCAAGTGCGATTCCAAAAGGAGTGGTATGTTCACCAGAAGTGATACCATTTCCATGATATGTTGAAGCCAAGAGACCGGTGAGGTCGCTGTTGAACGCGGCTACAAAGGTTTCATGCTGATTTACGCCGAAGATCTTGTCTGTATCGTAACCCCCAACTATTGGAAAGTTTGTTGCGAGCGTAAACCCTGTGACGTAGACATTTCCGGTCGAACTAATGGCGACTCCCCGTCCAACAGCGTCATTGGTGCCTCCAAGGAAAGTAGACCCCGTTATTGTGGAGCCAGATATACTTGTGACAATGGCATTCTGATTGTTTCCACCGCCATTTTTCGTAGTATCAAAAGCTCCTGGTGTTGTGGGGTAGTCAGCCGATGTGGAAGTCCCGACAACATAAACGACACCTATCGCATTGATGGCAATTGCGTGTGCTTGGTCTCCCCCACTTCCACCGATATAGGTCGAGAATTCGAGTGTCCCGAGATCATTAGATAATGCGGAAACAAACACATCAGAGAGTCCCCCACCATAGATCCCATTACCATCTAACGTAATTGGAAAATTAGTCGAGTTCGTCCTGCCTGTGATGTGGGGATTGCCAGCGCTATCCATCGCAATGGCCAAGGCTTCGTCCAGTTCGCTTCCACCGATTACTGCTGAAGCCAAGAGTAATGACAGATCGCTGTTGAACTTTGAAACAACTACATCAGGCAAAACTCCACTTGGGGAACCATAAGGTCCCACTGTAGTCGGATAGTCGTCGCTGGTTCCACTTGTTAGGCCAGCTACGAAAACATTTCCAAGGGAGTCAAAGGCAATACCCATATCTTCATTTTCCTCGAGCGGTGTCAACAGTGAGTTGCCCTCATTATCGGCGCCTCCGATAAAGGTCGACGCTAGCAGCGGGTCGATGATCAGCGGATAGTGAGGATCATAGCCATCTCCGACTGCAAAGCCGTACTTGTCACTATCGAGAACAGCGTAGGATACTTCTACTGCACTGCCCGTCATTCCAATTTCCTGGAAAGCCACTGGCTTTGTCAAGCTAACCTCGCCGAGTTCTGTTCCAAGGACAAGCTCGCCCTGGCTATTGACGCTAATGCTGATGATGCCTTCAAGTGCAACCTGTATATCCTTGAAATCCGCGCCGGGGGCAACGGTAAAGATCTTTTCAACGTTGTTGTTGGCAGCTACGAGATCCACATCTATGCCGTTCCAGACCTGGCCAAATGAGACCTTGTTGAAGGCAGGAATGTTGGCTTTCCAATTACTCTGATCGCCAACGAAATAGTTGATTCTTGTCTGAGTTTGGTCCTGCCCTTGAGGTTGCAATGGGTTAGAACCCACAAAGCTCTCCTTTATCGCGACTCCAGCGATTGAAGAATCATCGCCTGATTGAATCGTATTGCTCGCGGCATTCCGCAGGGCATAAGTCAATCCATCTTTTGTAATGTAGACAGTTCCGGCAAAAATGTCTGTGTAATAGAGCACTTCGGCATCTTGCTGGCCTTCATTAGTGATGAAGGGCTGGCCGCGAGCATCTAGAGACTGAATTTTGTCATTTGAAGTATTGATGAAATCTTTAGGGTTAATGAATTCGAGTGGTAGCCCACTGAGCGAGGATGAATCAACTTGAAATAAATTCCTGCCGAGCGGCATTGATACAACACTAAATAAAAGAACCGCGCAAAGCCCTAATGAAAATACTCTTACCGCCAGCAATTCGCTCCGGTTTACTCTTCCTTTTTGCGACAAAAGTTTTGTCGAATCATTCAAGCCAGCTCGGACATCGTTCTCATGGTGCTCCCTGAGATTTGCGTAGCCTTGTTGTCTCATGATGCCGTGTGAAAGAAATATCTATTAGATAAAGATAGTAGTATCTCAGCGGTTTCTATGGCTTTACAATGTCGCAAAGTGGAGTCAAAAAGCGCTCTCCCCCTGAAAGAGGCACAACAAAAACTGTCGGTCAGAAATTTATCCAAGGATACTCAGTAGCAGTGTCCTCTTGGATTTCTACCCAGGTTGCACGGTTAGCCACTTCTGGCGTTCTGGAATCGGCGCTCAACGACAGAGTGGCACCTAGCGTAGGATATTTATTTTTCTTTTCCTGACGCTAATAGGTCATCGCTCCCAGAGCCGATCACGTCCTCCCTCTAAACAATGCGGGAGGCATACATGATGTCTCCGGTGATACTAGGCGTCAAGTCTCCCCATACGAGATGCAGCTGCGAACCCGTTAACACGATTGCTGGTGTTATCGAGAATCCCGAGTTAGCACTGATGTTCTTTGCTGCCTCAAAGGTCTCGCCAGTGTCTCCGCTCTTCTTCACGAAAATGTCGAATTTGCCTGATGCACCTACATCGCTCCATGATATGTAGATGCTTCCGCTCAATGCGACTATTCGAGGGGTCCCTGAAAGGCCCGATGTTGTACTGATGTTCTTTGCGTTAGCCGTGTTGGGCGTAAAGTTAGTTCCACCGTCGACGCTTTTCTTGAAAAGTATGTCAAAGTTGCCGGATGTGCCGCCTGTTGTGTCGCTCCAGGTGACGTAGACGTTATTGCCATCCACCGCTAGACTCGGGGTCAGAGATTCTCCACCGTTTGTACTGATGTTCTTTGCGTTAGCCGTATTTGGAATGAAGGTAGCTCCTCCGTCTGTGCTCTTTTTGAAGAGAATATCGAACTTGCCGGATGTGCCGCCTGTTGTGTCGCTCCAGACAATGAATATGCCGCTTGAAGACACTTCAACATCCGGGGTAAACGAATTGCCGGCATTGTTGCTAACCTTCATGCCGCTCGCCGTGTTTGGTGTGAATGAGGCCCCGCCAGTGGTGCTCTTCTTGAACTGGATATCGTAGTTACCCGAAGCTCCGTCAGTCTTGTCGCTCCACGCCACATAGATGTTCGATCCAGTGACTGCAATGCTCGGGGTCAGCGAGTCTCCGCCGTTTGAGGTGAGCTTGACAGAAGGATCCCAATTCTCGCCCATGTTGATACTCTTGCTGAACCGAATGTCATAGTTGTTTGAAGTTCCACTTGTCTTGTCGCTCCATACAACGTACAGGATGCCGTTAGACACAGCTATGCGTGGAGTGAGCGATTCGCCGGGGTTGTTGCTAATGTTCTTCGGTGAACTGAATGTAGCACCCCCGTCCAGGCTCTTGCTAAAGAAGATGTCAAAGTTACCCGAGAGGAGGCTTGCTCTCTCGCTCCATACTACATAGATGTTATTGTCTGCATCGGCTGCGACGTCAGGAAGGACAGATATCCCTGGGTTCTTGAAGACATTGTTTGGTCCGACGATTGATGCGGTCTTGACTCCTTCCAATACGGCTGGTGTGAGCTCTGCCAGAGTGCTGGGGTCTGGATAAATTAGACCGTCGATAGTACCTTCGTCTCTAAAGTTAAGGTCAAGAAGTCCCCATTCGTCATAGCTCACTAGCGTTGATTTGACAGTACCAGTGCACCCTGTCATGCCAGAAAGGGCATTGATATTCAGTCCAGCGACATTACCTGCAACTTTATTCCAGTCAACAGGGTTGCCGGTTGCACCAGTCTTCACGGCCGGTATACCCCAGACTATCTTGAAAGTGCTGCTGCCTGCTGCAAAGCTTGAATACCCGCCGCTCGTCCACTGGTTATTGAGTATCTCAAGGCCTTGGCTTTCTTGCAAATTGTTCTCATTCAGGTCCATCAGCTTCTGTCGTGAGTATGTCAGTGACCACTCTGTGGGCGCTCCGCTGCCAGTTGTTGCAGTTAACGAACCCCATGGCATCTGTCTCGTATAGCTCATGACACTGATCAAATTCGCTTTACAGTTATCGTCGTCTCCGCCACCGTGTCTAAGCCCCAAGTTGTGTCCTAACTCGTGCATGAGGGTTCCTTGTCTTTCCTGAGCAGTGTTTGCGAATCCATTAGTACCTGTGCAGCCTAAGGAAACGATAAAGTCGTTACCGCGAAGTTCAGCCTGGCCTGAAGGACCGCAGGCAGTGTTTGTCACAGTATTGATGTTCTTTGCGAATAGTCCGTAATGGTATACCTGTGCTTTAGCCTTCAGGTAGTCTTTGTTCGTTCCCGCTCCCAGCGTGCCCCCTGCAATGGTACGCTCACCCGGCGTGCCAAATTTGTTTTTCTTTATACTATCAAAGTCGTCGAGGACCGCGGGGGTATTGTCCGTCCACACATGCAATGGATCTCTAACCGCAATGTTGCTTTCATCGACTGTGATATGCAGCACTAGACCTTCTCCAGAGAATGCGTTCACGATTGCCTGAATGTCATTATTAGCACCCGAGGATGTAGGACAGAATCCTGTCATGCAATCTATCTCTACAAAGATGTCTCTTAGTCCAACGACTGCTCCTGTGAGAGGATAGGTTGCACTTCCAAGAGTTATTCCAGCAGTCTCCCAGAGGTCGCAAATTCCATCGTTGTCAGTATCGACACTCCCAACATCGGTGTTACAGTCAAGCGTCGTGATGCTGGTACCTACCGCACCGCCTAGTCCCTGTGAACCTTCGCCGCCTAGGCCGGCGGTGTTGGCCAATACATTGTATGACTCTGTCGTGCTGTCGCTTGCAGTAAATCCGCTAGTTTCTTCAAAATGTGCAGTTACTTCCAATCCCTCTGCATCAAGGTTCTGCGCAAAGCCAGTAGCAAAGTAAAAGCCAGGATTTACTTCGAATGGACTGGCCTTTGGACCTGCAGTAAATTCTTCAAAGTTTATTTGGTGCTGTTCGATCGGGAGGCCATCAGGATTGCCTGTGAGAACTGCAGCAATACCTATTGTAGAGCTACCAGTGATTTCAGTGATTTCAAGTTCTTTGATTCCGCTGGGCTCGCCACCAGGATATCCTGAAACAATTTCTATTTTAGGTACGATTGGTGATAGCGCGCCAGCCGAGGAGCATATTTCTTGCACGCCGGCAACTAGAAGATCACAATCCTGCGGTGAATTGGGATAATCAATGACTTTGTACTTGAACGGCGTTGTTCCCATGTCCTGCAGGTATATCTTTGCTGTCACTGTGTTTGATGGGAAGGTAATCTTACCTCCAACCCCCAGGTGAAGTACCATGTTGTTCGCAGGTATGCCATCGGTTCCGATGTCGTCTGTTGTGCAAGCGGATTCACAAGAAACCATATTCATAGTCCCAGTAAATGTGACACCGCCTGTGATGACCGGATGCAATGATGGCGTTGCGACAGACTCTGTGAATGTAATCTCGTGCCCCGACAAACCCTCCTCTGTTAGTTCATTTGTAAGCACGCCGGAGGCTGTGAAGCCAGTCGTAGCAGTGGGGTTGCTGAGAGGATTGAGTGTCAAGGTAGTGGGTTGAACGCTCTCCAAGACTATGCTGTCACTCTGGGTGACGAAGTTCCCTACCAAGTCCGTGAATGTGGCATCCACTGACTTGATTCCATCTTCGGAATCAAAGATATTTCCGGTAGCAGTCATCGTATCTCCATCATTGAACACTATGTCTGTGAGTAAGCCGGTCTCTGTCAAGATGATTTCCAGATTAAAGATTCCAGTTTCCTCTCCAGTCTCGACAGCTTGCAACGTCTCCGATTCAGGGTTATCGGGGGAATCAACTTCGACATCTATAACGTCTATGCCTTCAGTGATGTCAGCATCATTATTTTCAAACATGACGTCGATTCTGTCACAGCCAGAACCTGAATCTTGGCATGTGAGACTCAGTGTTACAGTAGGCGAAGTTGTTGAAGCATCACCGGAATTGATAAGTACCGCGTTACCGGCGTCGAATGTGGCCTCGATTTCCGACGCAGACAATGCGCGACTGTGAATAGTGACTTCGTCCATTAGACCCGAGTACTCAGCGCCCAACGGCCTGGTCCCTATGTAAAGATCATACGTAGTCTGTGGAGTGAATATACCCAAGTCCTCATTTGCTACTTCAACGCCGTTTCTATAGAGTGTGGCTTCTCCGGAAGTCGCGTCGTAAGTTACTGCGACATGCTGAAAGGTCCCTGATATGAGTACATCAGTGGCTGTGATCTGGTGGTCGGCTTCAGGTCCAGTTCCAGTGTTATCCTTAATGTTTGCATACAGGTCGCCTGGATTCGGATATGAAGCCCACATATGGACGCCATCACCACCGTCGCCATTGTTGTACTCAACCACAGGCCGGCTGATCAAATCGTCGGGACTTATCCAAGCGCTGATTGTAAATCCATCACTGGTTCCCACGTCTAGATTGGATGATGCATCAATTGCAACCTTATCTCCGTCACCATTAAAGCTGAAGGCCTGACCCACTTGCCCTGGACCATAACTCACGTCGTCGTCACCATCATTACTATCGGCCGAATCATCAGCATTTCCTTCAGCCCTGTACCAGCTTATTAGATCTGAAAGTGGTGGATGATTTGGTGGCGAGGTATCGGGCAGTGCCCAGCTAGGATCAGAATCGTCTTCTTCATTGTTGCTTATGTTTGTCGGAAGATCGCCATCGGCTTCCATGAGAAAGATCTGAAATGTACCATCTCTGGTGCTGTGAAAAGCGATCTGAGAGCCGTCTGGAGACCAACTAGGTAAAGCATCCCATGCATCATTTTCACTCAGGTTCTCTTGATTGTCTCCGTTAGAGTCCATTACGTAGACTTCAAAATTGCCGTCCCTGTGGCTAGTAAAAGCAATCTTTGTACCATCTGGAGACCACGCAGCATCGCTTTCAAATGCAGTATTGATTGATAGATTTGTCAGACTCTCTCTATCTCCGCTGGAGTCCATCGTATAGACATCCCAGTTGCCTTCCAAGGTGCTTGAAAAAGCGATCTTTTCACCATCTGGAGAAAAGGCTGGTCGTGATTCATCAAATTCAAATTCAACCGGTGTTAATGGCATCTGGTTATTACCATCCGCGTCCATGACCCATACCTGCTCTGTAGCCACGTATCTTGTAAACGCGATCTTGGTTCCATCCGGAGACCAGTTTGGATAGTAGTCATCGGATTCAGGATCATCGCTGACGTTTATCGGGTTGCCTCCATCAGCGTCCATGACATAGATCTCATAATTCCCATCTCTGTCGGATGTAAAGGCAATTCTTGTACCATCTGGAGAAAGGGCTGGATCAGCATCGGATGCAGGATCATTGCTGACGTTTATCGGGTTGCCTCCATCAGCGTCCATGACATAGATCTCATAATTGATACACTCTTCACCGCAGGCAAGGCCTCTATAGAAGGCAATGATTCCTGGCTGGGGGGCAAGGGCATTGGCCGGAACCATGCTTTGGGAAAAAACAATTAGCGATGTCACAAGTATACCAGTTAGAAGCATAACCGCTGCTTTCAAGCTTGCTGACAGGCGGAAATTTCGTAGAATAAATGTGCTCTCAAATGACCTCATGCCAACTAAAAGAAACGCCTAATACATAAGCATGGTAGTATTATCGTGCCGAATTTTTCTTCAGATGACAATTTTTCCCCAAAAATAGCAACATCAAGAGCTGGCAATTTCTCCTAGCAGGGCGGCAAGATCGATCGTCGTTTATCAATAGCATCGAGATAAATCATTATTAATTACTTCGAAAGTATTCCAGCATCAATGGTGGAAATACCAGGTGAATTCGGGTTCTGGCTCGCGCTGGCAACAGTAATCGTCGAAAGTATCATCGTCGTCCTTCTTTACAGAACAGTAAAAGATTACGCTGAGGTAGCCAAGCTGAGCAGGATAGAAGCAAAGCACAGATTCAGGCCATGGGTCGGTCCCATGGGCGGGATCGAGTTCCTGAAAGAGTCTAACGGCCGACACCAGTACGCAGTAGCAATCAAGAACTATGGAGAGATCCCTGCCTCAAGCGTCGTCGGGATGTCTTCTTCAAGATCAGAGCTTCCCACAAGAGAGACAATAAGAGGCGAGGGACTCGACAAGTTCAACCTGGGGCCACTGCTTCCCTACATGGAAAAACGCTACTGGATCTTTATTGACTCGTCTGCGGTGGAAAGGGCAAAGAACGGCGGGGATCTTTATGCTGCGATATACTTCCTGTACGAGTTTCCGTCAGGTGGAAAAGGCGGATACGGAATGATCAGCCAGTTTGATTCAAAGGCCAATAGTTTTGTGCACAAGGACATGTGGGTCG
>JANWIX010000042.1 GCA_025449675.1 Nitrososphaera sp. | reverse complement strand
TCAGAATAGACGGCCTGATGAGAAATAACGCTGGCGTGGCCATAGGAGATACGGTGAACGCAAAAAAGATCAAGGCAGTTCCAGCAGAGAAAGTCGTAGTATCTCCTCTAGAGGCAATCCCGCCAATAGACGAGCGCTACCTTGCTGATGCTCTTGATAGCACCCCTCTTGTCAAGGGCGACAACGTTATGATACCATATTTTGGCGGAAGGATTACCTTTCAAGTAGTTGGTGTAACCCCGCCTGCTGATGCTGTACTTGTAACCAAAAAAACTTCTTTCACCATAACTGAGAAAAATGCAGATTTGCGCGGGATGCCCCATGTGTCATACGAAGACATTGGCGGCTTAAGGGATGAAATGCAAAAGGTCAGAGAAATGATAGAGCTTCCGCTGAGGCACCCTGAAATATTTGAAAAGCTTGGCATAGAGGCGCCAAAGGGCGTACTGCTCTTTGGGCCGCCGGGCACTGGCAAGACGCTGCTTGCAAAGGCAGTTGCAAGCGAGAGCAATGCTCACTTTATCAGTATCTCTGGCCCGGAGATCATGAGCAAGTTCTACGGGGAATCGGAGGCCCGGCTAAGGGAAATATTCAAAGAGGCCAGAGAGAAGGCCCCGTCCATAATATTCATAGACGAAATCGACTCCATTGCTCCAAAGAGAGAAGAAGTGACAGGCGAGGTCGAAAGGAGGGTCGTGTCGCAGATGCTATCGTTGATGGATGGTCTTGAGGGAAGAGGCAAAGTCATCGTAATTGCAGCCACTAACAGGCAAAACGCCCTCGACCCTGCGCTGAGAAGGCCCGGCAGGTTTGACAGGGAAATCGAAATCAAAGTGCCAGACAAACATGGGCGCTTGGAGATTCTTCAGATTCATGCCCGCAATATGCCGCTTGACACTGACGTGGACCTACCCATGATAGCAGGAGTTACCCATGGTTTTGTTGGCGCTGATCTGGAATACCTCTGCAAAGAAGCTGCCATGAAGTGCCTTCGTAGGTTGCTGCCTGAACTCAACATGGAAGAAGAAAAGTTGCCCCCAGAAACACTCGACAAGCTCATAATAACGAAGAATGATTTTGATCAGGCAATAAAGGACGTCATGCCTTCCACATTGAGGGAGGTCTTCCTTGAATCTCCAGACGTAAAATGGCAAGACATTGGTGGCCTTGAAGGTGTAAAACGTGAATTGCAGGAAGCAGTAGAGTGGCCACTCAGATACCCTGACCTCTATGCAAAGATAGGTCACACAGTTCCAAAAGGCATTTTATTGCACGGACCATCTGGAACCGGCAAGACGCTGCTTGCGAAGGCAGTTGCAACAGAATCAGAGGCCAACTTTATCAGCGTAAAGGGGCCGGAACTGATTTCCAAGTGGGTAGGCGAATCAGAGCGCGGTATCAGAGAGGTATTTCGAAGAGCCAGGCAGGCGGCGCCCTGTGTGATATTCTTCGATGAAATCGACTCTATCGCCCCAACAAGGGGGATGGAAACTGGGGGCGGACGCGGAACTGAGAGGATAGTTTCTCAGATTCTAACAGAGCTAGATGGCATCAGCGAATTGCATGGGGTAGTGGTGCTGGGCGCAACTAACAGGCCCGACATGGTTGACCCCGCGCTTTTGAGGCCCGGCAGGTTTGATAGAATAATATTTGTTCCGAACCCCGATAGCCAGACAAGGGCCAAGATACTGGAGATTCATGTCAAGGGCAAGCCCATTGGACAGGATGTAAACATTCAGAAAATAGCAGAACAAATGACAGAAGGGTTCAGCGGTGCAGACACTGCTGCAATAGTAAATACTGCAATATCGATCGTGCTGCATGAATATCTGGCAAAGTACCCGACGCCGGAAGAGGCAGCCAAACACGCTTCAGAAGCGCACGTCATAATGCGCCATTTTGAGGAAGCAGTCAAAAAGATAAAGACACAGAGAGATACGAGGCCCAAGGCAGCAGTAGCACTATCACAATATATGTAAGAAAATCTGCGACATATCAACCAGACGCCAATCAAAAGATTCTGCCACCCTTACATCGGCAAATGTCGCCCTCGCCGCTTATTGCCCTGATTGGATTCTTGAAAATTAACCAAAGCCCATAACCGTTGCAATATACTTCGTTTACATGGAGATAAATAAAAGAAAAGTTAACTCAAAAGATAGCCTACTTCGAGGTGGAATCCTATCATCTGAGACCAGAATTCACCTGGTTGACGGGCTATGTTGAAGACCCCGATACACTTCATCGCAATTTGGAGAACCACATAAGGTTTTGGGTCTATTGAAGCAGTTTCATCGTTTCAATGAGCTTTTCATACTCGATTCAGGTTGCTTCCGAGCGTATGACTTGTACGCGTACTACCTATACTGGCCATAACGACAAGCTGCAGACTGGTAAATGACAATATCAGCATTAGAGCTCCCCGCTCTGTTATTCCTATCATTTACCAGGCTGCAATCATCACGACAAGAAGATGTGCCAAGTGCATTCATCTTATTGACAACCGCAAAACAGCTGGTTCATTTATGATTACATCCTTGAAAGAGATTCATTTTGGTTGTAGCTATTCGACTTTGTCCCAATGCTGCACAGGGCGTCAATTTAGTTGACCAGGCTACGTTTAGCTGTTTCCTCTAGGGGTGAGCTTGTTTCTACATGCAAAGTCTGGTTACAACGAGGACACCGTATGGGACGCATTTTTTCGTCTATTTCTATTAGTTTGCTGCTATCTGAAGGACACTTGCCCACAAAATCCCTGTCATGGATATCAGCATTCATGAACATTGCCTCTCCTTCACATTTGAAAAGCCGATATTCCGCACAGTCTGTGTTAGTGTCTGTAAGAACTTGGTCAAGGTCCGAGCTACCAAGCGGCAGTTTCGAGTCATACCTACAGCTGTCGCAATTAAAGTGATAAATCTGCATACTGATTGTCATAGTGATTGGTCGAGACGGAAATATAAGCTCCCCTTATGATTCCAGCGTATTCTTTTAGCTATGTCCTTCTTTTACGTCGATCAATTCTCTCATTCTGACTGGAGGGTTCTGAAAGAACTGCTTGGGGCAATAAATATCGCCGATGATCATTGCTTCGATCTTACAAGCGTCTTGTCAATATCCAGGCTGTCGTCGGACAAACCAACTTGCATTCCTGTTCCTTATCGGGCGAGATCTTTCAGTCTCTCTTTTCGGATTTCACACCAGCATTGCCACCTATTGTCACAGATTACGCAGACACCAGTCAGTTGATTGCATTTTGAACAATTAGTGCACCTCTCTGGCGGATTACCGCATTTCATGCAAATTAGCGGCATCTGACTTTACA
Organism: Nitrososphaera sp.; assembly: GCA_025449675.1. GTDB lineage: Archaea > Thermoproteota > Nitrososphaeria > Nitrososphaerales > Nitrososphaeraceae > Nitrososphaera. Next base: position 1,761 of record JANWIX010000042.1, on the reverse strand, counting down.
CCCGCTATCTCATATTCACACTTGCATCATTGCAATTTGACTATTTCATCCCATGTTCCAGATAATGAGAACATGAAGTACCTGTCATGATTGCTAGATTCAAATTGCAATATGTCTCCCGCTGCGATTTGAATCTTGAATAACTTGTTTAGGAACTGAATAAAGCTGGGACCTGCTACGATACTTTTGGCTGCATGCTCGAAGGGCTTGTTGTAGTACTTTGCCAAAATTGCAGTCAGCCCCGTATTGCTGAGTTCTTCGACCAGATTGCCTAGATCTACAAACGTAGCATTTCTCTTGTATACCTTAATTGTCGCCATCTCAGAACATCCTAGCTGTCCTGCTGCGGACTGCAATATATCCATACCTAGCCACCGTGTAATAACAAGCAATTTTATGAAAGTCGTGCGTTACATTCAAACATGTATAGACTATGCAAATCGTGTGGGAAAGAGTTCCAAGGCCTTAATCAAGGAGTAGTATATTCCAGTGTTGCCAAAGGCATTCTAGACTTCTGTTCGGATGTCTGCTGCAGGAATCATCTAAATTCAACAATAAAATAAAATCACGCAGCACTAGCACCCAGTCGCGTAGGCGTACCGTACCTGTCCCTAGCGCATTGATGTAGAGTATTGTCCATGTTCTGGACCTGCCACCGACCATTGATCATTAGAGCTATGAGGATCCGATGACCACAAAACTTACAGTCTCGAGTGAAAGTCGTGCGAAACCCTCCTTATTTTGCCTACCAGTTCTATAGAAGGCGTGATCGGCATGATCGCATTGACGATAATTATCATACATTATCTTCACTCTCGCTGCTATTAAGGCTTCGGAGCCACCTAATAGCAATTCATAATCTTCTTTTCCCTCTTGATTTAACGAAAGTTCTTATTGCTTGCAGCAGCATACAGACTTACTAAAGCCCCTCCACGAGAGGTTTGTGGGCCTCGAGATTCAGATCATACTTTTCAATTGTCATTTTCATACTGAGTCTTGGGGCCAACATTGAGAGATAATCTGCGATTTGATGGTTCCTAATGCCTTCGAGTTGAATTGATCCCATCTGCAGTTGCCAGAGAAAGAAGGTTCTTATGACAAAGATGTGCCTAATAGGTGATGACAGTCAATAACAATACCAAATTCTTGCTTATTGCTACAGGAATAATTACAACATCTCTGATAGTCGCACTGGCTGGCAGCTTGACATAGTGAGATGAAATGAAAAGCATTCTAAAAGCAGAAAGCTGTACTATGGACAGCACAGACAGGTCCAAATACTGTGTATACTGTGGAACAGTAGCTACTGAGGAGGCTTTTTTTGATACCGGCAACAGCGTTTTAGTCGTAGAAAAATACTGCCATATGTGCAACGGTAGGGTTAACTTGAGGTTAGACGCTCCGAGTTATCATCATCGCATTATGAAATTGCTCAACTAAAAATCCTTGGAAAAGCCATTCTTTGCTCCAAGTCAATGCATGGTTACAATGATTCCTCAATGGGCGCTGAAATTAGGTTTGTGAATGCCAGTACGCGGAATAGTTCGAAAAAGAAGGATTCCCAATAAAAAAAAGGTGGGGTTATTGTTTGAAATACTGTTGCTGCTGTGCAGAATACCACGACGTCCATGCTCTTGCTGCGTTGGTGTTGAACTCTGTAATTGCGTCGACTGTTCTGCTATAGATCTTGACATTTTCCCTGGCTGCGTCTAATGCGTTAATTGCCAGCTGGTTATTAGTCCCTACTGTTCTTACCAGGTT
>JANWIX010000041.1 GCA_025449675.1 Nitrososphaera sp. | reverse complement strand
TGATAGTAAAGCCCAGTGGCACTTCGAACAACGCATTCTTGGTTATACCTGAAGACGCGGATGATCTCTTTACACTAAGGCGTGTAGTGGAAAGTGGCGACAGCGTTATTTCAGATACTTCACGCGTTGTCAAACCGGTAAAGGACTACGCGCGCCCGGACAGAGGCGAGCGGGTAAAGGTGCGCGTTGCACTAAGAGTAGAACAGGTGGCGCTCGATGCTGCGGTAGACCGGCTCAGGATCTCTGGTGCGATCACAGAGACCGACAACGAGCTCGTCTCAAAAGGCACGCACCACTCCCTTTCTGTACAGGCAGACGACACGCTCGTCATAGACAAGGGCAGGAGATGGCAGGACTTTGAGTTGAAGATGCTAAAGAAATCCGGCTCTGGGAGCGCGTTTATCCTAGTTGCGATAGACACGCAGGAGGCTGCAGTCGCCAAGGTCACCGGAACCCACGTCAAGGTAATACCAAACATCTACTCTGGCCAGAGTGGCAAGCGGTACCAGACAAAAAACAATCCGAATATCGAAATTTTTTTCGCAGACATCGCAAAGACAGTCGCAACAATATTTGGCGAAGGTGACCGGGTCCTGGTTTTTGGGCCGGGCGAAACTAGGAAGAGGTTCTTTAATTTCCTCGTGAACAGGGGTCTCGAAATTCCAAACGAAAGTGTGAAGGTCGTAGACGGCGTCGACGTCGCTGGAGAGGATGGCGTATTCGTTTTTCTGCGCTCGCCTGCAATGAAAGAGGCAATGAGCGCAAGCAAGCTGGCAACCGTGTCTTCGCTGCTCGACGAGGTGATGCTGATGGTGAACAGGGGTCAGTCGAAATTCGCGATGGGCCTGCCTGAAGTGTCAAAGGCAGCGGAACTAAAGGCCGTGGAAACGGTTGTATTCTCGGACTCGATCTTTGTTACGACAAATGAAGACGAGGTAGTAAAAATGTTGAATTCGCTAGAGAGCTATGGCGCGAATACGTTTGCAGTTGACTCCTCAACCGACATTGGCTTGAGGGTTTCTTCGCTTGGCGGCATTGTGGCGCTTCTTCGGTACGCCCTGCGCTGAGGACTCTGCCACCATCCATTCAAGGTACGAGCGTGACACGTCGCCCATCCCGAGCTCGATGATTTCAGGGACCTGATACGGGTGCATCCTCGCTATCTCGATTTTCAGCTTTTCAGCAGATTTTTTGGTGGTCTTGAACAACGCTAGGCATTCCTTTTGATCCTCCAGCCTGCCCTTCCATGAATATATCGACCGGATCTTGGCAAGATTTACGCACGCGCAGAGTTTCGCGTCCACTGCTCCGAATGCAACCTGAGCCGCCGACTGCTCGTTTGGAAAAGTGGATACAATGATCACGCCCCGTTGCTTTTGAGCCATGTCCGGACACTGTGATCGCTAGCGAGTATAAAAGAAATTTCTCCCGTGATCGACTGTGAGCGCGGAATCTATTGCAGCGTCTGGCACAGCGGGTTTGCCTTCATCACGATAAAGTCCTGATTTGCCATGTTCTTTGACATGACTTTTTCAAAGTCTGCCTTTGAGCAGGCGATCACCACGGTAGTCTTGTCGGTGTGATAGAGATCAAAAGTGGGCCCCTGATGCCTTTCAACGTCGCCGATATAGTCCTTGACTTTGGTTTCAAGTGATGACAAGAGTTCTATCTTGTCTCCCCTCATCTCGTTTGCGTCCAGGGTCCACGCTATCGAAACCTTGGTCCTGCTCGCCTTAAGGTCGCGTTTTTTCAGAGTCGCCCTTATCTGGTCTATCAGGTATTTCACATAGCTCTCTATTCCTTTGATGCTGCCGTTCACAAGGTACATCAGCGGTCCAGCGCCGTCAAGGGATGAACCGATTATCCGAAGGTCGTAGAGGCCGCTCGTGACGTCGTCCACATAAAGATCAGTAAACGATCCCCGGGTCAGCTCCAGCCCGATGTTGCTGTCAGTCGCCCTTTTGCAGATCTCTAGAATGCTGGCCATCCCTGCGTAGTGGCTGAGCGTCTTTATCACATGGCTTAGCTCGGCCGAGTTGACATCGACAAAGCTGACCTTCTGCCGGGTGTCGGGGTCGTACAGCATCTTCGAGAGGATGTTGTCCTGCTTTGACTTGACAGAGCCCACCAGAGCCTCGCCTGGCCCCGCTATAGAGCTCATGGGCAGGTAGTAGTACGACACGTCCTTCTCGACAGACATGCCGGTGATGTGTTCTATGAGAGCAATGTTTTCGTTGTTGCCACCCACGCCGGTAGGAAGCATGTAGACAATGGACGCTCCCTTTTTGAGCGCCTTTATCGTGTCTCTGAACTTTGTAGTCACGTCGCTCTTTACATCCGGCCCCACTTTTCTTATCCGCGGTGCAAAGAAAACGTATGACGCATTGCTTATCGCGACGTCTATAGGCTCGAGATCAAGCAGCGGCTCGTCTTCGATGAGCGAGCCCACGTTTGGATAAGTGCGCGCAATGTCGGGCTTTAGCGAAATCGCCATCCGCACCGATTCGTCTATGAGCGACACCTTCGTTCCTTTGACAGCTATGGAAGACGCGATCTTGTAGCCTTCGGTGCTAAGACCGTACACGGCAACGGCACTCAAAGTCTAGACTGAGCTCCCACAAGCATCCCCACGACGCACTCGGCTTATCTACTAAGGTAGTTAAAGAAAAGGTTTTTCCATTAGCTTCTAGCTAGGCTTTATGTTTGAAGATCTGGTTTGACATTTTGACTCCAAAGCAGGTGATGTTCTTCAAGCGCGCTGTGTCCCTGCTCCGCGAGTCCGGCCACCAGGTGCTCTGCACAACGCGGTACTACCGCGAAGCTGTAGAGCTTGGCAAGATCAAAAAGCTGGATCTTACTATCGTAGGAAGCCACGGCGGCGCAGACAGGTACGACAAGCTGCGTCTTAGCGCCGCGAGGACCTTTGACCTGGCAAGTGTCGTCAATCAGTTCGGGCCTGACGTCGCTATGACTTTTTCTTCTCCCGAAGGAGCCCGGGTCGCCTACGGCCTCGGGATCAAACAGTTTGCTTTCAACGATTCACCTCACTCAGTACCTGTAGCCAGGCTGACTGTTCCGCTCGTGACCAAACTATTTTGCCCGTGGATCATCCCCTATTCTGCATGGGCAGGGTATGGCGTAGCTCGAAAGAATGTTGTCGGATATAGAGCACTTGACCCTGCGGCATGGCTCAAGCATGACGATAGTGCCGAGAAAGTGCCTGACTCGAACACAATCCTGCTCCGGCTTGAAGAAAGCAAGGCCTCCTACGTGGCCGACAAGGGGCTGGACACTGGCAACTTGGTTGACCATCTGGTCGAGTCGCTGCATCGCTCGGCGGATATTACGGTCCTGTGCAGATACCAGGACCAGATAACGGAGGCCGAATCAAGGTACGGAGGAAAGGTACGAGTGCTAAGAGAAGTGGTTGATGGGACCGAGCTTGTCAGGTCTGTCCAGCTTTTTGTTGGCGCGGGTGGAACAATGACAGCTGAGGCGGCCCTTCTGGGTAAGCCGACTATTTCCATAACACCCTTTGGTTTTCATGTTGAAAAATACCTGGTAAAGAACGGGCTTGTCAGGAAGGCGACGAATGCCAGGATGCTGGTAAAGTTGGCCAAGAAAATGATGTCTGACAAGAAATACCAAGCGCTGCAAAAGAAAAAAGCATCGCGAATACTTTCCGGCATGGAAGACCCTACAGACAGAATGATCACCGCCATAAACTCCGTAAGATTATAAATATGCCAAAGATAGCTGGACTTACGCCCGGAAGCCCGGTGGAGGAAAAGTTTTCCGCCGAATGTAGCGGCCAAGCATGGGGGCCTTTGGAGCCCTCGACCCCAGTTCGAATCTGGGCCGGGCTATTACAATTACTTTAGTTCGTCACTCTGTCGACTGGATTAATGCAAGTAATCCCGTCTTCGATCGTTATTATGAAGGAAATGATGGTCCCATTGAGGTCGCCTAGAACGGACGAGGGAACCTTTCTAACTTTGACGTAATCGTTTCCGACCCTGAGTTGGCCTGGCGATTGGAACGTAGCAGAAACCAGCTCTATTCCATTAGTGCAATCCTTGTTAGCCGCGACATTCACCACATGCGTATGAAGCACGTCATCGCCCACGTCGTCCTGGTCTTCGCTGTCGAGTATTCCAGCGTGGGTCGCTACTGCGAGCAGGCCCTTCCCGCCATCGGCAAGTGCGGCAAAGCCATAAGCAGGTCTCTCTATGGTTGGAGCGACATCTCCTGCCACTTCAACCCGCATCGCAACTCTGTTGCTCGTCCATAACCTAGTGTCCTGAATGTCAAGATAATCTGGCGGGACAACGATGATCTTTACTGGCACTGGCCTGGATTTCGCGCCATGCTCGTCGACTGCCCTGAAAATTACGCCATAAGTCCCTACAAATGGGTGACCGTCCTCGAATGTAATAGAGGCTGAGGTTTGGCCTTCAGACAGCTCGACGAATTCGTAGAACGCTCCTGGCGGGAGAGGCGTGTTGATAATGTCGACAAAGTCTCCGTCCCTGTCGGTTGCATCTAGGGCAATGTTTGCACTTATCCCCTGACCGGCTTCAAACGTAAACACCTGGCCGCTTGTGGGAAAGTTAATTACTGGACGGTGGTTTGGCTGCGCAAAGGAAGGCAATATCGCAAGGGTAAGAACAGAAATCAGCGCTATCGACAGAAACTTCAGTGCCTTCGCTTTATCTGTCATTGAGTAATATGATCGGCGCTATTATAAAAGGGCTGTCGATTCATCTTCCGCTCTAGCCACTACGGGGATATTACAATAAATACGCTGAAATGACAGTTTTGTGCCGTGACCAGAAGGAAGGTCTATGTCACAAGAAGGATTCCGGGACCATGCGTTTCGATTCTTTCAAGAGAATGCGAGGTCACGCTGCACAAGAAAGCCGCCCCGCCCAGCAGAAGAGAGATGCTGAAAAACATCGCGGGCAAGGACGGACTCCTTTGCATGCTCTCTGACAAGATTGATGCCGAGTTGTTGGATGCAGCTGGCCCGAACCTTAAGGTCGTGAGTTCCTACAGCACAGGATATGAGCACATCGACGTAAAGGCCGCGACAAAAAGGGGCATCCGTGTGACATTTACAGCAGATATTCTTGCCGAAGCGACAGCCGATCTTGCCTTTGCTCTTCTACTGGCGTGCGCTCGAAACGTCGTGAAAGGAGACGTGTTTGTCAGGAAGGGCAGGTGGAAAGTAGGATGGATGCCAGATCTTATGCTCGGAAGCGACGTCCATGGAGCAACTCTTGGAATAATTGGCCTTGGAAGAATAGGC
>JANWIX010000040.1 GCA_025449675.1 Nitrososphaera sp. | reverse complement strand
CGTTCTCTCCACAGTCGTCATCGTTGTCGTCATCGTGGTTGCTGTGCTCGTGATCTTTTTCCTTGTCATCGTGATCATCATCCCTTTCTTCATCATCATGGTTTTGTTCTTTCTCCTCATTGTCATCTTCATCACTGTCGTCATCGTGGTTCCCTACTCCACCATGATTGTCGCCGTCATGATCATCGTCTTGTTTGTCGTTATCCGTTTTGTCATGGTCGTGATGCTCGTCATTCCCATCTCTATCGTCATCGTCGTCTTCATCATCATAATCGTCATCATCGTGGTGCTTCTTGTGGACCGTTACATGTACGGTAGCCGAATCCGAATTTGTCCCGTCTGTTACAGTGTAATTGAAATGATCCTCTCCGGAAAAGCTACGGTTGGGCTCGTAAATTATCGCTTTGCCGTCCGCACTGATTGCGACTGAACCATGTGATGCAGTTCCCACGGAACCGACGCTCAAGATGCCGCTATCAGAATCTACGTCGTTGCTCAGGACCTGGATCAACACCGGCTGCTTGCAAGTCGTTTCCGCAACGTCATCGAAAGCCACTGGCGCATCATTGACATTTGTAACGGTGATCATTACGGTTCCTGTAGCAATTCCCCCATTGCCGTCTGAGATCTGGTATTGGAAGGAAGCAACTCCGTTAAAGTTCTTCTCTGATAAGTATAGAAAGCTGCCATCAGGATTCACAACCAATGTTCCATGGGTGGTACCTCCCGGAATCAGACTTGCGCTCAAGGAGTCGCCGTCCACATCAACGTCGTTGAGCAGGATGTCTCCGGTTAGTGGCATATCTTCTGTGAGCGCAAAGCTGTCACTGGTGGCGATAGGCACATCGTTTACACTAGTCACTACAATGCTCACACTTCCAACATTGCTGTAGGCTAGCCCATCAGTGACACGAAATGTAAAGCCATCAACGCCATGATAGTTTTCTTCAGGTATGTATCTGACGACAAAGTTGCCACCGGTTAAGATCTCTAGGTTACCATGGAGCGGTACGACTAGTATTTCTAGATCTAAAATGCCCCCTTCTACATCAACCGCATGCAGCTCGATCTCCACGGACTGATCCTCGTCCGTAACAACTGCTCCATTTGCGGTTACGGGAACGTCGTTAACAGAGCCTAGTGTGATGGTAACTGTTGCAGATGCCGAGCCTCCATTGCCGTCCGAGATCATGTACTCGAATGAATCTGTTCCATCAAAGTCGGGATTCGGAGCATAGGTAATAGTACCGTCACCGTTGACACTAACTATGCCATGGTGCGGCGCTTCCGAGATTTCAATACTCAAAAGATCCCCATCAACATCGACAGTTTCGCTGAGAACGTCTACTATTGTGAGGTTGCCTTCATAGCCATAGACCCAGTCGTCATGGACTACAGGCGCATCGTTGATGCCAGTGACAACGAGTTCTACACTCGCAATATCGCTTTGCGCTATGCCATCGCTTACCTGATAGGTGAAAGAGTCAGGGCCAAAGTAATTTGCAAGCGGGATGAACTGTACTGTTCCTGAGGAATTATCGATCATTACTAACGTTCCGTGTAGGGGTTGGGAAACGATGCTGAACATTATGGCGTCACCGTCTGGGTCGGTTGCGTCAAGCTGGATACTTGCCGAGCTATCTTCACCAAGCACAACAATGACGTTCCCAGCAGTAGGCGCAGCGTTTTCAGGGATCGGGGTATCATCGTTCGATTGAGTATCATTTGCAGGGTTTTCGACATCGTTGCCAGGTGGGATGACATCTGCAGGAAGAACTGTGATGGTCAGACTACCCGAAACCGTGCCTCCATTAGAGTCGGTGATTGTAAAGCTAAATGAGTCTTGCCCGACAAAACCTGGTGATGGCGCATAAGTTACTGTGCCATCGACATTCATGGTTACCACTCCGCTTAGTGGCTGAGTAAAGTTTGATATTGTGAGGATATCAGCATCCGGATCGAAAACATGGGACAGAATATCTATTTGCACAGGGCTGCCTTCCACAGTTGAAATGGTGTCCAGGGCGGCTCCATCAATGATTGGGATGTCGTTGACTGGCGTGACAATAACGTCTACGGTTCCATTAGAATTGTGTGAGGCATCTGCTATGGTATAGCCGAAGCTGTCTATACCCTGGAAATCTTGGTTCGGAGTATAAGTAACAGTCTTGTTGTCAGGACTTATGGTGACGATGCCATGAGTTGGCATCACCGTAATTACCAAAGAAGTAACATCTCCGTCAACATCGGATGTTCCGTTGATCAGTGTCAGCATAAGGGGGGTATCTTCTGTGGTCGTGACAGTGAGATTTGACGCAGATGGCAGATCGTTTGTCGCTATGATGATGATCGCGACATTCTGTGTGGAAGATCCGCCGCCGTCGGTCGAGCTTACTACGAAGGAATCGATGCCATTGTAATTAGGATCAGGGGTGTATGTGAGTGTGTTATTTGAGTCAAAAGTAACAGTTCCGTGAAGAGGTTGCGTGATGTTGGAAATAACCGCGCTGCTTCCGTTAGCGTTGTTCCATAGCTGTATCTGTATTGCCTGATCTTCAAGGGTGGTGTAATTTCCACTTGCGGCGTTGGTCTGGTTTACCGCATCGCTTGCATCGTCGCCTTGACCGGACTCTTGGTTAGTTTCATCATCATTTTCGCTTCCAACATTAGGATCCTGAGTTGTGCCCTGATTGTGGTGATGGTTTCTACGATGGCCTTGAACATCGTCGATTTCATCTTCAGCGACTTGTTCTGGCTCTACAGGTTGATCATCTGCTACTTCCTCGACAATTATAATGGGTGGCTCGTTCGATCCGTCATCGGATTCATCATTGGATGAACCAGCTACCTGTTCTACGAGGACGAGGTTGAAAGGCCATGAGTTGCTCTCAGGCCAACCATTGCTATGAAAGTTGGCCAGATCAGCAGGGTCTGGACCATCCTCTGGTGCAGGACGCCCTGGACCACCGGGCATCAAGAAAAGAAATATTGCCAATGCAAATTCTGTCGCTATGAGTAACTTCCTTTTTGTATCAAGTGAATTTTTGCGTGGAAAATATGAAATGGCGCCCATCGTCAGTTCCGCCTCTCCATATAGAGCGACTCCAGGGCACTAGACAGTGGCTCCCTATCCCTAATCACGGGGGCTCCGGGGGGAAACCCTATTCTACGCATAAGGAAGAATCACATTGGCGACATGAAAGGAGCCAGTCCGCTTGCCGAGCACAAAATGGTAAGGTGTGCATGGTACGTGCGAATGACATGTAGCATGCCGTAGGTGACGTTGATTGGAACAGTATGCAGAATCGAGAGTGATGACTTGTGCGACCTGGAACGACTTTTTAGGACGCCTTACGAAAATGAGCGTGATTGCTCGAGCAATATCTAGGCTTATAAGACAGTAGCGAGCCTGTCGTTGAAAATCTGTCGTAGACGCTATGTGCTACAACCCGGGGGTTGTTATGCCAAAAAAATGCATTGAATTGGCATGTACTGAATTTGATTACAGGACTTGAAACAAACTTTAAAGAAGCTTCGCCGGCAATCATCGCAAATGCCGGTGATGCTCGTCTGTGGCGTCATAAACTGGGATACCGCTCTTTTCGTTCAATCCCTTCCGAGACCTGGTGAAGAGGTAAAGGTTGTCAGGAAATCTTCTTTTCCCGGTGGAAAGGGTGCCAATACCGCTGTTGCAGCTGCGAGGATATTGGACCCTGGGCAGGTGGGCATGGCAGGCATGCTTGGTTCCGACAGTGTTGCCGAGGAGCAAATTAGGATCCTGGAGCATGAGGGTGTGGACACTTCGTGTATATCAAAACAGCCCGCAGCGAATTCCGGAACAGCTTATGTGATAATCGACAGCAAGGGTGAAGATATGATCCTGACACACATGGCTGCAAACTTGATGATGACTGAGGAATTTGTTTCCAGCAACCAGGTGTCATCAGCGATTGATGGGGCAAGCACTATTACAATCATAGACCCGCCACTTGCTGTCGCATCCGCTTTCTTGGCAAAGGCAAAAAAAGCAAGCAAAATGACGATATGGTCTCCTGCGCTTTTGACAAGGCTGGGCCTCGCATCGTTACAAGAGCATGCGAAACATGCAGATTATCTCGTCTTTAATGAACACGAAGCAGCGCAAATTGCTTTGGTTGATGACGGGGCTGCTGCATGTAGAAAGCTTTCAGACGTTCTAGGTTGCAAAGTTGTGACGACTTTGGGGAGCAGGGGATGTGTGTTTTGCTGGAATGGAGCAGAGACGATTGTTCCTCCGATGGACCTTGCATCATATTCTCTGAAGGTGGCCAGCACCGCTGGCGCTGGAGATACTTTCGTGGGAACCTTTGCGGCTCTGAAGACCAGAGGCCTGGGTGACCTGGAGGCTCTTTTCACGGCAAATATCGCAGCTGCCCTGAAAACTACAAAGGAGGAGGCCCGGGGCAGTCCTACTTTTGATGAAGTATCACGGTACAGGAACGATGCACGCATGCGCTCGCTCTTTTCTGGCATCAAAGTCCGCTGAGCAAGTACCTGTTGAACATACGGTGGTTCACCTTCTTGCACACTTGGACATTCCCCTCTGGCGTTATCAGGCATCTGCCCCTGGATTTTTTCGTGTCTACTCTCACACCATGCCTTTCCATTCCGAATATTTCGGGATGCAGCAGAGAAAATAGTGCGAATACATCGTGCAGATGAAAATGGCCGAACTTGCGCATGGGATATGATAGTATCTTGCACGCAACTTGCGCGGTCGCGGTTTTGCTGGAACATATCTTGGGAAACATTTCTGATCCCACCGCGCAATTCGGGTCGGTCGTGATATCGAGGCCCGACACGACAATGGACGCGCCCGAGCTCATTACAATGTCTGCGGCGTCAGGGTCTACGTAAAAGTTGAACTCGGCGTATTTAGAAACGTTTCCTCTCATGGCCTGATCGTAAATTCCGCCCATCACAAAGATGCTGAGGTCTTTGGCTAGGGATGGATCCTTGTTGAAAAGCGATCCGATGTTTGTCAGAGGGCCTGTCGCCAGGATGCTGATCTCTTTTTTTCTATGCGTCGTCAGCAAGTGCAAAAGCATGCTGGCCGCCCCTCCCTTTTCTGGTTTTCGTGTTGGCAAGGGAAGATCAGTCTCGCCTAGACCATCGTTTCCGTGTATGCTCCTGGCGCGGACCGGGTTTTTCCTCAAGGGTTTAGCTGCCCCGGCGTAAACGGGAACGCTCCTGCCAATTGCCTCAATGATTCTAAGAGCGTTCGTAGTGGCCTTGCGAAGGCTGACATTTCCACTCACTGTGGTTACTGCGAGTATCTCAAGGTCGGGATTGTTGAGCGCCAGAAGCAACTCGATGGCATCGTCAATCCCCGGGTCAATATCAAGGACGACCTTCATGCACATTGCCGGAATGAGAACCACATAAATCAGTATCACCGAAAAATTCGGAGACATTGCTTGGCGGCCCAAATCTTGGTGCAAAAAAGTGGGGGGGGATTACGCCCCTTAGTGGTTCTATTTTCGTCCTTACTTTTTGAATCCGTGTTCTTTCAGCTTTAGGTCTCCGTCTTGGATCAGACCAACGTCTGCTGCCCAGAACTTGAATTCGTTTGTTCCTGGCTCCAGTGGAGTCGTTTCCCATATCTTCAGAACGTTGTTGAACTTGCCAGCAGGCGTCCTGATCTCCTCATCCATGCTAACAACCCTTCCTCTATCCATCGCGACGCCCGGCGCTGTCTCCTCCATGTACTTTGAATTCAATAGTACTATGCCTGGCATGAATAGTCCTGCCTTTGCGCCGTTCTTTCCAGCGAGCCATGAGCCGTGATGGTCAACTATTTGCCCGTTCTCGTAAAAGTCAACTGCTTCGCCAAAGTAAAAGACGCTGCTAGTCTGTTTACAGAAAGCAAAGTAGTTCCTTGACACTTCGACCAGTTCACCGTCCTCGCTTTCCCTCTCTTCTACCACCCTAGTCATCACTCCGTCAACCAACTTTGTTTTGTCCAGCACAGTTATTATGAGCTCTACCTTTGCGCCTTCGTCATTTTCGCCTGTCAGTACTGATTTGTACCCGGGCTCTAGTATGAAGAACCTGTTCGAGCCTGTTGTCGAGAAGTCACAGTCCTCTATAAAAAATTCATCTGTGAACCCGATCTTGTCTCTTTCTGCTGCTTCCAAGCCGGCAGGTCCGAGCTGCGCGTTTGCAAGTGCTCCTGCAAACACTGTTGCTACAGCGGCTGCCAGCAAGAAGGCAGTGATTTTCGAATTCATGTATCACTAAGCACTTACAATAATTAATAACAAATGTGATACAAGCGGCTAATCGCAGATGTGGTACCAGTCACAGAGAGCTCTTCTCAGTTAGATACTTGTACTATGCCGACAGACCATGATCTATTAGATCTGCATGTTAGAAAACAATCAGCAGCTGAAGAGATGCAGTCGTACAATCACGATCTCATTCAAAGAGAGAAAAAAGGGATGCTGATCCCATTTACGATATAGAGATCAGTTCCAATTGTTCCTCGTCTTCTGTTTCCTTGATGAGACCTACTCCAGAGGCATAGAATTCTTGCGATGTGGTTCCGTCATTAAAGTCGTAGTCGGTTACCTCTATTGCGGTGAACGAACCAAACTCGACGCTGATTGTTTCATTCAGACTTTTGACTTCGCTCAATTCATGTGCTATCCCCGGTACATTTACAGAATGGTATGCAAATCCCATTCCAGGTGCGGGTGTCGCCGGCATTGCAATCCCTGGTACGGCAGCGTCGTCGCCGACTTCCCAGCTCTCATCATCATTCTCGACAGCAACACCATTTTCGTAGTCCACCACATCCTCACCGAAGAAATAGACCACGCCGTCAATGCCCTGTGCATAATATTGGAGTGCTTCCTGCACTAGTACGTCACCTTCGTACTCTTGAACCATCACAGTTAAGGTTTCCACATCTGCGATTTCAGTTGTATTGGACAGTACAGTCCAGACCTCTTCTACGTTAACTGATTGTCCGCCTTCCGTAGAGTTACCTGCGAATGTCAGGGTTTTGTTGACATACTTGCTCAAGGGAAGGTAGGGGTTGTTGATCTCGCTACTAAAGACGCATGGTTCAAATGCCATGTTTTCGTCTTCCTCTTCCTCTTCGTCATCTGCTTGCATGGTACTGTTACCTCCAGCTATCGCAGTGGGTGCGCCACTCTCTTCTTCAGCCTCTACTGATTCGTCATCTTCTGCTTCATCTTCTTCCTCACCTTCGTCCTCTTCATCGTTTACATCTGTATCACCTGCTTCGTCAGCGTCCTCACCGCTAACACCTGATGCCTCATTAGACATAGCTTCGTCATCTTCATTGCATTCATCTTCATCTTCCTCTTCGTCATCGGTCATTCCATTGTCTGCCAAGATAGAGTCAATCAATGATGCGTCTGAAGCCGCATTTGCATTGTAGTTATTGCTGTTGGTTTGGGCAGCAAATACTCCGAAGGTAACCATAGAAAATATAGCTCCTCCAAGCACTGCTATAGCCGCAAACAACAAAAGTTGTTTTGTTTGCATTGCAAATATCGTGATAACATACTTATTAAGAAGTATGATGCAGGCGGCTAACTATAGCCAGAATTCTTGGAGAGGACGATGTGGGTCAGTTAGGTACTTGTACCACAATGCATTAGCCTGGAGCAGAACATAAAGTGTTGGTATTGCAGAAAAATGTTCTCGTCCACCGCGACTATAGTAAGGTTAAAGGAAATCGATGCTTAAAGAATGGGAGAGAGTCGTTCGATTGTGGCTGATGAGGGCTCGCAGCAACCTGATGGTAGCCCAACGGACAGGATACTCCAATATATTCGAGAGAATCCCGGCTGCCATTTTAGGAAGGTCAAGGCGGAGCTTGAACTAGCAATGGGTACGGCTCAATATCAGCTAGAAAGGCTTGAAAAAGCCGGCAGGATAAGCTCGGTAAGACGCGGTTTGTATAGACACTACTTTCCAGTCGGAATGCTGGACGATGAGAAGGACATTTTACAGATCCTAAGTCAAGAGACTGCCAGAGAAATCCTCATGTTTATTATCGAACAGGGTAACCCTACCCATACAGAAATTGCAGCCAAGGTCGTGATATCTCCTGCATCTGTAAATTGGCACATTAGGCGGCTGATCGAACTGGATCTCATAACCGAAGAAAAGGATGGCAAATTCAAGCGGTATTCATTGCGTGGAGATTCCAGGCCAGTTATTGCACTATTAAGAAGCTACTATCCCACAATATGGGACAAGTGGAGCAACAGGCTGGCTGAAATGTTTCTCTCACTGTCTAGAGATGAAGAGTCATGATCGAACTCTTCACGTCTCTATTGATCCTGTTGTCTTCGCTTATTCGACAAGTCGATCCCTACGAACCGATAGAACAGATAATCAAGATAGCGATAGGGGCATTTTCGGTTCTTCTACTCGTACTTTCAATCTCTGCTTACAAGAAGACTTCCTTCAAGAGACTGCTTTATGCAGCCCTAGCTTTCGGCTTATTTGCGGTGCAAATGTTCTTTGAATACCTGGGAGATACGGTTGAAGTATTTGACACGCCATTTAATGATGTGATCTTTTCTGGGATAACTCTTGCTATCCTGGGTCTGTTCTTCCTCGCTATTGTTAGAAGGAAATAGTAGGCAACGGAAGCAGATTTCTGTCCTTTCCTGATTAATCTTAAGGTACATGTTGTTTCTTGGGCTAGGATACCTTTTCTTTCCCTTCATCGCTGTCAAAGTCAGAGTGGAACTCTTCTTCGTCCGAATACGCGCGTTCTGCATGCTCGCCTATGTCAAGGCCTATATCCTCGACTTCACGCGAGACCCTTACTCCTATCAGGACGTCTAGGACTTTCATTATGGCAAGAGTCCCGCCAAAGCCCATGAGGGCCGCAACTCCGACGCCAATTCCCTGTATTAGCAGCTGCTGGGGGTTGCCAAAAAGGAGGCCGTCAGGTCCGGCAGAATTAATCAGCGAGCTGGCGAATATTCCTATGGCAAGCGCTCCGACGATTCCGGCAATTCCATGAACCGAGCTGACGTCGAGGGCGTCGTCTATCTTTAGCTTGTCCTTGAAGAAAATGACGCCCAGGTACGACAGGACCCCTATAGCAGTTCCGATGACAAAAGAATGCTCCACGCTCACATAGCCTGAAGCAGGGGTTATTCCGGCCAGACCGGCTATGGCGCCATTTATAGCGGCAATAACGCTTGGCTTTCCGGTCCTTGCCCACGAAAGGCCCACCCAGATCAGCGCGGACACGGCTGAAGCCAGATGGGTTACGATGACTGTATTGCCGGCTACACCGCCGGAAGCCAGCGCGCTTCCAGCGTTGAAGCCAAACCACCCAAGCCACAGGAGGGAGGATCCCAAAACCGCGATTGGTATGCTGTGCGGCACCATTATTGCGGGCCCATAGTTCCTCCTTCTTCCAAGGACAAGCGCTACCGCAAGCGCGCCCATGCCTGCGCTTGTGTGGATTACTATGCCTCCTGCAAAGTCAACCACGCCAAGCGCACCGAGCCACCCTCCTCCCCAGATCCAGTGAACCAGCGGATAGTAGATCAGGATGCTCCATGCCGCAATGAAAATAACAAAAGCGCTGAACTTCATGCGCTCTGCTATTGCGCCGGTCATAAGCAGAGGCGTGATAACGGCAAACATCATCTGGAATTTTGCAAACAGGACGCCGGGAATAGTTGGGGCGTAACTCAGGCCATCGTCAAAAGGAATGCCTTTCAAAAATGCCCAGTCCAGGTTGCCAGCTATGCCACCTCCCTGGTCGGGACCAAACGTGAGGCTGAAGCCGAACGTGAACCACATGACGCTCATGAGCGCAAGCCCAAAGAAAATCTGCATGAAAATTGAAACGGTGTTTTTCTTTCGCAGCAGGCCCGCCTCGAACATGCCCAAGGCAGGTATCATCAGCAGAACCAGGCTTGAAGCTATCAGCATCCAAGCTGTATCCCCGCTATCTATCGGCATCGGCTTTTATCTAGATCCCATTGTTATAAGATTTTGGGCTGCTGGTCTAAGGTTAAATATTTCCTAGCTCATGCGAGAGTATACTTGAAGCTGATCCAGATCATACTGGCAAAGAACGAAGTGATGCAGATAAGCGAAGCGCTGAAAAAGATACCGGTCGGCGGGATTACAGTTTCAAAAAAGCGTGGCCGCGGCAAGAACCCGCCTCCGGAGATCCATGCGTCAAAGGGCGCGGAGCTGTTCCGGCCGCAGTTTGGCGACAAGTACGTGATAGAGATAGTCGTCCCGGATTCCCAGGAGGCCAAGGTAATAGAATACGTCCGGAAAAGCTCTACTGAGGGCAAGATCTTTATCTCTCCGGTGACCCGGGTCGTAGACATAAGGTCAGGCAAGGAAGGAGAGGAAGTGATCTAGCTGGAGCGTCACGAACGTACCTGCATTGCAGAAACATCGAGCCCGGCCATCGATTGGTAGACGGCATTGCTCAGATCAGTCCGATAGTAATCCAGCTTGTCCGGGTCGTATTTTTGGACGAACTCTATGCTTTCTCCCCTTGTTATTCTCTGTATTACCACGTCGCGATGAGCATAGCCGGTCACGAACCTGTATCCGTGTTTTATCGCTTCATCGAGGAACCGCATCCTGAGCAAATGGCCGCCTGATTCTCCCCAAAAGCCTTGGCGAATGCTGATCCCCTCCAGGTACGCCGTGTTGCCCTTCCCTGCGTTCGGGTCATAGGTGCCCCGCCTGAGCCTGCCCTTCTCGAGGGGCCCGCCCTTTGCGTAGCCTATGACGTCGCCAACCTTGTCGTTGATCCTCAGGGTAACCAGGATTGCATCCTCGGCGCGCAAGGACTTTCTGAATATCTTCTCGTCGGCCGGCACAAGCATTGGCTGCTCTTTCAGGATGCCGAGAATGGATTCCTGGACGTAGGGTTCGAGACTCGCCCCGCACCTTTCGACTTCTGACACCAGCATCAGTTGGTTCTTTACCAAGTTCTTGAATTCCTGCTGGATCATCAGAGTGTCCCTAAAAGTCTCCACGTTTCCAAAGAATACCTCCCTGTATTCATGCGGCACTCCTTCCATCACCTTGTCAAACATTTCCGTTTCGTCTTTCAGGAGGTCAAAGTACTTTGCTGACCTTTCGTTGATGACTGACGGGTGCCATCCCAAGGCATGCGCATTGCGTCTCGCGAGGTCCTTGCTGTGCTCAAAGTCGCCCAGCGCATAGCCCGCAACCCGTTCTGCCACAGAAAGGAACCATCCCAGATCTTCGTATTTCTTTCTAGTTGTGATATCATTCTCTGGAATTCCGGCGTCAGTGAATAGCGTGTCCATTCTTTTCTTTGCATTTGCGGCAATTTCATCCCTGAATGGATAAGCGGTTCGATGCATCATTGCAATTACGATATCCAGGTTAAGCTCCACTTCGGCTATGAATTTTCTTATCTTGGGATCGCTCCTTATAGTGCTCTCAATAGAGTCTTCATTCGGCTTGTCGAATGCTTTCAGCGGGTCGTAGTCGTGAAACAGGGCAGTCACGAAAAGGTACCGTACATCTCGGTCGCTAAAGTTGTTCGATGCCAGCTGATGCTTTGCCGCCAGCAGGGTAAAGTAGGCAGCTTCGAGCTCGTGGTCAATGTTGTGATAGCCGTAATAGTCGGCACCAAGGCCCTTCTTTGAAAACTCGGAAACTGCATGGCGGAGGATCCTTCTAAGCCACCTGTCCTGAAGGCCCATCGTGGTGCCAAGTTCAATTATCCTGTCCCTTAGGATTGCCTGAGGAGTAGCACCTCGGTGATAGCTCAGCCACCACGGAAGCAACTTGACCCTGTTGTATAACTGCTGGCGCCAGGGTATCGCAGTGGCAAGCGGATTCACGGGCACAGAGTCTGTGCTATCCTCATGATGCGCGGGCAACCCGCTCATTACCTGATTAGAGAACTCTGTCGATATAAGATTTTTGTATAGCTCCGAGAGCGCGTTGCGACGCTTGCATCCCTGATCCCTAGCTGGAAAGGCTCACGGCACGTGGAGGGATGACAGGCACGAAGGAAAGACTCTCATTGCCGCAGTTTCGACGGCGTACTGGAATACGGTGCTTGCGGGCGTCGCTGACGAGATCTGTCACTATCTCGTTTAGCGTATAAAGCTACCGGCTAGCCTGCTTCTGCCAACAAAGATCACTGCCCCGAGTACTGCCGCAACCACGACAATCACGGAGAGGGGGAATTCAGGGACGACGTTTGTTCCAGTGATCACGACATCGTGCGCGCTATGGGTGTACGATATCCTGATGATGGATTCGCCGGTCGCCGCTGCCTGCGTGACTTCGACATCGTCGGTAACCTGGCCGTCGATGGTCACCGCGTAGGGACCTTCCAGTACTCTTCCGATGGAAATTTCAGTCAATCCTGCGGTCCTATTTTCTCCATCTACTGTGAACGTAATGCTCTTGCTGTCTTCGTCCAGTGCGAATTCACTAATAGTCGAGGAGCTGTTCAGGTCAAGTGTGATCGTTTCGCCTGCCACCGTAACAGGTTGCACAGACGGTGTCAGCTCGATCTCATCATCTTCTGGCAGCGTATAGTTGATCAGCTTTAGCTCTGCGTCCTGGATAAGTCCTATTCCAGGTGCATGGTACTTGAATTCTATCGCATCCGGCTCCAGAGGAGTGGTTTCTTCGACCTTCAGGACGTCGGTGAAGGTGCCAGCAGGAGTTAATACGACTTCATCCAGGCTAATGATCTCAGCTCTATCTTCAGCTACTCCCGGCGCGATTTCTTGGTAGTACTTGAAACCTACTTCAGGATCATTCGGAATGATTATTCCGGGTCTTGCATCTCCTTCACCAGCTAGCCAAGAACCGTTATGACTTACTATTTCACCCTCTTCGTAGAAATCGACATCTTCGCCAAAGTAAAAGATATCATTTGCTGGCTCACATATCGCGAAATAGTTCTTGGATATCTCGATTAGTTCTCCGTCCTCCGTCTCCCTCTCTTCCATAACTCTGGTTTCTACTCCATTCACCATCTTTGTCTCGTCAAGAACTGTGAGCACTAGCCGGATTGTTGCCCCTTCATCTTGACCTTCCAATACGAGCTGGAATCCAGGCTCCAAAAAGAAGTAGTTGTTGGACCCGATGGAAGAAAAGTCGCATGCCTCCAGGTCAAAGGTGTCCTGAAATCCGCCGCCAGGCTGTTCGCATGACACCTGTCCCCGGATCTCGCCTCCTTCGTTGGCCGCCGTGTGAATGTTGATGTACATCATGCCATCAAGCAGGGCAGTCGCCTGCTCCGCAGTCAAGATAGCGGATCCATTCATTGGTGAATTCAGGCCAGAGATCTCTCCAATGTTCACCAGAACTCCGGCGTTAGAACCTCCAAGCGCGGGCCCATGAAAGTGTGCCATAGTGGCGGGCCCTGACAGTCCGGAGAATGATATTGACCATGCAAGCTCGTTGCTGGACGAATTAAATGTCATCGTTGCGGATCCAGTTCCATCGGTGCCAACAGAGGGCACCTCTTGGGAGCCGTCGAGAGATGTCACAGAACATGTGTAATCTGCCGCATACGCTGGAATCGCAATGTTTGGAATAATTCCTGCCAGAAAAACCGACCCTACCAGTATCGATAGTGTTCTGAATTGCATCAATATTGAGTTGTCCTTTTTGTTAATAAGGATTTATTCCGTTGCGAGATAACTAGATTTCTTTCAACATCAACATCGGAGGTTTCTGATGTTCTGCATGATCTAGAAAAAGGACTAATGTGTATATAGTATTTCAGCTAGATGGATATCAATTGATATCCGGATTTCAAAGTGTTGCCAACAAGAAGAATCTAAAAGAATGCGGCCTTTTGCGCGTTGATGTTAATGGAATTCCAGTTGTCCTGGCCATGGTAGAAGGCAAAGTCTATACAATGGATGCTGTTTGCTCTCATGAGGGCGGCCCATTAGAAGAGGGAACCATTGAAGGTTATTGCCTTACCTGCCCCTGGCACCAGGCGATCTTTGATGTCAGGAACGCCAAAGTGTCTCCGCAGACAAACTGGGCCACCGATCTTCATTCCTATGCAGTCAATGTTGATGAAGGCACCGGCAACATTTCTGTGAGCCTTCAATCAAAGTCTGGCGAAGCTGCGGTTGAAAGAAAAACCGCGCCAGAACAACAGCCGATAGCCACTCTTGGCTTGACGAAAAAGGAAAAGTTGGTAGGAACCGACATCATGACTTTTCGATTTGCAAAAAAAGAGTACCCGGATTACAAGCCCGGACAGTTCGCGTTCTTTCCACTTGATAATGTGAAAGACGCGAAAGGGCCGGTCAGGCATTTTTCGCTGGCATCGTCTCCTACTGAGGACGAGCTGGTCATCAGCACGAGAATAAGAGATACGCCTTACAAGCAGGCGCTTTCTTTGCTGGCGCCTGGAGCACAGGTCGAAATATCAAAACCTCAGGGGAATTTCACGCTGCACGAAGACCACGACAAGCCAGCGGTGCTGCTTTCTGGAGGAATAGGAGTTACCCCCTTTCGAAGCATGATAAAGTATGCGACCGACAAGCAGATGCGGACAAGAATCGTGATGTTTGATTCAAACAGGAATGAGCAGAATATTCTTTACAAGAACGAATTTGACAGATGGGCCCGTGAAAACAAGAACCTGAAGGTTGTTTATACGATTACAGACGATGAACCAGACAAGGGTGACTGGCCAGGGGAACGCGGCAGAATTGACAAGGAAATGGTCACTAGGCATCTAACCAGCCAAGATCGCTCTGCTGCAATGTTCTATATTTGCGGCCCGCCGGGGATGCTGGAGGCGATGCAGAAGCTTCTTCGAACAGAGTTGCAGATCCCGCAAGAAAGGGTAAAAGTCGAAGAATTCACGGGATACTAGCTACAAATAGAAAACGAAATCCTCCCTTGAAGGGAGCACATTTTTCAACGATATGCCGCTTCGGGCACTAGCGTGTGGTATTGTCCTGATTCTCAGTCGATTCCTCTCATTGTGCGAGAGATCTCAATTTCGGTAACTTGATCGCGCGTTCTGAAGGGTCATTGTATGCCCTGAGAAACACCAAGCCTTTTTCGGTGGTTCTGTATGTTTGCGATTTGTTGTCGTATTCGAGAAGCCCATTTTCAGTCAGGATCGCAAGATATTCTTTTGGCTGCGCAAAGCTTACAAATGCGCTATACATCGCCCTAGTCCTCGTAACGCTGTCACTTGCTGCCTGCAAGATCTGCGCCGCAACGTCAGTTCGGCTTCGAGTCATGTCATCATGAAACGATATTTTACTAATTAGCTTTATGGTAGTATTTTCCACAGCAATTTGTCATCCAAGCATTACTTTGCCGTGAAGACTTTGCCGCTTCTAAACGCAATAGTCCTTGCCGATGACCTGTCCCTTGCCCCGCGGCGGTTAGCTTCTGCATTTTGCGAAGTGCCGCGCTCGTCCACCAACTCCACATGGACATTATCTTTGAACCTGAACTTTAGCGCCCTTGCGAGCAGCCTTGCCATCCTGATGTCGCCATCTCCTATTTTCACGACCTTCTTTCTCGACGTGATGCCGCCAAGCAACGCGGACACCCGTTCGACTGCATCTTCCGGCGAAGATTCGACCGTGCTTGATATCTCTTGCTTTAGGTAAATGACAGAAATCCCTATCCTGCTGCCGGGGTCTATACCGACTAGCAGCTGGTCGTCGGCCTGCGGGCCCGCTATGCTCCGCAATATCTTTGCCTTTGCGATTGCCGGATATTTTTCAAGGTCGGTGTCCAGCATGACTGCCACCTTTCTGTTGACTATTTCAGCTTCGTCTCTCGTGGTGATAATCACCTTGGCGTTTGACAGGGCCGCCTCTTCAGGAGAAATAGAGTCGTATTGCATGTCCATCAGCTTCAAAGCGCTGATAATGTTATAGTAAGGTCTGCCGCGGACGGTTGCAACCGCGACCGTGCGGTGTTGAAAGAGCTCCTCGGTCAGGGGCTTTCCATCGACATGTACAATTGGTGAAAAATTGCTTTTAAAGCTTTTGCTAGTTTGCGGGCTTGCCTTCAGCGGTCAGCTTTTTTGACTTTGAAGGCTTGTCTGCCTTTTGTGGCTGGCCTGACGTGTCGCCAAGGACAGTCTTTACTATGTTATCAACGGCCCTGTCAAAGGATGAATCGACATTCTTTTTTATCACGGCGAGGCTCTTTTCCGCCTGCTTTGAGATGTCGGCTGACTCGGCGTCGGCCTCCGCCTTTGCCTTGTCCACTATCTTTTTTGCCTCTTCGTTTGCAAGCAGGATAATCTGCTGCTTTAGCTTCTCTATCTCTTCGTTGGAATGGGCCATTATGCGCTTCTTCATTTCGTCAACACGGGAATAAAGCGAGTCGATATCGGTTTCAAGCTCTGATAAAGCGCCAACGATACCTTCAACTGCAGAATGCGAGGTTGGTGGAGGAAGATTTTCTGTAGCGGTCTTTTCCTTTGCCAATCCAGTAGAAATGGATGGATGGGATATTTAAAGCAACACGCGGTCAGGTGGTAAGGCTCAGGATCGCCTGCGCCATGTCGCCCTTGCTTTCGGTCAGGGCCTGCAACGCCTTTTCTCTTGAAACGCTTGCCTGCTGCATCACCAGGATTATGTCCTCTTCCTTAAACGACGGGACATCGCGCTGTTTCTCTTCAATGTCGCTGGCGATTACCTGGAAAATCGTGCTGTCCTTGCCCTTCATCTCTATGACCTGGGGCTTGATAAGGTAGAACTCTTTCCTGTCGGTCTTGATTATGACCTCCTCTACATTGTCCATGGTCTTCATGTCGAGGCCCATCTTGTCCAGCATGCGCCTCATCTCGCGGTTGCCTCGCATCATACGTTTTCGAGTTGCTCCGCCCTACTTTTTATTCCTTGCCTGACCTTCACCGCAACTCCGCGGCTGTATTGTTTCATCAGGTCTGATGAAAATAACGAGACTCCTACAGCGATGACCCGCGCTTCGTGGGTCAGGGCAACATCGGATCCCACTTTTACATTGGGGCCGCAATGCCCGACGTGCCTGCAAAACAGCGAACGACCTTCGCTGACAAACGGCACTGCCTCCTCAACGGGGACTATGCAGTTCTGAGCAAACTGGTCGCTCCTGTCTAGCAGGCATTGGGCGCCAGATATCGTCAGCGCGATTCCGCCGTCTGTCCGCAGAGTACCGGCCAGGGCGCCGGCTATGCTGAAATTCTTTATCCTGCCGGTTCTTCTGGAAAATTCAAACATCATGTCGGCAGGAAGCGCCGAGGCGACTCCGGGACCAAACAAAGCGTCCAAGTGGCGGGCCACCTTTTCCGGAGCATTCAGCGGCAGCGGATTCAAGTGGTAGGAACATGTTTTATATAACTAATAAAGATAATGATAGGTTCGCGTGCAACTATATAGTTATACGGTAGATATATATAGAATCGCAAGAAACCACTATTTATGCAAAGCATTCGCGAAGGCTCCGAAGGCAAGCCCAAGGGCGGCCAGCAGGGCGAGGAGACCAGAAAATTACAGTACACAGGCGGTTCATCCTACATTGTTTCTCTGCCAAAGAAATGGATCCAGGATCTTGGCCTAAAGCAGGGAGATCACGTTGTTATCATGAGGCAGAGCAATTCGGTCCTGCAGATCTCCCCTGCTTCAAAAAGAATGCCCAAAGAGCAAAAGGAAGCGACCATCGAAGTCGCCAAGGACAACAACCCGTATTTCATTGCGCGCAAGCTCATCGCACTCTATTTCCTTGGGTTCAACGTCATCACCATTGTCCCAAAGGAAGACCGGCTGCTGGCGGAGCAGAGGGAGGTCATAAAGAGCATAGTAAGGCGGGTTCTGATGGGTACCGAGATTATCGCTGACTCGGCTACGGGCATAACACTCCAGGTGCTCATAAACCTCCTTGACCTTTCAGTCGATGCCGCATTCAAGAGGATGCTGCTTATCGCCAAGTCAATGTACCGGGACATGCTGCTTGCCTTAAAGGAAAATAACCTTGAGCTGGCTCAAGAAGTGGTAAAGTCAGACGACGAGGTGGACAGGTTCAGCTTTTACATCGTTAGGCAGCTGAAAATCGCGATCAGAAACGAGCACCTCCTGAAGGAAATAGGCCTGGAAGAGCCGCGCAATTGCCTTGGGTACAGGCTGATTGCAAAGTCTGTCGAAAGAGTTGCAGACCATGCCTCCATAATTTCCAAGGACATCATCGAGATGCACAGGCCGCTGAACAAGGACGTGGTCGACAAGATATCAAACATGTGCTCCTTTGGGCTTGAAGTTCTTGACGACGCATGCCTCTCCATGTTCAAGCGGGACTACGAAGCGGCCGACAGGGCGATAGAAAAGGCCCGCAAGATAGACGAGCTGGAGAGGGCCATACTGCGCTCCGTGTCCAAGCCAAAGGACATCAACGAACTTTACAGGATAAAGCTGATAACCGAAAACATACGAAGGGTGGCAGAGTACGCCAGTGACATCGCAGAAATTGTCCTGAACATGACGGTGCAGCATACCCTGCGAAGAAAAGATTAAGTCCGGCATGTGCTCTTGAGTGCCGGTGTCATTTTGTGAGCTCTGCGGACGCCAGAGCGCTGACAGAAAGAAGGTGATAGTGGATGGCACCATTTTCAACGTCTGCATCGCATGCTCAAAACATGGCAAGCCGTACGTGCCGGCTCAGATCCCGGCAAAGAAAAAGCAGCCCGCGTTTTCCAGGCAGAAGGAAAGGATCACCATGGCCGACCGGACAATGATCACCCCTGATTTTGCAGGGCTCATAAGGGAAGCTAGGATGAAGATGGGACTGACCCATGAACAGCTTGGCATGAAGATGAATGAAAAAGCTCAGCTGCTAAAGAAATTTGAAAGTGGCGCCCTCAAGCCTGACGAACTGCTCGCGAAAAAGCTTGAACGCTTTCTCGGAATAAGGCTGTACGTCAGTGCCGCAGATTCCGGCGATGAAGCATAGATGGAACGTGCGAGTAGAAAAGCCATCCTGATAACTTATCCGATAGAGCAGGCGATCAAGGAGGCAGTTTCGCTTGCAGATGCGGCAGGATACGCCATAGTGAAAACCGTCACCCAGCGGGACATCACACATTCAAAGTACGGCATCGGCCGGGGAAAGGCAGAAGAAGTAAAGGAACTTGTCAGCGACATCAAGCCCGAAGTCATTATTTTTGACGAGGTTCTCAGGCCCAGGCAGGCGTACAGCCTTGCGGGCCTGTGCAAGGTGGAGATAGTCGACAGGGAGCGGCTGATCCTGGAAATTTTCGAGAGGAGGGCTAGCACGGCAGAATCAAGGATACAGATAAGGCTGGCCCAGCTGCGCTACGATATTACTCGAGCCCGCGATATGGTCAGGCTTGCAAGGGCCGGCGAGCAGCCAGGATTTTTCGGCCTTGGCAAGTACGAAGCTGATGTCTACGTGCTTGACATCAAGAGGCATATCGTTATCCTGAAGAAAAAGCTGGAGAAGGAAGAAAAAAGGAGACAGCTGCACAGGACCAACAGGACAAGATCGGGCCTGCCGACTGTCTCTCTGGCCGGCTATACTTCTGCAGGCAAGACCACGCTCTTTAACATGATGACAGGCGAGGGCAAGATCACAGGCCAGGGTCTGTTCACCACCCTGTCCACATTTACCCGCGCGGTACAGCTGCATGGAGGAAAGGTGTTGCTAAATGACACCGTGGGCTTTGTAAGCAAACTGCCGGCATACATGATCGACGCATTCAAGTCAACGCTTGACGAGCTAAAGTACGCGAATCTCGTCGTCCTGGTCATCGACATAAGCGAGCCGATAGAAGAGGTTGCCCTAAAGTACCACAGTTCACTTGACGTCATCAACGAATTCGAAGTTCCTGCCACAAAGATAATCTATGTCTTGAATAAAGTCGACCTCACAGGCGCGGAGGACGCGTTTGACAAGGCCGGCCAGCTTGGAATCCTTGATACAAAGCGCGTCATCCCTGTG
Organism: Nitrososphaera sp.; assembly: GCA_025449675.1. Classification (GTDB taxonomy): domain Archaea; phylum Thermoproteota; class Nitrososphaeria; order Nitrososphaerales; family Nitrososphaeraceae; genus Nitrososphaera. The sequence continues at coordinate 10,715 of JANWIX010000040.1, read as the reverse complement.
TCTGCCAGTACCGGCCACAACATCGGACAGCTAAAGGACATGATAGGACTGATGCTTTTTGAGACAGAAAAGGTGGATAAGCCTGACGGCAGGAAAAATGTCGTGGAGCTTTCTGGAGAAGAGCAATGAAGGTCTCTGTGCTGAGGATAGGACACAGGCTGGTGCGCGATGACAGAGTGACCACGCATGCCGCCCTTGTCGCGAGGGCGTTTGGCGCCGACAGGATATACATGACTGGCATCGATCAGTCCGTCGCCGACTCTGTTGCAAGCGTAGCCAAGAGGTGGGGCGGCTCGGACTTTCGGGTTGAGCTTATTGACGACTGGAAAGGGCTGGCAAAAAGCTGGAAAAAGAAAGGAGGCAAGGTGGCTCACCTCACGATGTACGGCGTCAACATCGATGGGATAGCCAAATCGATTCGCAGGCAGCGCGAGTTGCTCGTGATAATAGGTGCCGAAAAAGTGCCCCGCGAAGCATACGACCTTGCGGACTATAACGTTGCAATAGGTAACCAGCCGCATTCAGAGATCGCTGCTCTGGCAATCTTTCTGGACAGGGTCTTTGGAGGAAAGCAGCTCGCAAAGGAATTTCCGGGCGGCAGGCTCAGGATAGTGCCGGCCGAAAAGGGAAAGCAAGTTCAGGAAATCACGTAATCCTTTTAATCGCGTCAAGCCAAGCTCGAACGGTGATGACACTAACCTGCGCCGATCGCCTATTCAGCGAGATGAGGAAATGCACCTCGACTGATACATAGTTACAAGGTGCACTCTATTTTTTCAAGCACGCATTCGTCATCGGATTGCTGTGGCATCGATATTGTCAGCCAGGCCCGAAAGACTAGCTGAGCTCTCCTCCGCCTTTGGTGGATTCGACCTCAAGTTCTTGCAGTTCCTTATCCAGCTTAGAGTTGACTTTATTGATCGGCTTTAGTGTTTCTTTTACGATATCCTTCTTTTCTTCCTCTTGCATACAAGTCAGTAGGCAGTATCGTTATTGAAGATTTGCTTCGGTAGAAACGCCCATAGACAAAAAATGAGGGAGATCTAGAGGCCTAGTCGTCCAGCTTCTTTTCGTATTTTTCTTTTATTTCGTTGCCAAATTCGTCCTTGATCTTTCGCTCTACCTTTACTTCGTCATCTTCCACCTTGATTTTCTCCTTGTATTCTGTTTCTGTCATTGTAATACTACTTTGACGACATGCCTAAAAGCGATTTCAACACAATGTACTATTGATTTCCTTCATTACCAAATCAGCTAAGAATGCTGGCGCATCTTCATGTTCCCATAGCAACTCACCCAAATCATGATATGGAGTATAGTTTGGGCGGTTCTGGGAGTAATAGTTCTATTGATACTCTTGGGCGTTCTGTTCAGTTTGATCTAGAGGGCTCATTGGAGCTTTACTCGTTCACCAACTGCCTTGCCGGGACAGTGCTTGACCAGCCGTCCTCGATCAAGTCTGCTTCATTAGTGCCACTATTGCGTTCGCTGTTTCCGATTTTGCGAACAATAGCTTGACTGAATCGTCCTTCCGTCTCTTTGCGGGATTGAGCTCCAGAATGTTGAGCTGGCCCTCTATGAGGAACTCTAGTTGCAGCGACTTTCTGGCAATGCTCGCGTTCCTTATCCCAAAGCGCTTTCCTGCCAAGCTATCGGGGCTGGTGGGGTCTAGCAAAGAGAGCCTGCCAACAGCCGCAATGAAGGAATCGAGCAGGACAAAAAGCGGATCGGGCCTGTCTTCTTTTTTAGAAGTCACGCCCCACCTGACCTTGCTTTCAGACATTGAAGCAAGGCTGTCGAATCTTTTCACGAATTCGCCAAATACAGACTCCATTGTTACATCGATGACGTGGCCCTTCGCCCTGACGAACTGTGAGGTTACCTTCTGGTCGGTGAACTCCATATCGCGGTACCTGGCGTAGAGCAGCGGCTGGCCGTACTTCACTACATATGCCTCGCAGCCCTCTATCTGGGAGACCAGGCGGAGGAAAAAGTTCTTTGATGTGGCGTTTCTGGCCGCAGCGTTCATCTTGGCGATTATCATGAGCTTGGTCAGGTCCCTGACAAAGTCGTCGGCGTAGCGCGGGGACTCGTCAAAGTCATAACGTACCTCTTCTACGACCAAGGCAAACGGTATGCTAGCCGGGTCTTTTGGCATTTAATTATTCTTGAAGTAAATGAAGAGCTTGACTGGTAGTAACTGCCGTTGCGTTGCAATTATTAGTACTGAACCCGTCTGCTCCGGTGTTGCCTGTCACCGGGGACGGATTTGCCTTCAGCCCCTCCACTGAGCAGTTGAAAGGCAGCAACATTGCCAGGTTCATGAAAAAGAACAGCATTTCTGACTGGCGGCGGCTGGTGCAAAAGGCAAACAGTGACATTGGATGGTATTGGGACGCCGTAAACGATGACCTTGGCATAGAGTGGTTCAAAAACTACGACAGGACGTACGACTCATCCGGTGGTGTGCCCCGGACAAGTTGGTTCATTAATGGCAAATGCAATATTGTCGCAAACGCGATAGACAGGCACGCCAGATTGCAGCCCGACAAGGTGGCGTATATTTTCGCGAATGAAAGTGGCTCAAAGAAAGTGACTTATGGCGAGCTGGACGCGCAAGTGACAAAGCTGGCGGGGGCACTCGTTGATTCAGGCATAGGCAAGGGCGACGTGGTAGGCATCTACCTGCCCCCGAGCGAGGAGGCTTTTTGCGCGAGTTTTGCCTGCTCAAAAATAGGAGCCGTTCACAACACTATCTTTTCAGGCTTTAGCGCCCAGGCACTGCGCTCAAGGCTGGTGGATTCCAGAGCAAAATTGCTCATTACATCAGATACCGCCCGCCGACGAGGAAAGGACATTGATCTCAGGAGCCAGTGGGCCAGGTCGGTAGAAGGAACAAAGATTTCCAGGATAGTCACTACCGGCGAGGGCGGTGGCAACGCAATGAATTATCATGATTTCATAAAGAGCGGCAGCAAGCCCGGAACAAAAGTGATGGACTCGGAGGATCCGCTCTTTATTCTCTATACCTCCGGCACCACGGGCGAACCAAAGGGAACGCTGCAGGTTCATGGTGGCTTTACGCTTGTGGCCGCACAGCAGGCGGCTTACCTCGTGGACATGAAGCCGGATGACGTGCTGTTCTGGTATGCCGATATCGGCTGGATTACCGGCCAGGTATGGGTACTTTATGGGAGCGCAATAATTGGCGGAACTTCGCTTGTCTATGAGGATGCACTTGACTATCCATCAAAGGATGCTTGGTGCAGTCTAATTCAGGACCACAAGGTTAGCATCTTTGGCGCCGCTCCAACCGCGATAAGGCTTTTCATGAAAAGCGGCGTCCAAACCGGGAGTTACGATTTCGCTTCGCTGAGGATCCTGGCTGCTACCGGCGAGCCGATAAACACCGAAGCATGGAAATGGTACTTTGAAAACGTCGGCAAGAGGCGCTGCCCTGTCATCAACCTCTCCGGCGGAACAGAAATAGGAGGAGCTATCCTGAGCGCCCTGCCTGTCATGGAGCTAACGCCATGTACCGTGGGCTGTCCCGTCCCGGGATTTGACGCCGACGTTTTTGACGACGCGGGGAGAAGCGTCAAGAGCGGCGAAGGATATCTGGTCATCAAAAAGCCCTGGCCATCGATGACAAGAGGGCTGTTCAACAATCCTGAAAGATTCATCGAGGTCTACTGGTCCAGGTACCATGATGTGTGGTATCATGGAGACCTGGTGTTTGTTGACTCGCACGGCCTCTGGTACATGCGCGGGCGCACTGACGACGTGATCAAGGTTTCAGGCCACAGGATCGGAACTGCAGAGGTCGAAGCGGCTGCAACGTCGCATCCGGCTGTTGCAGAAGCTGTAGCCGTAGGAAGGCCGCATGAGCTCAAGGGAGAGACGGTAGTGGTCTGCGCGGTGATCAAGGACGGCCACAAAGCAGACGATGTTCTGAAGAGCGAAATTTCGAAAAAAGTGGAAGAATCGATCGGGAGGTTTGCCCGTCCCGAGGAGGTAAGAATCGTGTCCGAGCTGCCAAAGACAAAGACTGGCAAGCTGGTGAGGCGGCTGGTCAGAGCAAAGGTTGCTGGAGACAAAGTTTCCGGACAGGACCTTTCCAGCCTGGAGAACCCCTCTTGCCTTGACGAGAACTGGTGAGCATACACCATTTTTTCTCAAAGAAAATATCACTAGCGATAATTTTGGTGCTGGGAATGGTGAGGGGTGACCATGACCGAAGCTTTATGTTGTCAATGGATTCGAGTATCTGCCATACATGCCGATAGAGGGCGAAAGTGACGGGAAAAAGTTTGAACTTCCCGGCAGCCGGCCGCATTACGCTCCGTCCCTCCTGTTTACCATAAACCACATCCGGATGGATTTGGAGCCAGACCTCCAAAAGAAGAGCATTCAATGCGAACAGCGTCTGGACATCACGATACTCCAGGACACTGATACCGTCGAGCTGGACGCGGCCGAGCTCCAGATAAAATCAGTCTCTGCAGCCGGCAGGCTTGACTTTCGCGCAATAGGCGACAAGCTGGTGATAAAGCTGGGCAGGGTATTCAAAGAAGGCAGCAGGATCAAGATTGACATCTCGTATTCCGCAAAGCCGCGCAAGGGCTTTTATTTTGTCGCGCCAGACAAGCATTATCCTCACAAGCGTCTTGAGGCATGGACGCAAGGAGAGAGCACGGAGGCAAAGTACTGGTTTCCATGCCTTGACCATCCCCAGGTAAAATTTACGTCTGAAATTTCGGTAACCGTCCCATCAGGATTTGCCGCAATCTCTAACGGCAGGCTTGTAAAGCTGGATCAAAAGAACAAGAAACAGATCTATCACTGGTCAGAGACCAACCCGCATACTGCATATTTGACGTCAGTCGTGGTCGGGAACTATTCGCAGACAAAGCAGGGTGAGCTGCTGCAATACTACGTTCCAGCCGAGAGGGCACAGGACGCCGCAAGGTCCTTTGAAAACACTCCAGAAATGATAAAATTCTTTGAGGCTTATTTCGGAACAAAGTACCCGTACGAAAAGTATGCGCAAGTTGTGGTCCAGGATTTCGTGTACGGCGGGATGGAAAACGCCAGCTGCACGACTTTGACCATGGATACGCTTCATGACAAGAAAGCGCACCTTGACTTTACAAGCGATCATCTTGTGTCGCACGAGCTGGCGCACCAGTGGTTCGGCGACCTTGTGACCTGCAGGGACTGGCAGCACATCTGGCTCAACGAAGGGTTCGCGACCTATTGCGAGTCGCTCTACTGGGAGTCCAGCAGGGGCAAAGACGAATTCCAGTATTATATCATGCAGATGGCCGATGACTATTTCGAGGAAGCAGGGGCGAGGTACACGCGGCCGATTGTGACCAAGGTGTACAAACACCCTGATGACCTCTTTGACAGGCACACCTACGAAAAGGGCGGCTGCGTGCTTCATATGCTCCGGCACCACGTGGGCGACAATTATTTCAAGAGGTCGCTCCGCACGTACCTGCAGCGCTTCGCCAACGGCACCGCAGAGACCGATGACTTGCGAAAAGTTTTCGAGCTTGAAACGGGCAAGAGCCTCCAGCAGTTCTTTGACCAGTGGGTGTTCCGGGAAGGCCATCCCGTGCTAAAGGTGGAATTTTCCGCCGATGCCAAGGTCGCCAAGATCAAGATAGAGCAGACCCAGGCCGGGGAACCTTTTGATTTCTTTATTGAAATAAAGCTTGTCTTTGAAAAGGGCGAGAAGGCGCATTCCTTCAGGATATCAGGGAAGGAAAGCCTGTTCCAGATCCCAATCGAAAGGCAGGTTGAATGGTTCTCTATAGATCCGCAATTCAAGATTCTAAAGGTGATATCTGTCAAGGCCCCAAAGGAAATGCTCATCCAGCAGCTGGAAAATGGCCAGACCGTAGTTGAGCGCGTCGAAGCGGCACGAGCCCTTAAGGACAATTCCTCAGAGGCCGCTATAGACGCGCTGCAGTATGCCATCTTGCACGACAAGTTCTGGGGTGTCAGTGCAGAGGCGGCAAAGGCTCTGGGCGCGATCAAGACGCAATATGCGTACGAATCGCTGAAAAAATGCTTGCGGATCAAGCACCCCAAGGCAAGGCGTGCAGTGATCCGTGCGCTAGGCGAATTCAAGAAGGACGAATCGCTAGAGCTGCTAAGGCCGGTCCTGCAGGGCGATGAAAGTTATTTTGTAAGGTCAGAGGCGGCGACTGCGATTGGCAAGACCAAGAGCAGCCAGGCGGTGGCTATTTTAAAGCGGGCGTCAGAAACCACGACTTTCCAGAACATTGTCGCGCAGGGAGCGATCGCCGGCCTCAAAGAGTTTGGCGGAGACAAGGAAATAGCGGGGTTCCTTGTCGAAAAGAGCAGGCTGGGCAACCACCACAGGGTGAGAGAGGCTGCCACTCTTGCTCTTGGCAAGTTTGTTGACAGCAACATGGTAGTTTCAGATCATCTAAAGACTCTGCTTACCGATCAGTGGTTCCGGGTGCGCATAAACACATGCAGGGCGTACGCGGACGCAGAAGCAGGCAAGTCGATCGCCGACCTGACGTGGGTATCAGAGCACGACTTGGATCACAGGGTGAGAAGGGTCGCCGAAGAGTGCATCAACTTGATAAAGGATGCCATCAGAAAACCCAAGGAAGTCGCGCAGATGAGAGAAGAGATAGACAAGTTCAAGTCAAAGAACCTGGAGCTCTGGCAAAAGATGGACAGGCTGGAAAGAGAACTTCGCTAGTGCTGCATAAAGTCAGTGACTATGCGGTTGAACAGGGCGGGCTTTTCCACATGCGGCCTGTGCCCGCAGCCTTTTCCAGCATGGTTATCCGGCAATTCTTCATTTTCACAAATGGATCTATGAACTTGATGGGTATCATGGCATCCTCTTTTCCCCAGAGAAGCAGAGTTGCCGCCTGGATTTTGTGCAGGCGGCTGTTCAGACGGCTCGCTCGGGCGCTTCCCACTAGCGCGGACAGAAACGCGTCGCCGGCGCCCGGCATTGAAAGCCTCTCAAAGACCATCCGCGCATAAGAGTCATCCACTGGCTTGCCGTCAACAGCGAACAGGGCCTGCTTTACCTGCTCTACCGACCTGGCTTTTGTCACCTTGACATAGCGCTTCAGAGCAGGGCTGCCCCTGAAAGAAGCCGGCAGGGCACCTGCCGGGCTTATGAGCACAAGCTTTTGCACAAGGTCGGGCCTGGCAATCGCGAGTTCCGCGGCGATCTGGCCTCCAAGAGATGATCCTACCAGCGTCGCGCGCAGTTGAAGTTGGTCAATAAAAGATGCCAGGAAATCTCTGTAGAACTTGACCGTATAGTTCAACTTTGGCTTGTCGCTCTGGCCAAAGCCGGGCAGGTCGATCGCGATGACCCTTATTTCCTTTGAGAGTCCGTCAATGTTATTGGACCAGCTCTCTATGGAGCCCCCTAGACCGTGTACCAGAACAGCGGCCTGGCCAGTGCCCTGGTCCAGATATCGGACCCTGATGTCACCTATCTGCAGGTATTGGCTTTCCAACTATTGTCAGGGCGAGGCTCTGGGAGTAAAAACCTTGTTGTAAAGCAGAAACTGTTCCGACTCTTTCATCCTGAATTCTTCCAGCACTGAAATCATCCTGTTGCTTTGCTGGCACAGGACCTGAAATCGCTCGAACCTGGCCTCCGCGTAAATATTTGCCACAAACGACATCAGGTCTCTGAGAATTCCCGTAGAACAAGAGTCCAGATACACCACCTGCAAGACATCCTTTCTTTTCCAGTAGCCGCTCGGATTGATTATTGCGATGCCTCTTACCGGTTCGCCTGCAACTATTACCCGCCGCTTTTTGATAAAATCGTTGAGGGTATAGCGGTCAAGCGGATACCAGTGCCAGGACTTGACATACATTCCGGCTGACAGCTTGTAAATTATGGAAGATCCGAGATATTTCCAGATAATATGGCTGTCACTGGCGGCAGCAAACCTGGCACCTGATCTCCGTGTCTTCAGCGCTTCATCGGTGCCGTAATATGCCCATCGCGATACGACCGCAAAGCCGCTCTTCTCCATCATCCTTTGCGATGCCAGGTTGTCCAGAGCCACAATGGCAGACGCCTGGCGGGCATTCTTGCGGTGGCCGAACTTTATCATGGCATCGATTAGGGCTGTGGCAACCTGGGAGCGGCGATAGCCGGGATGAACCCTTATTCCTTCGAGCCAGATTTTTTCCCCATCAGGGCAGAGGGCGACGTGCGCCATTCCAATCCTTTTCCTGCCACCGGCATCCGCGACCAGCAGCCGACCGCGTTTGTCCTCGCTCCAGAAATCCCATACCTGGTCGATATAGTCACCCCAGGTGAAGGTATTTGTGCAAAATTTGAGGATCGGGCCCCTGTCTGCGTCCCTTGCCCGCCTGATTACTATCAAGGCCCCGATTCTGCCACTGCCGCGGCTTCCATTTCCTGCATCAGGCTGACAACGAATTGCTTCACGTTTCCGATGAATTCAACTGCAGCTGAAAGCGATCTGGTCTCGTGGAATATCGTAACGACATAGGAATTGGTGCTGAACTGGCTCACCCTGATGTCGTTCCAAAAATCCTGTGACAGCTCGCTTCCTGTCCTTGAAGTGAGCTGGATTGCATCCATGGGGTTCTTGTGTCCCACATACTTTTCCGCAAGTGATGGTATACTGTCTATTCTTGATATTTTTGATAGCATTCTCTGGACATCTTGGCTGCCGGTGACGATTGAATGGTAGACAACTCGGACTGCATAGATGTCATCTTTGATATTTACGCCGAGGTGTTGTTTGAGCGACGCCGCCACGAAATGGAGGCACGCCACAGTTTCAGAGTCGGGACTCTGCAGCGCGTTTGGAAAGCTCATCACCTGCAGTATCCGAAACGGCAGGACGTTTGACTGCACGGGGGCTATCCTGAAGCCCTGCCTCGAAAACGACATGGTGCCCTGCATCGGATGGCCTGCATAGTCCTCTGCAATCCTGTTTGCCGAAAACCCTTCCGATTCGCTGAACGCGCTGTCAAGCTTGTCGGTGTTGAGAACGGGTTCTCGAAAATAAAGCTGCACGTTGAACTGGGTAATCTTGACGTCCAACTAGGTATTCACTGCCTTTGCGGAGGACTCTGGATCCGCGGTAATGACTGCGAGCCAGGTCTTTAGCAGCCCCGGATTCAGCCTGACCAGATCGATGTTTGCCTCCTTCAAAAGCTGCGTCCCATCCTCAGGATAGTCGGCAAGTATTACTATTCTTTTTATTCCCACGGTTATCGCCATCTTGCTGCATTCAATGCACGGCGCAAAAGTCGAGTACATGGTGGCGCCCCGCGTGCTCCCTGAGTTGCCAAAGAGCGCGCATTGCATTATCGCGTTTGCCTCTGCGTGTGTGCACAGGCACCTGTCAAGCCCTTCACCTGACTTTATTTCGCCCCTGGTTCTGGCCATGCACCGGGGGCAGCCTCCCTCGAAGCAATTCTTTATCCCCGGCGGCGTCCCATTGTAGCCGGTGGCTATCTGCCTATTTTCCTTCACTATTACCGCGCCTATATGCCGGGTCAGGCAATTCGATCGGAGCTTGGCTATCTCGGCCTGTAGCATAAAATAGGTATCCCAGTCCGGCCTCTGCATCAGGACAGTTCAATCGCAATTACTATAAAAATTGTGTTGCCGTTGGCAGTCAGGCAAGCAGCTCGCTGCTGATCGATTCGCTCTGCTTGTCCTTTTTCCTTGACCGGTCTCCTGTCTTTTTGTTCATGCTTTCAATAGTGCCCAGGGCAAAGGCATAGCGAATGCCATCTGATCTCATCTCCGGCGTCAGCATGCTGTTCATCCTGTCGACATCGCCCCTGACATATTCTTCAGAGTGCTTGTTGGTCCGGGCCACGATGTACATAAAAGATTCAGCCTTGTACTTGTGAATTTCATAGACCTGCAACGGTATCGTTCCAACTTTGCAGCATAGGAGGTAGTTCCTTGCGGTCAACAAAGTTTTGCGGCGCCCCTAGCGAATTTTAGTGCCGAAGAGGCATCTGAAGTCGCTATTTCGGGATCAGTGATCGTTTCCGGTGCAGGGCGTGCTCGTCCCTTGCAAGGAGCAGCCCCATAAGCCCCGCTGCAACAGCCACGGCAGCCACGCCCGCCAACGAATAGAGGTCAAGGCTCAACGCCGAATCTTGACCTCCATCGGCGCCAATCTGCGCTTGCCGATTCTCCATGCGGCTTCCATTGCAGCGAATGTTGGCACGAACCCGAGTGCGATCCATGCTATCATTTCGAACGGTTCCATTGCAAACATGCTATGTGCTGGTCGAATGATTAACGCTGCTCAGATCGCTGGCGTAACTATCAGCTGCCCTGCTGCTTTATCATAAGGCGCTTTGATTTATCAAAAGCGCGCAGCAAGTATGAAAAGAACGGCTCAGAGCTAGAAAGCCATCATCATCACCGTTCTCTTAGTGCAGTAACAGTGGATGGTACTGCGGCTTGCCCGTTCATAAACGTTAAGAACCGCGTGGGCCTGGTAATTGAGGTTGCCAGCGAGGAATTCAGAGATTGCCAAGGCGATGCGCGAGCTCGGCTTCCTTACGGACGTCGAAGGCGGCAAGAATTCGCAGTTCAAGACGCGGGCATACTACAGGGCTGCTGACACAATTGAAAGCTTGCCGGAAAGCATGAGCGCCCTCTATGACAGCGGGGGGATAGGCAGGCT
>JANWIX010000039.1 GCA_025449675.1 Nitrososphaera sp. | reverse complement strand
TATGACGGCAAAAGAAGACCTTAACATGGATTATAGCAGATATGACTTTAAGGACCCTACTGAGGTCTATGTCTACCTCAGCAAGAAGGGCCTCTCAAGGGGTACGGTTGAAGAGATCAGCAAGATGAAAGGCGAGCCTGACTGGATGAGGGAGTTTAGGCTGCGATCATACGAGGTCTTTATGAGCAAGCCGATGCCGAACTGGGGAGGCGACCTGTCCAAGATCGATTTCCAGAACATCTACTATTACGCCAAGGCGTCAGAAAAGACCAGCAAGAACTGGGAAGACGTTCCTGAATCTGTTAGGAATACGTTTGAAAAGCTGGGCATTCCGGAGGCAGAGCGCAAGTTCCTTGCAGGAGTAGGCGCCCAGTACGAATCTGAAACTGTTTATCATCATTTAAGGGAAGACTTGCAAAAGCAGGGCGTGATTTTCTCTGACACCGACACAGCAGTCAAGGAATACCCAGAGATTGTGAAGAAGCACTTTGGTAAGGTCATTCCACCGGAAGACAACAAGTTCGCTGCGCTCAACAGCGCAGTATGGTCCGGGGGTTCATTCATCTACATCCCACCGGGAATCAAGGTAGATCTCCCACTGCAGGCATACTTTAGGATAAACGCCGAGAACATTGGCCAGTTTGAAAGGACGTTGATTATTGCCGATGAGGGTGCAGAAGTCCACTACATTGAAGGATGTACTGCTCCGGTCTACAGCACCGAATCACTTCACTCTGCAGTAGTGGAATTGATCGCAAAGAAGGGCGCCAAGATAAGGTACACTACGATTCAGAATTGGAGTAAAGATGTTTACAACTTGGTGACAAAGAGGGCGTACGCGTATGAAGGTGCGACCGTAGAGTGGATTGACGGCAACATTGGCAGCAAGTTAACGATGAAGTATCCTGGAGTTTACATGCTTGGCAAGGGGGCTCATGCAGAAGTGGTTTCGGTTGCCTTTGCAGGAGCAGGTATGCATCAGGACGCGGGAGCAAAGGCTGTTCACCTTGCGCCAAACACCACTTCAAGGATTACAAGCAAATCCGTCAGCAAGGACTCTGGAAGAACCACTTATCGCGGCCTACTGCATGTTGCAAAGGGCGCGACAGGAGTAAAGTCCAACGTGAGGTGCGATGCATTGCTGCTGGACGAAAAATCAAGGACCGATACATATCCATACATAGAGGTCAACGAGGATGACGCCACTATAACGCACGAAGCGACGGTGGGCAAGATAGGAGAAGACCAGATATTCTACCTGATGAGCAGGGGATTCTCAGAGTCCGATGCACTGTCGCTTATCGTAGGTGGATTCATGGATCCGTTCACAAAAGAACTGCCGATGGAATATGCCGTAGAGCTTACCCGCCTGATAAAGCTCGAAATGGAAGGCTCTGTCGGCTAGGCCCTCTGAAACTGCTGGTGATTTCTTCATGACTGTAAATCTGTCATCTGTCAGTGAAGATTACGTAGAGTCGCTGGCGGCCAGCGAGCCCGCTTGGTTTGGTTCAATGCGCAAGAAGGCTTTTTCACAGTATAAATCACTTCCTGCCGAAGTGTCGCCGCTATACAGCAAGTATTCCGATGTCAACAAGATAAAATCTGAAGGCGTCCACTTTTCTGGTCCGGAGCCACGACAACCGGCTATCAGCAAAGAGCTGGCTGACCGGCTCGAGGAATTGGAACGAGGAACCGGGATACTTCAGGTAGGTCAAACCAGCAAGATCTTTATTCGCGACGACCTTTCGAAAAAGGGAGTTATCGTTTCGTCGATAAAAGACGCGCTGGGGAGTCACGAGGATCTGCTGAAATCTTGTATTGAGACAAACCCGCTAAACTACCTTGAAGACAGATTCATCGCGCTTGAGGCTTCCACTTCTCAGTCCGGGGCGTTCATCTATATTCCGAGAAACGTCGTTCTTGAAGATCCCATAAGGATCGTCACATCCCTTGCCGATGACGGGTCTTCAATGGTGTCAAGGAATATTGTATTTGCGGACGTCGGCTCAAAGGCCACGGTCGTTCAAGAAGTATATGCCCCAGGCTCGTCTGGAAAACAGGATATCCAGCAGGGCTACTTTGAACTGGTAGAGACCCATGTTAATCCCAATGCACATCTGGAAATGGTAACTTTGCAGGCGATGGCAACTGACACGGTTAATGTGTCAAACCGGAAAGCCTTTGTTGAAAGGGACGGCAAGATGTCATGGTACATCGGGATGTTTGGTTCGCTTCTATCGCGATACAAGACAGACAGCATAATGAAGGGATCCGGTGCATCTGCTGAAGATGTCGAAATAGTATTCGGGGCTTCTACCCAATCATTTGACGTAACTTCAAACCTGATTCATCTTGGCCAGTATTCAAGGGGACGCGTCCTTGTCAAGTCCGTCCTGAGGGACACGGCAAAGTCGCTGTTCAAAGGCATGATAAAAATAGGAAAGGGCGGCAAGGGCACCGAATCGTATCTTGCGAGTCACGCAATACTGCTTGACAGGGGCGCGAAATCGGATTCGATTCCAGGCCTTGAAATAGAAACTAACGAAGTCAGGGCGACTCACGCTGCTTCAGTGGCCCAGATGGACGAAAACCAGATTTTTTACCTACTGACAAGAGGGCTCAGCAGAGAAGGAGCCAAGAGGGAGATAGTGGCAGGATTTCTCGAGCCGCTTTCAAGAAAAATGGGTCCGACGATAAGGGCGTGGGTCAACTACCTTATCGAGAACAAATGGCAGGGCAAGCCTCTCATGCTGAGGACCGACGAGGCTATGGAGCAGATCCTTGAAGTAGAAAAGTCGCGCTACAGAGAGAGTCAGGACATTTTTGAAAAACACTACAAGTACAGGTGATTTCGATGGAGGAATGGATTAGGGTCTGCGATGCAAAGTCGCTAAAAGACGGTGACATGCTCGACTTTGACCACGGTAACAGCAAGGTCATGCTTGCAAAGGCAGGCGGAAGGGTCTTTGCCACCGACAGGATATGCACTCATGCGAATGCTGACCTGACAACAGGGATCCTGAACGAGGAGGAGCAGGCAGTAACCTGCCCCCTACATCTATCCACTTTCAAACTTGACACAGGCGTCCCACAGAACCTCCCTGCTGAGGTACCACTCAAAATTTACAAGGTTAAAATACAGGAAAACGGCATTTATATACAACTGGGCTAGCGACATGATGCAAAAGCAAGGCGCACTGGACGTCGGCAAGATTAGGGAGGATTTTCCTATACTAAAGCGCAAGCTGGACGGGGGCAAAACCCTTGTCTATCTTGACAATGCGGCGACGACACAAAAGCCCCTTTCAGTCATCAACGCAATCCACGACTATTACATGAATTACAACTCTAATATTCATCGAGCTGTGCATCAGCTGGCAGAGGAGGCAACGCTTGCTTTTGAAAAGACAAGGGAAAAGGTCGCAAAATTCATCAACGCCCGCTCGGTCGAAGAGATAGTCTTCACCCGGAACGCTACGGAGGCTATCAACCTTGTAGCCTACTCTTGGGGAAGATCTAATGTCGGTAGGGACGACAAGATTGTCATCAGCGAGATAGAACATCACAGTAACATCGTGCCGTGGCAGATTCTTGCCGGCGAAAAGGGAGCAAAGCTAGAGTACATTGGAGTTGACGATGACGGCTACTTGAAAATGAAGGAATATGGGACTCACCTTGACAGCAACAAGGTCAAACTTGTTTCAGTGTCGCATATGTCAAACGTACTTGGCACCATAATTCCGGTTGAGGAGATTATCAGGATGTCGCACGAAAGAGGCATCCCTGTGCTGGTTGATGCTGCACAGTCTGTTCCCCACATGCAAGTCGACGTTCAGAAGATGGATTGTGATTTTATGGCGTTCTCTGCGCACAAGATGCTGGGACCGACAGGAGTCGGCATACTATATGTCAAGAAAGAGATCCTGGAAAAGATGCCACCGTTCATGGGCGGAGGAGACATGATAAAGGAGGTCCACAAGTACGAAACAAGGTACAACGACCTTCCATACAGGTTCGAAGGTGGCACGCCAAATATCGCCGATGTGATAGGTTTTTCCGCCGCCATTGAATACCTTGAAGATATTGGCATGGACAGGGTAAGGGATCACGAGATAGAGCTTACAAAATACGCGATTGACAGGATCACCGGAGTGAAAGGCGTTACACTGTACGGTCCGCGTAATATGACTGACAGGGGGGGAGTAGTGTCCTTTAACATCGGAGACATTCATCCGCATGATCTTGCGACAATTATGAACGACCATGGAGTTGCCATAAGGTCTGGCCATCATTGTGCGCAGGTGCTCATGGAAAGGCTGGACGTGGCGGCCACCTCCAGGGCAAGTTTTTATATCTACAACACAAAGGAAGAAATCGACACATTTATTGGCGCGCTTGAAGAAGCAAGGAGGCTGTTCAAAATTTGAGTGATGACATTTACCGCGAAATAATACTAGATCACTACCGCAACCCGCGGAACAAGGGCAAGTTGCCTGATGCCGACGTTAGCATTCACGACAGCAACCCTCTTTGTGGCGACGAGATTGATATGCACCTGAAAGTTGACGGTAGCACGATAAAGGACATAAAGTTTGAGGGAAGGGGTTGTGCGATAAGCCAGGCCAGCGCTTCAATGCTCACGGAAATGGTCTTGGGCAAGCCGCTTACCTCCGTCAAAGACCTGTCAAAGAACGATATCTTGGAGAACATTGGCCTTACGTCACTTGGTCCAGCGAGAATAAAATGTGCCCTGCTTTCACTAAAAGTACTCAAACTCGGCATGGTAAAGTACTATGCTGACAGGGACCCAGACTCTGCAAAGAAGCTGCAGGACGATTCAAAGGGCCTATAGATGTCTGCTGCGACCAAGGTCAGCAGGCACGACATTCGCAGGGTAATTTTCGACAATTTTAACGACGCCGATGTGAGGTTTTCAAACGATGATATCCTCGCGCATCTGAACGGGATGGATGCTTACAGCGCCATGGAGCTTGATGTTCTCGACTTTGAAGATGTTCTGCTGGAAATGGAGAGATCGGGATTGCTGCGACCGATAGCCCAGAATTTCAACACTCGATACTACAGGCTATGGGGAGTATTGGAACGGACTGCGTGCAAGTCATGCAATGCGGAATCGTACTTTGCATCTATCGAGGATGACAAGATCTGCCCTCAATGTAGAGCAAGGTTATAGACAAAACAATTAAACAACAACGTATCGTGTTTTTTGGTTAATTGCTCGCTGCCATCAGACCGCCATGGATGATAAAGACGCGGTCAATGCTCCTTGTGGGGCTCGTCGCAGCTTTTGTGGCTTTCAGCGCCCTCGTTGCTTCAGGCGTGACGTCTGTCGCTGACGATGCGGCAAGCAGTTACTTCAAGTCCATCCATGGCAACGTCGCGCTCGATGCGGCAATGATTGCGATCACCACGATGGGAGACGTTACCGTACTTTTTCCTTTTGGGATAATCATCACGATAATCAGACGTACGCGAAAGGTGGGCATGATATTTCTCATCGCTTTGGTAGTGCTTGTCGTGCTGGTGACGTACATCAAGCCCGCGATCGGTAGAGCCATTCCTCCATACGGCTTTGACCCTGCGCTGGATCTGCCGGAAAACTTTGGGATTGAAAGTGACAGTTTTTCTCCGATAGCCGCGATTTGCTTGTCACTATCGGGGGAAGCGACCAGCTGTTCGTACCCCTCGGGCCACACATCTAGAGCAACTGCACTGGCCTTTATCGTGGGATTTGCGCTATACAACAAATCGCGAATCGCGGGTTACATTTTGTGGGCCTTTCCCGTAACCATTGGGATTACAAGGGTGTACGTGATGCAGCATTATCCCACGGACATCGTTGGCGGAATTCTCTTTGGAGTAGTAATTTCCGTCATCTTGAGCAATGCCATGAAGCTTGATCAGCCTTTCCTCATGTCGCGGTTCAAAGGCAAAAATGATGACCCGCGGGCTTTAAGATGAGTCGCTGCGCCTTGCGAAGGAGTTCGGTCAGGACTTTTTTTCGAAACGCTCCATTACCTCAGGGCTAGCCAAAAGCCAGCCGTAGTGCGCTTCGTCGTGCAGGTATCGGATTTCGCGTACCCGCGGAACCAAATTTTTCTTTCGTAGTCCAAGGACAAACTCTCCCTGAAATGAAATGCCTATCCTCCTTGATTTTCCGGTCAGCTTTTCTCCGCGTGGCAGCAGTATTCGGTAGCTGAAACTTGCTTCATTACTCTGTTGCGCGTATGCTTCGACCAGCCTGTCAACGGCGTTCCGGATGTCAGCCATCTCTCGAATGTCTATGGTTTCATGAACCGGGAAAGTCGCGTAGGGCGACGTCATTTGTATCTTGCAAATGCCTCTACAAGGCGTCCCTGCAGTTTCTTGTTCCATTCCGGGAAGCCGTCCGGCGAGTCCGGATATTCGCTATAGTGTTTGGTCAGCATCTTGTTCGTGTCAGCACAGTACCGCAGGTCCTCTGCAAGTTTCTTGTTCATCGCCCCTCTGATGACCATACTCAGCTTGTCGACCGTGCTGAACTCAGGGTGCTCGCCTTGTGTTATCTTGTCTATGTCCATCTTTGACAGGAAGTGCTTCATGCCGTAATTGATCTGTTCATTAGTAAGGCCCTGCAGCATCCTCCTAAAGACTTCAAGACCGGCAGTCTTGTAGCCATAGTCGTCAATGAAATGCTTGTTGTACTGCCAAAGACCTTTTTCAGAAACGTCGTCTGCTTGCAATGCCTCCACTGCGTCTTTTCCGGCTATGGTGGCGGCTATTATGGCCGGCCCTATTCCTCCTGCGTCAAGAGGCTTTGGCATCCACGCAGAATCTCCTACAAGCATGTATCCGTTGGCTACGAGGCAGTCGTTCTGACGCCTCACCGAGACCTGCCACGTGCCCCAGGCGTTGCCATCATCTTCTCTTCCGTTTGCAAGGCTGGGATTCTCTATTGCGGGGTTCATTTCGACGTATTCGTCTATCAGTGTCTTAAGGTCGGTATGGACAGCCATCTCTTTATTTCGGGCCTCAAACGCCTTCTGCTGCACTCCAAGGCCTATGTTGACCTTGCTCCTGCCCTTTGGGAATACCCAGCCGTAACCGCCCGGGGCGAGCTTCTGGTCGAGGTGAATTATGCAGTAGTCGGGATCAAAGTACGTCTTGTCGTCTCGCGCGAGGTCAAAGTTGTAAATGTATCGCCCGGTGGCCTCCAGATCGTCCCTGTCTATCCTCCGCTGAATGAACGACTTTATTGGAAGGTTCGTTCGCAGGACAGATGTAACGCCCGTGCAGTCAACAATGAGCCTTGCAGTTTTTCTAAATGCGGTCTTGTTCGCAAGATCGTCCCCCTCTACGCCGATGACCGTGTTATCTTCCACGACCAGCGATCGAAGAGCGATGCGATCTTTTACTTCAACGCCCACCTTTATCGCATCATTGAATTGCTTTTGGGGGAGCAGTCTCCGGTTGAGTATGTAGCCCTCGCCATCAAAGGGGATCCCTGTCTCATGATCCGGCGAATATGCCATAACCCCTTTGACAGGATGTTCTATTTCCGGATGGCCCCAACTGATCTTTATTCGCTCAGTCATATAGTCGACGGTGTTTTTGCCAACAGCGTCTCCGCACACCCAGCCCATGACTGTTTTTTTGCCAAGCTGTGAAATTTCATTTCGGTCAACCACCAGGGTCCGTAAAGACTGACGCGAGTAGTAGGCTGCTGAAGCCGCTACGATAAGGCCCGCGAGGCCGCCGCCAGCGATAATAATATCATAATCCCTTGAACTTGAGGACATTCCTTGGTGACAACGCGTGAAGACTGAAAACGATATTTAAAGTATTTCAAGCCACGCTTGGATCAGAAAGACAGAAAAGATCTAGGACACTGGGTATTGCAGTGGACAAGCCATTTGTTTTCTTTGATCTCGGCCAAACGCTTGTGGACGAAAGTGACTTCATCGACCACTTTGACCAAAAGTTTCTGGAGCTCTTAAATGGCTTTGGAGCAAAGATAGATCAGCGTGGCTACGGCGCGGTCCGCGACAGCGTCATTCGCGATAGGCGCATAGGCAATGGTAGTCTGAGCGCGCTGATTGCTGAAATCTGCAGTTTGGTGTTGTCCCCCGTATACGGCAGGGTAATTTCTGAGAGGCTTGAGCCACAGATACCAAAAGCAAGAAAGGATCTTTTCAGGTTCGATGACGTAGCACAAGTCGCATTGCGTGACCTGGCGGATAAGGGCTATGAAATGGGACTTATAGCGAACCAGTCTGAAGACATAATGGATCTACTAGAAAGTTCAAGTCTTGGACGATACTTCAAGGTGAGTGTAATATCTTCCTTGGTGGGACTGAAAAAGCCTGACCCCAGGATTTTCCAGCTTGCGTTGCGCAAGGCGGCATATGAAGCAGCTGAATGCGTTATGGTTGGAGACAGGCTTGACACTGACATATGTCCGGCGAACAGGCTTGGAATGAAAACTATCAGGACTACTAACTCATTGTTCCGGCTGCAGAATCCGATGAGCGAATGCGAAAATCCCACTTTCACGGTGTCTACGCTTTCCGAAATTCTTGGCATACTGGAAAGAATCCACTAGTACGACTCCATGCTTTTTGCGCGACGTATGTTAAGGCACGGCCTCCATCGCGAGACATGATAGATAGTTCTAGTAGGAAGTCGGCTGATATGAGCTGCTGTTGGAAATCGGCTGATAGAATGAGCTAACTTAACAACCAGCAATAATCCTATCTTAACATTCTGTCACCCTAATTTAACAGGCGATGGAAATCCCCCTAGGATTGAACAGTGCTGCTAGACAATCACAATAAATACATGTTTAGAGATGAGAGGTGTATATTCCGTGAAGTCATCAGGCACGTGATTCCAGTTTCCATTCTCTCAGTACTGTGTTCCTCAGTTGTCATAAGCGCCAATGCTGAACTAGCCACTAATCAGGGGTACTGGTACTTGGGCGAAGGGGCGCGAGAAGGCGGTTCAACATCTGGGTTCTAGATGATTTTCCGTTTCCGATCAAAGGCACGACCACTGAGGAATCTGTTGCAAGGGTAAACTATTCTTTTGAATTAACCGAGGCATCAATAAATGGTGTTGCAATACCGGAATTCAGCACAACCTTTACTGTGCTGCTTTCTACTTCGGTTCTAGTCGTAATCTTGTCAAGATTGAGCGAGAGACGTATCAAGTGTTCCTAACAATGGCTCCTCATTCGATTTCCACCAACAGATCAAATCAGCCGACTATGCAACAGAACTTGATAAATGGTTGATCCGAGACTTACTTGAGGTTGGACGCTATTTTGCTTCGCAGCGATTCCATTTCTTCTAGACCTAGCTTCGGTCTTTTTCCGAACATGGAATGAACTGGTCCTGCTCCATCTCCAGGTTTTCTCGGAATTAGGTGGACGTGAACATGAGGGATCTCCTGACCTGCTTCCCTGCCATTGTGGACTGCTATGGTCGTGGCCGAAG
>JANWIX010000038.1 GCA_025449675.1 Nitrososphaera sp. | reverse complement strand
ATCCTTGATAGCAGGAGATTCCTCATCCTTGATAGCAGGAGATTCCTCATCCTTGATAGCAGGAGATTCCTCATCCTTGATAGCAGGAGATTCCTCATCCTTGATAGCAGGAGATTCCTCATCCAAGTTGGACCGACTGAGTCCAATCTAATTCATAAACTTTAAGAAATCATGAGGAACAACAGGCTTACTACCGACCAGAGAACCGATTGAAATCATCATGAAAATACATAATTGCTACCGTCTATCATGATCGTCTATCGCTTGTCGTCTTGTTCACCAATCAAGAAATCGATGGATGAATTACTGGAAAAGTGGGATATCCCTACCGAGATTTACGAGCTCCAGCTTGGGCAGCGAACCGATGTCATTGAAAAAGCAATCAACGTAAATGGAGTAGTTTTCCACATTCCATACCTGACAGACAAACATCTGTATGTTCTTTGGAAATGTCATTGGCCTGATTGTCACAATTGCTGCGAAAAGCAGCTCAAGCTTCCGCTAGTAAAGGAAGACATAGAGACCCTTACAAGAAAGCTGGGATATACGAGTGAAGCAGAATTCGTGAAAAACGAAACGATAATTGCTACAATTAACCAACGGCGTCATTCTGGAAAGCTTCTCACAACCCTTACAATGATATCGCTAAAACGCAAAGAAGAAGAAACGGACCAAGACGCAAACTCTGTCATTGCGTGCAGATTCTTGAACAATACAGGCTGCACACTGCACCCAGACAAGCCCAGTGTATGCTGGATCTATCCGTTTGTTCCATCTACGGTCATTGATAGCGGTAGAGTTGTTGTACATGCCAGATTTCATTTCACAGGCAACTGTCCGGGTTTTTATCTTGATGAAACTGTGAATGACATGCTGCCCCTTCTGGAAGAATATTCAAAAAAGATATTTGACTATTCTATGGCTTTCGGTAGAACGTTAAGAGAAAATTACGGCTGTTCATCGAAAATGCAGATTCATCCATCTTCCTAGATCATGGGAAAGAACAATTTTGGGTCCGTTATTACCAGGCTGGTAGGTCTCGGTTTTGGATTATCGTCATTTTTGGAGTCGGAAATTCATACTTGCGAAGCAAGGACCACTTGGACTTTGCATCCTTGCGTGCGGCCAGCGCGCTCACGCTCCAGTCTAGCCTAGCCAAAGGAACAAAGATAGAGTTTTGCCCAATGGGCTTGAACATCACGTATGTAACAAACGCATTATTCAGGGCCCATTGAAGTGTAGTCTGGTCGGTCGGTAATCTTCCTCCAGGAGAATCTTCTCCCTTGAAGATGCGATCTTTTTCACCCTCCCTTAATACAAATTGCGTATAATCCATACCTGGCATTGGAATAGTTGGGAAGGTCTCGCCATCAAGCTTTGTGCCTACCAACTGAACGAAATAAACTGTTCCACCATGTATGGCCGAGTCCAAACGTACTTTCGCTTCGTACTCTATGCCGGGGACCGGGTCGTCGTGGCCGGTTTTCTGCGGATTTGGATATCCACCGAAATGGATCCATTCACCACTAACCTTGACGCCTTGATCGTAGTAGACATCATCGACCTTGACTTCAGTGTTATTGGTCCAGGTAAACGACTCGATCGTTGGGATATGGACATCAAACATAACCTGCTTTCTCAGCTGTTTGCCTCCGCCCAAGTCAGCCGTGAGAGCAACCGTCTTTTTCCCACCAAGATACCAATAGAAATCTAACTGATCTTTTCCGAGCTGATCTGATGATAGGTCGACTGGTCTCCCTTCATCCTTGCTAGTCAAATAGTCCGACAATGCGTCCTGTCCGACTTCCCATGTCCACTTGACCGACCCATTCTTCTTGCCAGGCGGCAAGGCCTTGCCTTTGAGCGAAATCTTTTTGCCTACGACTACGACCTTTGCTGCTGCATAAGCAACAGGTTTGCCCGTGTCGTTATCAATTATCTGCAGAGTATCCTTGAGCCTTAATGCGGGTGCATTGGGATTGCCCACACTGGATCCCTTCTATTACACCTGAACTTCGGTCTTTACGTCTTCTTGGCCTTCTAGATCGATCGTGATTTCATACTTTCCTTTGCGCACATTTAGAACTTCATAGAAGCCTTGGTCGTCTGTTTTGGTCTGATACCGCCTTCCGTCATCTCCTAAAATGAGTACTGGAATGCCTTCAATTGCCTCGCCTGTCGCATCATCGACCACCTGCCCTTTTATGTACGACATTTCATCTTTTTGTTGTCCAGGTTTTGACTCCTCCTCAGCCGAGTCTTCGTATCCTGGACCACTTTGAACAGCAGATGGCATACCTCCACTCGCCGCTTTCGAAGTCATTCCACCAACTCCACCCGCGCCTTCGCAAATCAACACTGTCGGTTCGCCTGCTGTGATTGGATTTGGTGGACCAGCGGCCTCCATCACCATGTCGCCCATCTTTGCTGCAGGAACGTTGTTAATCAGAACTTTTGGGCAGCCAACAGAAACTAACCCTCCACCATGCGGAGACTTACCGTCAAAAAGAGGGCATGTATGAAAGTCAGTTATTCGCCACGCGGGTTTGCCACCTATCAACACGTTTGGGCTTCCGGCCCCCAGTAAAGGGGGACCATGACTGGTGGGGTCACCTAGTCTAGCTGCCGCAGGCATTGAACAGACAACAGAGCGGTAATATTTCAATATTCTCAGGAGCCGAGCTGGACTGCAGCCATTTTGTGGATAATTCCAACGTTGGGTAAACGGTTTGAATAAACTAGTAAATTTTGCAATCATGTATGTTCAAGAGGTTGACACTATTATCCTCTTATGCCATGTTGTCGATGAACGTACGAGTTAGTCATGAGTCTAGATACTGAAAGGCGATTCATTGTCAACCAATGTTTGTGGATCGGTTCATCGATATCGATCTTCGTGGCTCTATGCATGATTCTTCCGGTCTATCTGTCGCTCTTGACGACCATCTTGATCCTTGGTTTTGCAGGCTGGACAATCATAAGAAATAATACCTCATCTACACTTCGAAGTCCAAATACTTCGTTCATGTCACTGTTTCGAACCACAGAGAATTCTCCTTTTTGTTGCGTTTCGTGCGGCAAGAAGCATAGAGAATCTGCATGCACAAGATGTGGTTCAAAGCTGAAGAAACTGTCGCTTTAATGCAATTCCAGAATCGTTAGACTCCTATTGCATTCTATCGCAATAACAGAGCTCCTATTTCGAATAACCTGGCAACGTTTCAATAACCTGTTTCCTAGTTTAATGCCTGAGCAGCACCAAACCATGAATCGAACTAACTCCATCTAGCAAATTTGGAAAGGATTTAAGTACTAGATCACTTCTCAGTGAAGCTTGCAATTTGATCGAGGCTCTCATGCGACTGGGAGTAAGTGGCCCTATGAGCCAAAGTCACCTAGTTAACCCGGAGGCTGCCCAACTGTGAGCCTTGACTTTAAGGCTAGGTTAGCAAAGGGTGGCGACCCCATAAAGGCCGAAGACTGGAACTATATCCAACAGAGTTTGTTTGCAGAGATCCAAAAGCTTCGTAACGAGATGTACAATATGTCCGAAAGCGTCATACTGGCTGGAGTTGAGAGCCGCGTTGGTCGATCATTTGGTTTAGACGAATTCGTTCGCGATGAGGAAAACACATACGGGGAAAAGGCGATGGGATTGATCAACAAGCAATGGGTAACGACCGTCCCAGGTGAGGGAGAAATATGTTCACTTGGAATCATGGACACTTTTGATATCCTTTACTATTGGGGTGGAGCATCTAAGGGCGACACCAACGCTCTTACCGTCACTATTGAATACATGGACAGGCCAATAGAAACCGTCGGCGAGAAGTTATTTGTTAATGATAGAAAGGCGCCTCCGTCCGATCCCGACAAGGCGAACCCTTGGCTTCTCGCACTAAGGTCTGCCAACGACTTGTATTGGTACAAGTATCAGATCATTAACCCATTTCCAGAAAACGAAGTAAAGTATGTCACCTTCATCAACTCCAATCCAGAATGTACGCCGAGGATTGGCAACGTAGTTCATCTAAAGTCCAAGATAAGACAGATACCCGCCTAATCACATAACCAATAGAATTTTCAGATTACTAGGATGTCGGTGTCAGGGGCTCTTTTGTCCCGCAATATTCGCAAAAGATCTCTTTTACATGAATGCGCTTCTTGCAGGCAGGATTTGGACAGATCTTTTGTGTATTTGGAGTAACCACGGTCTCGTATTTTGGACCACCCTGAAAAGGACAAACCGTTGCCTTGGATTGGACTGGCTCGCCGTGCCACATGCAATATTTTGTCTGAGGACTACAAATGGGGCAATCCTTTTCACCCGGAGGAATCTCGTGGCCATTAGAACACTTTCTGTTCTCTTCATACCAATGCAACATGAGTGAAAGGCGAAGTTTACCGACGTCCTTTTTACCAATCTTTTCGAAGAACCAAGGTTTAGATCTAACTTTGTAGTTCACGGTTATGGTATTTATTTCGCCGCCCACGCTCGCCTTTACAAATTTTGTAACGTCTACCCCAGCCATATCCACAAGCTTTAATCTTATCTTGTCAGCCGGAAGCTGTAGCGGCACCACCTCGTCATTGATCAATATTGGCTTTAGTTCATCCAAAATGCACCCCTGAAAATTTGAAACGTCGAATTTGAAAGATAGCTCGACCTTGTTTAGAAGGCCAGGGCAGTGTAATCTCACTTTTTTAGTGACCGGCGGGTCATTGTCTATAGTTTCGTTATCCCAGATTGTTGTTTGATTGTTAGGCATTCTTTCCAACCCCTAAGCCTTGTTAGCTTCTAACGAAGCAGCTCTCATTGCTCTTCTCCAACAGCTTCTGCCTACCTAAGAGACCGCTGTCTTTTAAGCTTATTTCTATGATTGGTCTGCAGTGCAAATGGGTACCTTTGAGACAACGAACAAATATTTCCCGTTCTCAAGTCGAAAAGCTTTATGTCATCGAGCATGACTTTGAGGGCGGAAATTTCTGTTCGATTAACAATGAATCCTATCTTCTTATCTTGATTATTGACAATGGAACATTTTCACGAACAGAATTCTTATATCAATGTCATATTGCTATAGCTTCTATGGAACGATCCGAGGTTATGTCCAATATTCGCAAAAACACTCTCGCCGCTCTGCTGATTGTTGTCGTCTCGAGCACCTTTCCACTTCTACAACAGGCTGATGCAGCAGACATAGGAAAAATAGATGATTTCCCTATCTTCCAGGCCTGCTTAATCGGCGATGATTGCTGGGCTCCTGTGGTCACCGTACCATCCTCGCCCTATACAGTGGAAGCTACGAGCTCTTCCGGTGCCGATGCCAACTTTCCAGTGTCAGCTAATGATGAAACAGACGGAAACATCACGCCTACGTGTAACCCACCTGCGGGTCCATTCCCCTTAGGAACTACTCCGGTAACATGCACAGCAACAGATGCTCACGGCAACACTGGAACAGCCTCATTTGACGTCCTTGTTCAGGATACCACAAAGCCGGTGGTCACTGCCACATCTTTGACTGTCGAGGCCACAAGCTCTTCTGGCGCCAAAGTCAACAGCTATGAGGTATCAGCTACTGATATTGTAGATGGAAACCTCACGCCCACCTGTAATCCTCCACCAGGTCTTTTCGCTCTGAAAACTACCTCGGTAACATGTACTGCTACAGACAATGCCGGTAATACTGCTGATCCCGTGTCATTTGACGTCCTTGTTCAGGATACAACAAAGCCAGTGATCAATGCCAAGTCTGCTCTAAAGGTTGAAGCCACAAGCTCTTCTGGCGCCCAAGTCAGTTATTCCATATCAGCTACTGATATTGTAGATGGAAACATCGCGCCGACTTGCATCCCACCGCCAGGTCCATTCCCCTTGGGAGATACTGAGGTGACATGCACAGCTGTGGACAAGGCCGGCAATTCTGCGAGCAAAGAATTCACATTCACTGTGGATGACACCGAGCCACCTTCGATCAATGTCCCCTCCCAACCCCTGCAGTTTAAGGCAACCGGAGAATCAGGGTTTATTGCCACCTATGAAGTGAGTGCTGAAGACGTAGTGGCTGGGAGCATCACACCTAAGTGTTCGCCTGAGACAGGAACTGCTTTCCAAATAGGAGATACCTTGGTAAAATGTACCGCAGAGGACGACGCGGGCAATGAAGCAACGAAATCTTTTGTGGTAGTTGTAAGTCCTCCGGACAACTCTCTACCTTTAGCGATCCTCACTTCCCCATCAGGTCAATCCGAAGCGGGCAAAGAGCTCTCCTTCTCTGCAGACAAGTCCACCGATCAAGGTGGAAGTGTTGTTGACTATAGTTGGGATTTTGGCGATGGTGCTAAAGGCAATGGTGTTTCGGCAACGCATACCTATCAGAATCCCGGTACGTACACGGTTACATTGGAAGTTACCGATGATAAGAATGGGAAAGGAAGTGATGTCGAAGAAATAACTATTGTGGGAGCTACAACCACAGCTACAACAGAGACCCCCACCACTGCTCAACCAGAGACAACCACAGCTACAACAGAGACCCCCACCACTGCTCAACCACCAGCCTCAAACTCAGGCTCGAATGATATGATGATGTATGGAATCATTGGCATAGCAGCAGCTGCAGCTGCGGTCGGCGGAATCGTCGCAGTTAAGAAGATGCAGAAGAAAAAGGAAGATGTAAACATACCGTAAGGCGACCCTCACAATTTGCTCAATGTGCTTCCAAACGAGCATTCGATAAAAAGAAAAAGATTGCTCTACAAAGGCGAATTGCCGGCCAGCGTCCTGGAGGAACTGGCGATAGAAATCATCCAGCGGAAGTCACAGATCAGGACACAGGCTACTGCATCTCATGGGTTGGCTACCTAGTCAGACAGAATCCAGAGTCCGTTTGATTGACTCCTAAACCTGTACTAAAAGAGTGTTGAGTGAGCAATCATAATAGCTGCTCACAGATCAAACACAATGCGAACTGGTAATGAATACTTTTGAGAATCGTAGTAATAGTCGCTGGCCATAACTACCGACATGAAGATAACGAAATACAGTCTCTGCGTCGCTGGAATGTTGATGGGTCTAGGACTATTGGCTCTGATTCCCCTCCTTGGTTTTCAATACCGACCGTTCTGATTTGTTCGGAACGGGGGTCACGATATCGTAATTTCTGGAACCCGCGTAGTGCCAGAATTTCCATTGGCTGCATTTGTTGCACTAGCAGCAGCTGTTGGTGGGATTGTCATTTATGGAAGATTCAGAGTGCTCGGTAGATAGCCCTGCACTTGGTATTTCTTACCAATAGAATCGACAGTAAGACTTATCTATCCTACTAAAAGCAGCAATCCCCAACGAACCTTAATAATTCCGATCATCCGAATTTTGGATCGAACTTTGCTAAGGTCATTTCTCTAGGTCTGATTTTCATTCTCTTACTTGGCACGGGTGGTCAAAGTTTCACTGGGTATAGAACTAACCGAGAAGCCAACGCGCAGGATGAGCAGGGAGGTGATCCCAATAACCCCCTCCAAGTAACATTGACATACACATACGACGCTGGATTCACGGATCCCGGGCAAACACGAACTATCTCGGAGAAATTCACGGGATTTGCCGATCTATTTCCGGTTGATGGGGGCTTCGAGGGAAACAGCACAGGCAGCTATCATTATGCCGAAGATGTCGTGGGAGACGCTTATGGCTGCCACTCCGAATACCATACGATCACAAATGGCGATCCCGACATGGTGGTTCATTATCAATATTCAATCGATAATCATGTCACTGGAGGGCCCGACACTTCTATGTACAACAGTAGCTACGGAGTTGTCGAAGTTCTTATCGATTCCTCAACTCTGCACTGGGAGGACAGTAGCACTTACTCTGGAGATAGGTGTGGGGATAACAGTTCCAATACTGGGGAAGACGGGTCAGTTGGGTTTGGCTGTTTCTTCTATTCTCTGGATTTTGACAAAGGTGGCACATTTACATCTGAAAACCAGGTTACCAACGATACGAATGGAAAGTGTGTACTGACCATAGGTCAATCAGTTGAAAAACTGCATATTTTTGGAACTGTCAAAGGTTTGATTGATGGAACATGCCCCCCACTTGCCAAATGCCCTGCGCCAATATCCAATTCAAAAGTAGTAGTGGACAACATGGAGAACATGGCCGAACCTTACTTGAAAAAACTTAGTACTTCCAAGCCAAATTTCGAAATGGCAACTGCAACTACTGATGACGATGATGCCAAGTATGAGTTCGAGTTTGAAAAGGATCCGGGCAAGCTTCCAAGGCTACTAGTAGTATCGCTTCTTTGGTACGAAGGGAAGCCAGAGTTTGCAGTAACAAATGGAAACGAGCTGGAAGGACGTTTTATTCCTGTCTACCAGGCTCTTTGCGTGGATGATTTTCCGGGTACGAAATGTGAGAAATGGGAGAGAACGGCTTCGGGTTATGAGGCTGAGGTCAACTTTGAATATGGAAGCGCCGAGAAACTAGGTGAAACCATGACAATTATGGAAATGGAAGATTGGAAAGGAGGAAATGCTACTCTGCAGGTAATGGGAGACTCTGCGTATATCTATTACAACAGTTATCGGGCAGCAAAATATTTCGAAACTTTGGATATACCGGTGGCGTGGGATCCGGTCATGATAAAATCCCATCATGAGCAAGCAGAATGTGGAGCATATTACGACGCCCCTGCAAAGCTCAGTAACAAATATCCATATTTTGGAGATTTGGGGACGTCGCTTGAAAAAGTCAAAGCAACAGGTGCTGGAGTCTACATCTGCGATTCAGCTAGCCCAATTCATGTTCCCGATGCTCCAATGAACAGGGAGTGGCATGAGCTTGGCCATTACATGATGTTTCAGCTTTACCCCGATCCCTACGTGCGTCCATACGGGACGCCACACCAGGGGTATTTGAATTCTGGTACCAATGACTCAATTATCGAGGGATTTGCAGAATTCGTTGCAATGCTGATAAACGAATATTATGGCAACTCAACACCATACATGTATCCTGTCGGACCAGGCAATTATAATCTTGAAACCGACTACAAGGTTTGGGGACCTTGGATTCATGAGGAGTTCTCTGTAGCTGGGATTCTGTGGGATTTCCATGATGCAGGGAACGAAACAAATCCTGGTCTTGTGATAAATGGAACGCTTGTAGGGACATCCAAGGTAATCCCCAATTTGGCCGACAAAATTGCCTCAGATGCGAAGACAATTCTTGGGACAATCAACGATCAAGAACCGAAGACGATAGTAGAACTGTATCATGAGTTCCTAAATAACCCCTCAGGATCCGACAATCTAAATATGATATTTGTAAATCATGGGGCTTTCGCTGACATAGAAGAATGGAATAACATACACGATTCATTTGATGAAACCATATCGGAAACCGGTAATACTCCAAATCGCGTGGTCCGAAAGAGTACCGCACCTGAATTGCCTGGCTCGAACCTTGTTTCGAACATAGATTCCTCCTTTAACATAACCATCAGTCATATCGAACCATTCAGCTACTATGACTACTCTTATCTTGTTGATATGAAAGGAGGGGAACCTACCTATTTCGCGGTGCCCCCAGAGTACTACCCTTCAACCGTGATAGTCACTCCTTTGTCAAAGGAGGGTAACCCACTACCTGGCGCCATAGAAATCAATAGCGACGAATACTGGAATTACATTCGTTCTAATCCTCCACAGGATGGAGTCTTCAGAAATATTTCTGTGGAAGGAAGTGACGACGGCAATAGAAATGTCACCTCGCTCCAATACATTCAAAACATAAGAGAGCTTCTCAGTCATGTTTCCACAGAATACAAAGCGGGCAACAATACCGGAGCACTGGCCCTTGCGACAGCGGCATATTTAGACAACTTCGAATACATAGAACCAGAACTTGAGCAGCGAAATGCAACACAATTGAAAGAGGATACAGAAAAGCTGTTGCGAGACGAGCTCGTTGGGTTGATACGGGATGGGGGTAGTTCAGAGACTGTTGATGCAAAAATAGCTGACATAAATGCAAAGCTCGATGAAGCGATAGTGATCGTTCCAGAGTTTCCACCTGGCATTACTTTGGTCATGACTTTGCTGCTTATCACAATGATAACGTTACTAGCTAGATTCAAGGGCAAAATTGGATTCAATATTCCGTAGGGCGGCGAATCCTGTCGAATAGCTTTTTATTTTCGCCGGGAGTGTGATTTGACGGAGTGGTCTAGCAATTCATGGAGGAACTGGCGCTAGAAATCAGCCAGCTAAAGTCACAGCTAATGGCCGCGGTTGAAGAGCTTTGTTCTAGCAACTAAGATTCCTGTTCCAATACCCGCTGCGATCGCGCCGATCATTCCAATGGGAAATTCTGGCACAACCGTGGTGCCGATAATTTCAATGCTTTCTGCCCGCGCCGGGACCGAAATCTTTAGCTGCCTTTCGCTTTCACTAGAGGCGAGTTGCTCGTAATCAGTTTCCGTAATGCCTGCAAGCACTACAAATGAAATATCGCCTCGAGAATCCTTAGCATCAATTAGGTCACGTGGAAGAGTGACAATTAGATCACCCGGCTGGGTATCCGCAGGTCTAACGTCTATTGTTATCGACGTGAAGTCAGGCGAAACTTGAATAGCCGTAGCTGCGCCATTTGACATAGAAGTTGTTACATTAAATGCAAATTCGTTGTATTTTGCGATCAATGTGGCTTCCTCGGCTGAAGCATTGCCCATGAATAGCGCCAACGATGACGCTGATAGCACACACAGAGCCACAATACTAAACACATTATTTCGAAGGCAATCTGAAAGATTGGGATTGTCTTGCTCCGGACTTCTCAATTGAACCAAAGGGCATATTTCGATCCATTTAAAGATTTTCGGTTTTTCTGTAAGAGTTGGAAGGAAGACATTTTGTGGGTTCTTTGCATTTTATTTAAAGGCTAAATACGGGTGCTTCCATCACGAAGATTCATGAGAAAGCTGCCTCTCGTGATTCCTACGATAGCTTTGCTGCTTGGTTCCTTCCTCTCATATGCAAATATTGTAGGCAATGCGAGTGCGCAGTTGGTCGCGACAGAGGGGGCTGACAAGATCAAAGTAACCGTGGCCGTCGGATCTATGCACTTCAAAATGACACCTGGTGCAGGACTCGGTGGCGGCTATACTTACGAAGCCGATATTGGGGCGTTCGAGGGGAAGCCCGAAGTTGTTATGGCTTGGCACGTAACTTCTGTTCATGCAAACAGGTTAGGTGATGTATTATTTGGTCAAATTGAGGCAGCGAATAGGAAGAATCCAGATGGATCTGTTGAAAGCATGCGAGTATGGTTGGGTCCCATGCGGGAAGGCTCTGGATTCGGACCTTTCGATTCGGGAACTCCATTAGACTCTACCACACCATTCAACTACCCATTTTATCCGGACAAAAGTCTAAAGAACTCTGCGGAATATCCGATTACGCTTGCCGAATATTATGAATGTACGCCAATGGATAGTGTTGCCTTTGCGATACGGGTCCTAGAATCCGATGCACAAAGTACAGAAGCCACAGTAGCAGCCGCTGTTTTGGGCGTTGTAGGTCTTGGAATGGCCGCTGCCGGGGTAATTAGTTCCGAGTTAGGAATTGGAATAGGGCTATTAGGTTTAGGGGAAGCACTCATAGGTACAGCAACTGACCTGGCAGGTACCAATGGGGACGAAGATTGGGGCGGTGTCAGTACTATCAAAAATGCACCAGGTGAATACGAGATCACAACTACTGGAGGCAAAGATGGTTCAGTCCACGTTGACTGGAAAATATCAACAGAAGTTGTTGAAGAGGATTCGCCTGACTGTCGGGACAAGAAGACAGCGATGGGGATACGAGACTATTACGACGAGGGTACCAGAGCTTCAACTCAGTTTGCCGTCCTGAGAGATGTCATATCCGGGACTCCCACCCAGACTGATGGCGAGACCGGGGGCAATCTCACTGCAGCTGATGCTGCTGTTTTCGCTGCTAATGGTACACAAATGTCGTTGTTGAAGCTAATTGCAAGTAATAACACCAAGTCCCTCACACTAAAAGCTCAGGAGCTTGCTGCGAAGAACGAATCACTGACAGCGATTGATCTATACGAAGCAGCATATCTCCACGCGATAGATTCAGAGCGTGCACGAGCCGGAAAATATCAACCGACTTTGGTGGCCGTTGATCTAGATTCCTCTGTAGAATTCCAGGATTCCAGGTTTAGTGTGCTCTCTATCGAGAATAAGGGTGCGCAGCCTCTCGAAGCCGTCATCGTTAGAAGTCTAGACGGTGATCTGATTTTTGCCAAAATCGATGGGTGGGAAAGAGAGCGTCTAGCTCAGGACACAGTCTTGCTCTGGACAGCAAACCCTCTCCCTCAGGGATCGTTTTCCTCTATGGTGGTAATGACAGAAGGTAATCGGGACCTTTTGTTTAGATTTGGCGGCGCTGGCGGGCTGAACAGTGATCCTATAGCACTAGGATACAAAGCTGACCAGCTATCTGCGATGATTCAGGAAGTTCTAGACAAAGTTCCTGTTGTTCCAAGTGGCGCGTTAAAAATAATCATAAGGGATTTCAACTTGGCGCAGCCGATTGCTAATGCTTCTATTCTGATCTCGCGTTCATCAGATATTGTGGCGGAATCAATGACTAATGCGAATGGCACTACTTCAGTCGAGCTGGATGAAGGTACTTACTCCATAGCCATTGGAGCAGAGAGCTATCTCGCAATCGCGGACATTCTTAGTGTAACTCTTGATTCTCAGGATGCAGCGTTTAGACTTGAACCTCTTATGAAAAATGGGTCAATGCAAGCCATAGTATTTAGTGACCACCATGTCACATTTGATCAACTAGTACTCACCAAAGATTCAGATTGCAAGGTGGGAGATGAAGCGGTTCCGCACTGGCACACTATCGAATCGATGGTTACAGCTACTGACGGGACAATCCTTGAAGATCCGGATCCTAATGGCTGTGGGTTCGGCAAGAAAAGTGACGTCGAGGTGATCCAAGTCGAAAGCGAAGGTGAAGTTATGATTTCGGCAAATGTAACGACAACCGCATTTGATCACGTCATTGACGTGAGCCCATGCCCGCAAGCCTTTGCAACCATCAACCTTACTGCTTCGCAGCAGGGAACATGGGTAGTTGCCAACGCTCCGACATGGATTACAGTAACGCTTGATAAGAATATTGTCCATGTAGAGTTCAATTGCAATGTCGATGAGTTCGTACCTCAATCTCTTGATGGTACTATAGAGTTGAGTTTCAAAACCACACAAGGTAGTAGTGCCGGGACGATCCCCATCAGCGTTGCTGGTCGATTAGTAAATCAATAGACTAAGCATAGTTTTTGAAGTCTACATCTTGGAGGAGCTTGCACTCGAAATCAGCCAGCTAAAGACACGGATCAGGGCAGGCTGCTGCACAGGCCTCATAGCTTTTCTCGGCTTCGGTGGTTCCGGCAGCAAGAAGACGTTCCCCCTTTTCCCTCGTGCTTTTGTGCTGCATTCATGGCATTACGCATAGTATGATTGGTTGGAAGTTGCTTAAAGCTCAGTGTCCCGACTCTCAGTCCGAATTCCTGTGGCTTACCACAAACGCAGCCAGGTCATTCCCCTGGACCTTGCAAGGAATACTGTGAAAATCAAGCCGAACATAAGGATCATGACCATTCCATATGGAAATTCTGGGACGATCACGATCGCCTGGTCAAGCATCATATTTACCTCTGCTATCTTGTCGTCAATGCTCTGTGGAGCTGCCCTGTCCCTGATCAATCCTACCAATTCGACACGTAACATCTCTTCTGTTTGCTCTTTCAAGTCTGTCGCATTGCGTTGTTCCAGCTCTGCTTCCACATGTTCAAAGTTGTCTATGTAGGCCATTGTGGCAAGCTCTTCTGCGCCGGTAGCGTTACCTGCCCTGTACTCTGAGGAAACCCTGCTCAGAAGGTCCTTGACATTCTGAATGTATTGAAGCGCAGTAATTGTATCGCCGCCGTTAGAGTCTCCTGTAACAGAAATCTGCCTGAATATGCCATCCTCTGGAGGGTTCGAACGAATGTAACTCCAGTATGCGTCGCTTCGGATTTCGATTGCTTCACTCGTGGGACCATTTCCCCGGGATGAAACAGGAGAGATGGTCGCCGTTGATGGGTAATATTGAGGCGGCATCGTGAAGTATGTGTTTTCTCCGGCTTGCATTTTTTGAAGATATGAATAATCATAATTCTCGTATGGAGATACAAAGTTGATGGTGACATTATAGGTGGAGTCCGTGTCTGACACCAAGTACGATCCCCGAAGCTCAGGTGGTGGTGTGGTTCTTACAAGCCGCACAGGCGAGCTCTTGGATCCTGATTCGCCAATCTTTTCTGAGACAGAGTCATGCACATAGTTTCTCTCTACCACATCTGCGAAGACACCATGATTGGCGTATATCATGTCCAGGTCAACCGCTGAAATTCTATTCGCCACGAATGCGTTGTAGAGGTCAACCATTGTTTTGACCTGGTTTCTGTCAATCGCCACCATGATTGTCGAAGCGTCAAGCGACACGTCATCCATAGAGGCCTGATAAACCTTGGATATGGGAATCGACGTGCCATTTATCGTATGTCCAAGATTTATTTCTCTACCTCTATCGTGAAAATCCCAGAGTACGCTTGCTACTGCTATCTCCTCGTCAGTTCCCCAGACGCCCCAAATCTTGTGCTCCAATTCCAGATTCTGGCCGAAATATTGCGGAGCGCGAGCTCCATAATGCTCGTCGACTAGGACGGCCACAAAGCCTGCGAATCCTTCGATAAACGCGTCGTTCGAACTCGGGTTCGAATATCCTTGGTGTGGGGTACCTCGTTGTGGCGTAATAGGGTTATACATCTGAAATAGCAGATAGTGTCCGATTTCGTGCCAGAGTGGCAACCTTGGAGCATCATACACACTTGGGGAACTGTTGCCACCCGTATCGCACATTACAATTTCACCACCGGTTGCTTCAACTCTGTCCGCAAATGTTCCCAGACCCCCGAACGACCTCGTGTACGCAGGATCTACTGCCTTGCCGTTATACCAGGCCCCTTTCTCGCAACCTGCATCAAAATCATGAGACCTTATGACAAGAGGGTTCAGGGGTGATAACAGTCCCAGTGTCTCAAAGTATTTCATTTCACGATAGCTATTATAGTACAAGTAGGCCGAATCTGACATCATATTCGTCGTCGCAGTTAGTAGCAGCGCGTTGCCTGCAATCCCACCAGGCGCTGTGATGTTTAGTCCCAGCCAGTGTTCTGATTCCAGAAACTCTAAAGTTTCTACTATCTTCTGCTCGCTGCCGTACTCAAACTTTACCTCTGCTTGGTAACTTCCGTCGCTGTTTCTCTTCCACTTTGCGCATTTCGTAGGGTCATTGTCATCAACGCATAGGGCTTGATAAACAGGAATGAGTCTGCCATCTTGCTCTTTTCCGTTGGTTATCGCATATTCAGGTCCGCCCTCATACCACAGGAGCGAAACCACCATCATCTTTGGCAGCTTGCCTGGCCCCCTTGTAAAATTGAACTCGTATTCAGCGGTATTGTTATCCGAAGTGGCGGTTCTCATAATGAAACTTGGTTTCGAGGTGCTCAATTTCTCATAATACTCTTTTTCCATCTTTGCAAGAAGTACTCTGGAATTTGGAAGACCCTCCACACCGCCATCAAAGAGGCCTTTGACAGTTCCAAATATTCGCATCTTGTCACCCGATTGGCCGATGCTTAGCACGCACTTTGCAGTCGAATCATCCGTAACAGGAATTATCTGGGTCCAGGTGCCGCCTGTGGTAAAGTCCAACGAGTGAAAGAAGCAGCCAAAGCCAACAGCACCTTCGTCGTGGCTATGAGACTGTGTCTCACCACAGATGGTGCTGGTCAAGTCTGTATGCAAGTCATAATCTTCGACAAGTACCTCGACGACGCCCCAGCTGCTGTTGTACATCGAATCGTCGATTCCTCCTGTAACGTCATTATCTATTGAAAACTGGTAGTGCACAACAAAGTCGGCGTTGCCATAGGTTGTCGTATGGCCACCATCACCTGAGCAACCCGGGTAGGGGTCCACTACTCTGTCATGGATGTCTTCATAGGACCCTGAACCTGTTCCTTCATATCCTCCTTCAACTGGAGTAATGTTGGCGCTTCCCGAAAAACTGGTTGAAATTGTTACGGTTTCACAAGGGTAATATTGGCTGCATCCTCTGTTTTCGTAGCTGTACGTGTATGTGATCGAAACTGGTATTACAGCTTGACTTTGAGCCGACGCCTTGGGAGTGACAGCAACGGAGACGCTGACAACGCCGCAAAACAATGTGAAGATAAGAACAAAAGACAGAATTCTAGACGAGCTTGATCCAAGAATTGCATTTGGCGACCTATTGAGAGGCGTTCGGATGTTTACTTCCGAGTACCCAGATAAATCTTGCTATAGAGTCCTCTTCCTCGCATCCGTCTTGTGTTATGCAGATACCATTTCCAATAATTGGATTTAATGTCTTCAGGCTAAAGTGATTCAGAATATTGGCATGGAATCATTGCATGTTTTGTCGTCATTGATTGGATTCTGCCCAGCCTAGCGTCATAA
Source organism: Nitrososphaera sp. (assembly GCA_025449675.1). Classification (GTDB taxonomy): domain Archaea; phylum Thermoproteota; class Nitrososphaeria; order Nitrososphaerales; family Nitrososphaeraceae; genus Nitrososphaera. The sequence goes on along the minus strand of JANWIX010000038.1, from coordinate 24,801 downwards.
TCCGTGTTTATTACCTAGAAACAGTCATCCAACCAAAGTCACAGATCAGGACACAGGCTGCTGCACAGGCCACCTGAAGAGCCCGGTCATCAAGTTACTGTTGCATTTCTAACACTTGCTTGAAAGCTCTTGGCTTCTTATCCCTGAAGACGTCAGTAGCACAATATCTTGTAGAAAATTCTCCCATCTCTTCAAGTATTGGCCTCAAATGTTTGGCCTTCTCCGTCAGCTCGATCACTCAAAAAGTGTATATATTTGCTGAGACTATGGCGGCTCATAAGGTTTAACATAATCGGAATAATATCGGCTGCGGTATCTGCTGTAATAGCAATCGGTGTCGGTCTATACAGCTTTGGTGGCTTCTCGCAGCAAGTGGCAAATATTCCTATTCCCGATAACCCGTTGACCTCCAATTTGCAGAATATTGATACGAACCCCAACAATCCAAACGTCGATCCTGCTCTTGTAAACCGATTGATGGTTGAAGAAGGCTTGGACCAAGGGACAGCGACTATCTTTGCCCAAGTAGACACTCAAATCAAGACCTACAACAACACTTACCTGAACTACCATCAGAGCCTGCCCTCTGGAGAAAGCTGGGACGTTGTAATGAATGTAATTCCGGACCAGACTTACTCGCCCACAGAAGAAGAAATCTTGGAAGCCGCTGCAAGTGGCATGCAAGTCTATAACATGAGTGCAAAGTTCTATGAGGTGAACAATGTCCCGGCAATGACAATCGGATATTTTGTTCCTTATGCTGCAATGTCTGAAGAGGTTTTGGCTGCCATCAAGCTACCGCAAGAACAGCCAATATCTGCTGAATTGATTGGTGTTTTGCCGTCTGCGGAAGCTGCTGGCGGCCTTACCGGCGCATTTCTTAATTTATTCAGTATAGGAACTATGATTCCTGTTGCTGGTGATTTTGCTACGAGCCATCATTCCACAGAGCTTGAGCAACTAATGGAATGCGCACAGAATCCTACAAACCCGGTGACTAGAAGGACATTTGAAGAAAACCCACAAGAAAGACAGAGAACCATAGACGAGGTTAGAAGTGCTCAGTCAGAGTTAGCGCGGTTGTCGGCAGCGAGGGTTCTTAATCAGCTTGCAAAAGTACCCGGGTTATTCCTGCATATCCCCCCCGTAATTCATGTCGTTACAGAGGCCGCATCAGAATGGAGTGAGCATACTCTTCAGCATCTCGCCGAGGAACGGTTAGACCAAACCAGAAGGGCAGTCGTACCATGTGATCAGGCGCCTATTCCAGCGAGTGGAACTATTCAGTACAGCTTTTCGAGAACAGAAACAGGCTGCGCAGACCCAGGTCACGCTCAAGCTGGATGGTGCTTTGAACGAAAAGATGAGCGGACTGGCACTGGGACGTTCTTCTTAACGACGACATTTGGCTCTGTTAGCGGCAACGGGTCTGGAACATTTAGGCAAACAATAACTGAAATCACAAGAGAGCCGCCGGACGATCCTCAGGCTGACTATACGATAGGAGGCAGAGCTGTCTCAAGTGGCGAGATACAGATCGATGTCTCAGGCGTGGCTGTTCCATCTGGCCCGACAAGATTAGAGTTCAGGGCCGATGGCGATTCACTTTCTTATGACTCCACTGGTACGTATATGGAGGGTGTTACAGATGTGGTTTATCCAACGAAACCAGTGCATCGTGATGACTACCACGGGGGATTCTCGTGTGTATTCGATAATGTGGATCTCGTCAGGGGAGGCACGTATGAGGTGGTTACCGAGGGCGGCGATGGCTCTTGCAAGCTCGAATTGGCTCCAGCGTAGAATGTGATCGTGGTGCCAGAAGGCAATGTTTATCATGGTTGAGAATATTGGCGGTTTATTAGCTTGCTCGTGTTACCGGAATTCATGGAACTGTCGAACAGGACGCATAAACGTAATGACGCAGGTTATGATTTATTTGAAAAAATAGCGTCTACTACTTAATCACTTTAATTGCGACAATTCTGGATACCGAATCCTCGTCACAGGTAAGCACGCCGCAACCAGATGCGTCAACAAATACAGTGCTATCTCCCGGTTTGAATTTTCCAATTGAAGCCGCAACTCTCGCGCTCCATACCGTAGGTTCTCCAGCGATACAAGAAGCAGATTCATCGTAGAATCCACGAGCAAAATTAGTACGATTCGCATTTCCTTGGACTGCAATGCCCGATAATGCGACAGCTGAGCTCTGAGAGCATTCAAGGATGCCTCCCACGGTTACCATGCCAGTCTTTGAATCGAGTTGGCCGACAGGATCGATATTCACTTCGATATCAATTATCGAGGAAGCGTCTACGCTAAATACCAAATTTTTACCACTGCCACCACCAGACGAATCTATCATGAAAAAGTATATTTCCCCAGCCAAAGCCTCAAATGACAACTCTTGCTCAATTGTGCATTGGAATTCAGTGGAGCTAACAAAGACAGACAGGACCGTACCAAAATCGCTTCCAAAAGTGCTGGCTTGTACTAATACGTCTTGTTCGGGACTAAATCTGTACCAAACCGTACGACCGTCATTAACGCATTCACTCGGGTCACTGCTCTCTGTCGTTGCCTTTGCGGTATTTACAGTTTCTGTAAATGGAGCATCCGCAATTACTGTTGCTGAATCGAAATTATCATTAACTGGAGCTCGAGCCGCATAGACCTGCGGAAACAATATCCCCACTGTAGTCAATGCCAAAATAGCAGCCAACCCAATAGCTGGATACATTTTCCTTTGAGATTTTGGCATAGTATTTGACGTTGCAGGGATGTGCTATATAAGATATTTCAAATCAAATGAACCTACATCCGATCAAGGAAAATACAATCCCCCCGCTTAAGCACAAAAATCCGACGCGTCTATGTAATGACACAAGGTATGATTGACCTGCTGGATCAAGTGTTTTGACAGGCGGGAAATTATATGGTACGTTAAACTGGAGTCATGGCCAAAACATTGTGCCGAATGTGTAGAGAAGTGTTTGATACTAGGTATAGCACGGCCGAGCAGGTTAAATCGGGTGACGAAAGCTTTTGTCCCTCGTGCTGGAAGACGATGAGCGCAGAGGTCAACTAACACGTTTCCGCTGTATGACTCTTGCATCACTTGTGCTCAGGAACTACTGCAAGATAGTACCTCACATGCTTATAGCCAACATTGAGCATAATCTGTGTTGATGAATTCTTTGCATTATCTCGTTTCTGCGGTCAGAGAGGAGCACAATACCGACGAACGAATCAGGATGCTCCAGCGACTGAACAGTTCTCTGCCAATCGATAAGCAGATACAATTGCCATCGCTCATCACGAACGCTTGCATTCGAAAGGCGTTGGACATCATCGAAGAAAGGCTGACATTGCCAGCATAGAGTAAAGGATTTTCGTTTTATTATTAGCAGCACCATCGTCTAGCTAAAGCTGGCTATCAGTGATTCTATGTACAGGGGTTAGAAACTAGAGTTATCTTATGATCATCACAGGACAGCTAGCATGATGCCTTGTATATACACAAAGACATTGGCACGATTCAGCTTCCATTAACCTAGGGCTAGAACAGCTCGATTTACACCGGAGAGAAAAAAGATAGGATCCAGAATGCTACTGGATGCCTAGGTTCGGAAATGAAGCAACGCTTATTCCCAGTTCACCTTGGAGCCGGCGGATCTTGGTCGCGTATTCTTTCATCCTCGCGTTGTCGCCCTGGACTTTTGCGATCCTGTATCCCTTCCACGCCTTTCTCAGTGCGCCCCAGCTCTGGCCGGTCGTAAACTCGCCTCTCTTACCGTTTAGAAGTTCTGATATGCTTTTCATGCTGCTGAGATGATTCCAAAATGGTACTTACAACCGAGAGTCAACATTCTCTTATCTATTAGTGAGGAAATCAAAAATAGCGGAAAAGATCGAGAGTTCTGGTACATGTAGCTGAGGTGTAATCCTGAGTGCTGTAAGCGCGGCGGTTGTCGGAGTCATGGCGATCGGAAGATTTAGGCGGATCGGCAGCTAGTTACGTCGCTTCATTTTCTCTCGGATTATCACAACTGAAGCCTGCTGAACCATGAGGCACATGTGGGTTTTTGGGATCGCAGAAGACAGTGTGGGCACCTCTACGTTACCGAGAACTTTTGTTGACATCGATCAAGCCCATATTCACCTCTAAGTCACGGATCAGGGCACAGGCTGCTGGACAGGTAATGATGAAATGCATGGCGAAGACGGAGTCGATGGTATGGATGGTGGAGCTGGCAATGACAAGATGTTTGGAGGCGATGGCTGGGACCTCTTGATGGGAGGCATAGGAAATGACATGCTCGATGGAGGCACAGGAAATGACCTTATGGAGGGCTGGGATGGCGACGACCAGGTAGATGGCGGGGCAGGAAAAGATGCTGCAGATGGCGGAAAGGGCACTGATTCTTGCATCGCGTTGGCTTAGCTTGAAGTTGGAGTGAATGCCAAGGCTTCGCCTGATCCGCCCCGGCCACAAAGCGAATGTTGACTTGCATGAAAAAATCGACAGAAAGAAAGAGTTGCTTAGGAGCTTTCCGCTCCTGATGTCGCACCGGAACTAGAAGATCCCAAGCTATCAAAATTTTCTGACAACGAATCTGGGACGGAAGGTACAGCACCGCTGTCTTGAAGCAGGAACTGGTCAGAGGTTGATGAAAGACCTGTAGCTGTAAAACTATACAGTGCGTGTACAGCTCCCGCGTTAAATAGGGTTCCTGACGGGCGTCCTTCAATGTCTTCGCCTATGACACCTATCGCCAAATCGGCAAAGCCATTGTTGTCAAAATCGCCTGAAGCTAGGGACTGCCCAAAAAAGTCATCATCCTCTGAATTGTCCTCAATACCGGGACTCTGCTGATTCCACACCTGGTTTCCCGCGGATGCAAGGCCTGAAGAGGAACCATAGATTACGTTGACAGCGCCACCCTCAAAAGCTAGCGGATTAGCTGACTCTATCCATTCTCTCGATCCAATCGCGAGATCCGCGTGCCCATCACCATCAAAGTCGTTAGAATTCAAGCTATAACCAAAAAGATCGGCTACCTCGGAAGCATCCTTTATGCCCGCGCTATTTTGTGTCCAGAGCTGATTGCCGGCCGACTTGAGGCCAGTAGAAGAGCCATAGATTACGTTGACAGCGCCGGCATCATTATCACCTGAACTGACACCAGGAATGTCTTCACGAAAAACTCCTACGGCAAGATCATCATTTCCATCACTGTTAAAGTCGCCGCCTGCTACAGAGAAACCAAATTCGTCATTATTCTCTGCAGCATCTAGAATACCCGGGCTATTTTGTGTCCAGAGCTGATTGCCGGCCGACTTGAGGCCAGTAGAAGAGCCATAGATTACGTTGACAGCTCCCCCTACAATATTATTTCCGCTAACGTTGATGCTTTCGCCCAAGACGCCTATTGCCAGATCTGCAAACCCGTCACCGTTGAAGTAACCAGTCCCCACTCTGCCAAAAAAGTCACCCTCTTCCACAACCTCTAGAATGTTTGGACTGTCTTGATGCCAGAACTGGTTGCCAGTTGACGCGAGACCTGAAGAGGAGCCATAGATTACGTTGACAGCGCCGGCATTATTCACAGTTCCAATTTTCTCAAACTGACTATTTATTGCCAGATCTGCGCGCCCATCACCGTTAAAGTCACCTGCTGCCAATCGAGCACCAAATGCGTCACCTGTCTCTGCAGTATCTAGAATACCCGCGCTATTTTGTGTCCAGAGCTGATTGCCGGCCGACTTGAGGCCAGTAGAAGAGCCATAGATTACGTTGACAGCGCCAGCGCCATTAATGGTGCCAACGTCTTCGTCCGCGACCCCAATAGCAAGATCGGAAAATCCATCGCCGTTAAAGTCACCGCTGGCTAATGCCGTACCAAAATGATCTTGACCCTCTGCGGAATCTAGAATACCGGCAGTATTTTGATGCCAGAACTGATCCGCTATCGTGGTAGAACCTCCTAGACGATTAGCAGAGCCATAGAAAACACTTACAGCCCCTGCAAACTGAACGCCGGTTGAGCCTGTCCCGATTGTCTCAAATGGCGCCCCTATTGCCAAATCAGCAAACCCATCACCGTTGAAATCCGAAGTCGGAGTGAAAGGTATGGCCGCATCCGTAGAGCTAGGACCGAGGCCAAAGAACAGCGGTAGTTGAAACGACAGTATCAAGACTGCCAAAACAAGCTGTGTGAGCTTTGAGAGATTCACATCGACTTGAATGGTAAATCTTCTATAAAGCAATTATGTGCCATAATACAGATAAAAAACACAAGAAGCTCCCTTTTGCAAGTGATTTACATAGAGAACATCCTTAATTAGCCTTGAATGGATCGACCTAATGTCTAACGCACGATTTCAAGAATAATTTTGTTTTTTTGGGACGGTTTGAATGGTTTGCACACTTTTCGGCAATGGGTCTAAGAAGACTTAGTAAAACTTATCTTGATCTGAAACATCTCACATGTCTCTTGAAGCCGCTGATACTTGCGGGCGTCGGAGGGGGCGTTGCTATAGCTATCGCAGTTGCTGCGATTCTTTCTTTCTCTGCCTCGAGTCCAGCGACGGAATTTCAGGCACCGGACGAAGGCTCATCGGCTTTGGATTCGGAAATCATTCGAGAACCTGAAGCCGATGCACCAGCAAACGACCCTTCGACGGATGAAGTGACAAGTTTTGAGACAGACGATAATCCTATAATTGAGCCGGACGATACACCGGCGAATAACATCCCAGATTCACCTTCGACTTCAAGCAGCGTCGCCTACCAACTATACGTGGAACCGACGAGTCAGGCGTTTTCAATTGTTGTCCCTCGTGGATGGTCTGCCGATGGAAAAGTAACTTCGGTATACGGATTACAGGCCTCGTTTACGGCTCAAGACCCACAACAGACCAAGCAAATATTCTTCCAGAAACCCCGGCCCCAGAGCTATTGGATACCGACTTGGGCTCAGCCGGAAGGATCCACTTCCCATCTTGGGGCAGTGGCCTACTATAATTTCATGAACGCTGATCAGTATGTGCAGGATATCCTTGTTCCAGAATTCAGGCAGACAGCACAAATCGACTTGCAGGTTGTGACGCGAAGTAGCATTGCTGAATACAACGGTTACAGCGCAGGGGTATACCTGCTAACATTCCCGAGAAGTGGCTTGGAAGACGGGGCAATGCTTGCTTTCATTTCGACAACTGCTACAGCCGCCCCGTCAGGCGAGATTGCGCTCTGGTCCGCAAGTATCAATGGGATTGTTACACCATTGAGCGAAATGGACGAGTTTTTCCCAATCGGATTAAATTCATTGAATAGCTTGACTGCTAATCCGAACGTAGTCGGCGAGTTCATTGAGGGAGCTGGAACGTCGTCAAGCGTCATGGCCTCCAATACCGACGCATTTCTTGATGTATTGCGATCTTCGCCAATGAGTAGCGACGTGATAGCAGATTCAACAAAATACATCCTGAACATGGAACAAGTGATGAACCCTGCTACGGGACAGACGTTTACTGTGCCGCTTGGACATCGCTGGTATGATCCTACTGATAGGAGCATTCTGGGCAGCAATCCGGGAAACAATCCGAGCATAATCGAACTTCAACCGGTCAATTAGCATGCGAAAGCCAATGGAGAAATCCTCTGGCGATGATGCTGGCAAAGCACCTATCGATCATGGTTATCATGCTCTCATGTTAGTCGGTTGTAGTATAAAACCAGCTATGGAATAATTGCGGTTGGCTAAATCAAGCATTTTTCAACTTGGCTCGTGGGGGTGTAGTGTTACCATGGGCCCAGAGGGATGCGGGACAATTGAGGGACGAGACTATACCCTTTTTCGGCTGATTCTTACAAGAGATTCGACTAAATAGCGTCATGAGTGGTGACTATGTACTACCCATCTAGGGTCCAGACCAGTTGAATGGAATATGCTTGCTCGAATTCCCTTTCCGGTTCCAACTAAAGCGCAATTCCGGAACTGTTACTTCATCTGATGTCGCGACTCCCCATGTCGCGACTGTACCAGGTCCTACTTCGCTCCCCGGGGCGTTTATTGTTTGGACTCTCTTCCCCGTAGGAGTCATGGGTCCTGTCAATGCTTCAGCCGCAACTGTCACCTTTCCGGGGATTGTTGCACTCCAATATGCAAGATCATCTGCCACTTCAAATTTGATAGGAACGAAATATGTTCCGCGATTTTCCCCTATGAGCTTTGCAAAGTTTGCCATAAATCCCCCAGCTTTGCCTGTAAATATCATTTGAAGAGCGTGCCTCTGCTGCTGATCAGATTGCTCGTCAAGAAAGAATGCCAGAATTGCTTTTGTTTCACCAGCCCAGATGTTGCCTTTAAAGTATGAAAGTAGAAGCACATTGAGCCCGTTAAGGGAAGTTTCGCCATATACTCCATTCCTGATATGATATGCCAAAAGGCCTTCGCATTGTCCGTTCGTGGGAGTCTGAGCGAATATGCAGGGACAGGGAATGCTGCAACTGCAAACATCAAACCAGTCGCCTGAGGCTGTCCATTTGGGTATTTCGGACATCATGCAAACGGATGCATTTTGAACTATATTAGCATTGTAGGATCTAGCTCGTTCCAAGAATAACATAATTAGGCCATTATGGTCGTATCATGTCGACATCGACGCTGCCGAAATTATTAAGGATTTAGACGGATCCACAAAGCGAATGTCCACTTGCACGAAAAAATCGACAGAAAGAAAGAGTTGCTCTACAAAGACGAATTGCCGGCCAGCGTCATGGAGGAACTAGCACTCGAAATCAGCCAGTTGAAGGCACAGATCAGGGCGCTGGTAGCGGCTGCAAAGTCATTGCGACCAAACCTATTGCCACAATGAAGCACGAGTCAGAATGTCCGGGTCAGGCATGTGAGCCGTATGTGCAGGTCCAGTCAGACCTAGGGGGGACTCTAGGGAATGATAATTCCATACCTGGTTTTATCTGACTACCATCACAGTACACGGGGCGTAGGCAATTACCCCGGCAGCTACACTTCCCACCAATAGCTTGGAGAACTCTGACCGACCCTTAGTGCCCATTATGATGATATCGACTTTCTCTCCTTCAGCATAGTTGGCTATTTCTCCGACAACCGAGAGAAGGGAATTATCCGATAGATGTGACCTGAAGCTAAGGTTGTTAATTTTCGCCTTTTTTTGTACCTCCGCAAACCATTCTTGGGTAGATTTTTCTGCCTCCTCCAAAGCCCTCTTTTCATACGCAGAATAATCCAGACCATGGGTCCCGAACAGGTGGAGTTTGGGACCAATATCTACCACATACAAGGCGATCAGCTCGACAGTTGTCTTTCCGCCTGCATCACTGTATCGTCTCGCTAATTCAATCGCTGCATCAGCTGCACGCAGTGATGAGGCCGACCCGTCTATCGGAATCAGTATCTTGGATATCTTTTCTAGAACCATCGTTGCCATAACTTCCTTCTTGTTTGCGTATCACGAATACTGAGACATCCTTCTTATGAATGAAAGGAAATGCCTTGTTTACCCATGAACAATTCACGCCTAAACAAAATGGAATGTTTGTCTATCGTCTAAAATGGTGATCAATGATACAATGCAAATATCTCCACAAAAAGCCCTGAATCTGATTCTACGCTGGCAATTTCATCCTTTCTTCGATGATGTCCAACGCCGTCCGAATGTAAGCGTTAGTGATCAGCGATTGCAATTGTAGCTGCCTGTTGATTGGCAGAGAACTGTTCAGTCGCTGGAGCAGCCTGATCCGTCTGTCGGTATTGTGCTCCTCTCTGACCGCAGATACACGATCTTGCAGACTTTTCATCAACACTCATTATGCTCTGCTTGGCTATAAGCATGGCAGGTGCTGTTCTAAAGTAGTTACTAACCACAACCAATGCAATGCAAGGGTCGATCTGCGGAAATGTGTAGAAGATATCACCTGTGCCGCTAAGATGAGCTTGTTCTTGACGCTTCAAGTAACCTCTCCTGTTTTTCGATGACGAGATCGATCCTCTTGTCTAGCTCCATTATTGTATTAAGGGTCTTATCGTGACGTTTGTCAGAATCTTCAAGTCTTTTCAAGATTCTCTCTAGATGTTCGGCTATTACTTTTATTTGATTTAGAGCATAGTCCTGTTTGTGCGATGTGCGTTTTTGTTGACTGTAAATTAGCCAGCTTATGATTGCACCAATCACCGCCCCAATTACAATGCTCAGGTATGTACTTGATGCATTCGTCATATCTACGCAGTTATTCGAAAGTTCCGGTATACATCCCCAATTAAGGAGAGCGCTTTGCCACCACATGACTAGCTGTATCAGTACAAGTCATTATAACAATTGTCTCCACATACAATCTGGTTGGGTGAACACTAGGTCCCTTCAAATGCCTTGCCTATCGAGAGAATGCTTTGGTTTTTTTGCATGAATCAGATTTCATAAATCCTTGAAGGCCGAGGCCAGGAGCTTTATCGCTTCCGTAGAATCATACCCTTTGCCAGAAATCATTATTCTCTCATAGAGAATTTGAGTGACAAACCATCATTCACCTTAAATAATCTCGAGAATATCAGGTGGAACAGATCCCTTGTCTCCGGCAACTTTGACAATTTCGCTCCATACGACTTCCCTGACCCCATCGATCGCCTTTGCCTGCTCCAAAAGATCTAGCAACTGGCCGTTATCTCTAACAATAGTTTCAGCCCTCAAGTCAATCGTGGGCTGCCCAATGCTATGACTAACAGAGACCACTTCTCTGATTTTCAATAACTTTTTTGCAATAGAGCCAGCAAGTCCTCTTTGAGTAGAGATCAGAAAATCGACTCTTCTATGATCAAGAATTCCTAGATTCATGAAATATCTGAGCTCAATGAAATGTTTTTCTAGATGAATACGTCTGCGCTTAATGCTAGCCAGCGGAATCCCGAGTTTGTCCGCTATTAGTCCGTTTGATAAAGGAGAAGCTGCAACATGCAAGCCGCTTTCACCATTTGGGGCGAGGAGGATTTTCAATACTTTCCTGTCCATCCCCGATAACCTCAGTTTACGAGTGATCAAGACTGAACCCTCGGCATGAAAATGACCATCATAGTCATCGGTCCATGAGCTCGAGATCTCACAAGAATGTGTAGCCTGTTCAGCTATAACAATTATGAGCCCGTCTCCACGGCATGTTCCTGTCTTTATGCTTGATTTAGCCTTACATCTTGACAATCCGGACTATCATGAACGCAGAATTGCCGTATATTTGCATTCTAACCGGCTGTCTTGCTTCTGAGAATGGCATAGGATCTCGTGATCCTTGTCCGGAGGTAAGCCGGATACAATCAAGTCTGCAATATCTCCAATTATAGGCAGCGCAAAGATAGGAGCGCCGACATAGTCCAATGCATCTGCAACAATAGAAATCCCCAACGCTGAAACTGCTCTGATTTCAAAAGGTAGTTCATCTGACTCTTGTCGACGGGTCGAATTCGTTACGTTCATGAGCGCTATGTTCACCAATAAGATATAAACCCTATCGCTAGCGACAAGGTCGAATTTGGTCGCAACGATTTAGTCCGAAGACACATACTTTAGAAGAACACCAACAACGGCGCCACATGGGGCTCAATAATTAATCTCGCAACTACGCTGGCGATTCCCGATTCGGAAAAGTAGCTAGCTTGTAGCTCCAGCCAGAGCAGCCAATGTAGAGTTGCATCTTCTCTATTGCTCTTCAGGTGTAGTTTGCGACTCTTTTAACCTACTACTTGTTGAATACAGCATAATTTATGCCTGTACCGGCTGCTATGTTACGATCGCAGATGACTTGGATGATTCCATCAGTCCAGTGGTTTGGCGTGCACATTAGACTAGTTTTGGTCATTGAAATGGATAGTACAGAATTGATAGTGATCGAGTCATCATGGACAAACCCGACATTTGTTGTCCCATTAGGATCCCAACCAGTTCCGCCGCAATTGCAATCGTCCCTATGTTCTATCTTGACAAATGACCGAGAAGCATCTGCGTATGCCAAGGTCCCGTCAGCTATCTCGCTTGCACCTACAGCATTCGGAGCGATATCTTGTGCCTTTACGTCGTTGTCCTTTATCCGTAGCGATCCTATCGCGCTGGGAGCAATGTCGTCTGTCTTCACTTCGCCATCCTTTATTTTTGCAGATGTTACCGCGTTATTTGCCAGGTCCGGCGTCTTTACTTCACCATCCTTGATGTCCGTCGAAAATACGGTATTCGCAGCATATGCTCTGAGCTCTGGAGATGCCAAAAAAGCCCCAGCCATGAACATTGCCGCAAACATTGCATAGAGTTTGGTTCCTCTCATGGCTCTTGATCGTGAGAGAGCTATAAAAGAAATCGCCGGGATACTGGCTATTCACAAGCCAACTCCCGCATTAGGCACTAGTTTATGACGGTATAGTGGAGCGTTACTCCGTTCGGAGGTGGCGTACTGCACCCTATGCTGAACGCTCCACTACCGGGAGTTTGTGCGACGCAAATAGTACTAGGTGCGAACGTGAGGTTCACAACTATTCCCGAAAGTGCATTTACTCTGCTATCGGAAATAGTGAACGCCTTTTTTGTGCCGTCAGGATTCCATCCGCCTTGACCATCAAAAAGAAATTTAGACGAAATAAAGTTTTGATTGATCTTGGCAGCCGTTACTGCGCTATTTGCCAAGTCTGCAGTCTTTACTTGACCATCTATGATGTCAGCGGATCCTACAGTGTTTGCAGCATATGCTCGCAGTTCGGGAGACGCAATAAAAGCCCCTGCGACCAGCGACGCAGCTGCAATCATCATGGTTGTCACGTTACTTACCATTGGCAAAAAGCTAGATAGTGCTGCTATAAAGTCATACCAGAAACAACGCTCACTCAAAATCGGCTTGGAGCCGAAAAATTGATGACATCATTGCTTCCTCGGGTAAACTAGACGCTGGATTGCTGGATTGCGGAAATCCTGAAATGATTCAGGCTACATGATTGGTGACTGGAGCGCAGGAACGACAACCATTGTCCCAATTGATGCTAGGCAAGTGAATACAAGACCTAGATTCTTTGCCGAATTCGTGCTGTGCATTGTGACTGCTAGCTTTCCTTAGCTTTGGTAGAACAAAGAACGCTTCCTTCAGTCAGGAATCTCTGGCTCAACAAGCCTCGCCAGATTCGCAAGCGATTCTTGCCATCCCAGATAACAAGCTTCAAGCGGAATGACGGCAGGAATGCCTTCTTGTACGATTGACAGCTCCGTCCCGACGGACACCTTCTTCAAGGTAACAGTTACCTGGATTTCGCCGGAAAGGTTTGGGTCGTCGAAATTATCACTGTAGCGCAGATGTTCGTTAGGAACCAATTCGCGATAAACTCCACCAAAAGATATGCTCTTGCCCGTGGTAAAATTTGTAAAAGACATCTTGTAGGAGCCACCAACTTTGGGGTCCATTTGATGTACCTTACATGTGAAACCATTGGGCGGAAGCCATCTAGCTAGAGCGTCAGGTTCTAGGAATGCGCGATAAATTTTCTCCGGCTTTGCAGCAATCACCCGGTGTAAGCGGACAGTGTTAGTTGACATGATTGCTTTTCGTTAGTTTATGATTTAAACATTCCATCCTGCTATGCCAGTTCGCATTATTCGGATTGCCACGAAGCAAATGCCGACTTGCATGAAAAAATCGACAGAAAGAAAGAGTTGCTCTACAAAGACGAATTGCCGGCCAGCGTCTTGGAGGAACTGGCACTACAAGTCATGCGGCTGAAGGCACGGATCAGGGCACAGGCTGCTGGTGAACTGACATTAGATTCGATTCGCGAGTTGGTACAGTCTCGGCCATTGAAATTGACAGGTTGAGATGTTTGGTGCAAATGTATTTTATCCCAAATTTGAGGGCTCTTTCAATTACTCTATCAATCGTTCTGCCAAAGATATTTTGCGGAAGAGCCATTGTCCTGCAATGGGGATAAATCCCTGATACCAACGAAGAAATTATCTGGTTCTTGTCATTCTGAGTCAAATGGCATTGGCCGCACTTTGCGATCGCATTTGCGCGCGCAAGATCTTCAATATCAGACATGTAATTCACCAAAAAATCAAAAAGTTCCCACAGACCAAGTCCTGCATTCTCAATTTGTTCTTCTGACAGGGAATGATCTGATTGGAATTCAGCAAGTCGATCAAGAAATCTGCTTGCTTGGCGGGTGCGCACGTCATCAGCAATTTCTTGAATGAAATTTGCAGTAATACAGACGACCAAGCAAGGGTCTTCGAATAAATTGTTTTTTATCCCTTCCAGTATTGCTTTCTCAATATCCTCGATTATCTCGAGATATTTCAAAAAAAGTGCGCCGAGCGACTCAGAAGGACTCTTCAAAGACCTTATGATAGAGAATATATCTCGAGTGCTACATCCTGATAAGACCATCCCTCGGTCGTTATCAATTTCTCGCGCACAGTCCATCTAGGGAATCCTCACGATGTTGTCGTTCGCTAGTAAAGAAAGGCTTTTGACACTTGGGAATTCGCGACTTGGTGCTTGACTTCTGGCGCTCGGTTTTACCATAGCTCTGCTAGTTCCCCACAAGATTCTATTCCACACTCTTTCATGCCCGTAATATCCAATAGTTGCTAGAATTGCATAGGCAACAGTGATCAGCGTTGTCTGGTCGGCACTGGCTGTGAAAGTCCACGAAAGCGCGGCTAGAATTGCAGTGACCAGGCCGCGGTACGATATTGCCTTGACTATTGCCCGCCTTTTGCTTTCCATATTCATACGCCCTTTCCTTCAAAAGCAGACAGCAAAGTCCTCCTGATAGGTACCCAAATTTTCTTATCGTCGATCTTTTCCGGGCTTCCCAGCAGTTGAATTGCCAAGCCATGATACAACGCAAGCAGCATCCGGACTATTCCCTCAGCGTCTTCTGGACTGATTTTGATTATGCCCATTCGGATCGCAAATTCGAGCAATTTTGTTAGCCGGTCGATTGCCTCGTCCAGGCCGTCGTTGAACACTTTTCTTATCTTCGCACTCTTTCTGGCGCTCACCCACATCTCAAACAAAAGAGCAGAAAAGTCAGGATTGTCACGCACGTTCTTTTTCAGTACCTCTATCATGGTGTCAACAAGCTGCTCCGGCGACCTTGCGCTTTGTATTTTGCCAATAGACGAGTCCCACATTGGCCCAAAACCAAACGTCAGCGCTTTTGCAGCCAGGTCCTCCTTGTCTTTGAAGTAATAATGCAGCAAGCCCCGACTGATTCCTGCAGTATCAGCGATGTCATTAATCGTCGTGTTATGATACCCCTTCTCTGCCAACAACGAAAGAACCGTTTCCAGGATCGTATTGATCTTGTCCTCTTTTTGTGCCTCACGTTTATTCATGTGGCGAAGTTCGGGGTTCATCTGTCATATCTAACGCTAGGCTAGTATAAGAAGATTTGGTTGGACGTCCAACCAAAGATTAATAAAGCTGGCTCTAGAAGGTATGGTATGAAAGCAGTATTCCAGCCCTCAGTTTACGGCCGTCTGATCGACAGGTACCTTTTCAATTTCCGGGTGGACCCAGAAGCTCTAAGGGCCCACCTTCCCCCGGTGAAGTGGCTTGAACCACGTGTGATTAATGGGTTCGGCGTAGTCTCGTTCTGCATGATCAAGCTGAAAGGAGTAACGATTTGGCCCCTGCCATCCGAGCTTGGCTTTGACGCGATTTCTTGCGCGTACCGATGCGCCGTAGTGGACAGCTCTGGCGCAGGTTCGGAACCGTCAGTCTATGTGCTTGAACGGCACACTAACCTTCCAATAGCAAGTCGCTTTGGATCAATGTTGTTCGCGGGGACAATGAAGATGATCCGTACATCCATTGTGGGGACACAGTCGCAGGTGAATATTGATTCGAGCTTCCTTGATGGCCAGCGATTATTCTCAGCCAGCGTCAAGCCCTCGCAGGATGGCATGTCTGGTTCCAAGCTGTTTGGAACGGACTCCTTTGTCGACTTTATCAAGGGAGGCGCGTCCAGTTATACTCCCTCGACTCGGAAGGGCCTATATTCTAGAGTTGATCTAGCAGAGGACTCTAACTATTACGAACCAGTTGAAGCAACAATAGAGTACAGCTGGCTTGACACTGCTTGGCCCGACGTAGATCTAGTTTTCGACAGCGCCTTTAGGGCAGGAGGCGGACTTTACAGGTTAAAGTATCTTGGGTCATTTCCTGCGCGACAGAAAGACTCATACCATCAAGTTCCAAAATTGGCGCCGCTACAATTCTGAACCGGTGGTAACGGGCCGCTATTTGGCTAGAATGGATATACCCGCAAATATTGCCAGAAAAGTCAGGATAACTTCATAATAGATACGTAGGCAAGTTATTCGTTGTACATCATTACGGATTGGTTGGCTACTCACGGACTGGACTGGCAATTTGATGACAGCCTGCCTGAAGACATGATATTACAGCCAGATGCATCGCGTATAATAAACGGGTACAAGGTCTTTGACATCAGGACAAGGTTGATGGATGCTCCAACAGACCTTCATGTCTACAGAAGGTTAGTTATTGAATCGACCGAGATTTTGAAATCGCACGGCAAGATCGTTGTGTGTTGCTCTGCCGGAGTAAGCCGTTCGAATTCCATAGCAATCGCTCTGCTGATGAAAAGGTCCAGAATGAGTTTCCGTGATGCATTTAACACAGTAAAGATCAAGGTACCGATTGCCAATCCCCTGTCATGTCATCTGGAGCAAATTCAACAATTATGAGACGAAATTAAAGCCAACCATAAGTTAACAGTGTACAACAAGCCTAATCTGATAGTATCGCGACCATTTGTTTAGGCATCGTCATCATCGCATTTGGATCGCATTTGGATCCAGCATGAACTCTGGTATATTAGTCCCTAAATCTTTCGCGGTGAACAAGCGTTTCAAGGGGCCGACGGTTCTTCCTTCCCTCAAGCTTTCTTGCGGGATATCCGAATCCCAGGACGATAGAAGGATTAAGCCATTTTGGAATGTTAAAGTCGCGGCGAAGCTCCTTATCTCTTATTCCGGTGAATAGACCCGACGCAACTCCAAAGTTCCAAGCGGCCAGCTGCATGTTCTGGGCGACTCTTCCTGCGTCAATCATGTGGAAATTGTGTTCCGGATTTGTAAGGATAATTACTGCGAAATTAGCGCCCGCCACCCAGTTGCCACTTATGCTATCCTGTGCAAGTCTCTTAACATTTGCTATATCCTCAACAATTATGAATCGCCAGTGCTGGGTGTTCAGGCCTGTACCGGTCATTCTTGCAGCTTCGAGAACTTTTGCCTTTATCTCGTCCGATACCTTCTCCGAGCCGAATTCCCTTACATCAAGCTTCGTTGCAATACTTTCGAATGTGTCCATGACATTACCCTCAAGATAAGAAAGGTAACCGTTATTGAAAAGTCTATCCTGATGTGGTTCAATCAGGTACGTTGGCCCCAGGGCTGACGCTTCGCTGCCGATGTCATCGAAATTGCCGAGCGCATCTTCATTTCCAGGTCAAACAAGACTTAATAATTATTACTACATCCTGATAGGCAATGGTAACATACATACTTCTTGTCACACTGACAGAATTTGGGAGAGAGAATTTCAAGACATCCTGGACCACAACTCGCGACGAATTCAAGAAGCAGGTCAAAAACCTTGGCGGTACTATGACAGGCTATGTGACTGCCGGGCCGTACGATGTGGTCGAGATCATTGACTTGCCCCAAGACGATGGAGCACTCGCGTTGCTTTTGGGTTCGCTGTCAGTCAAAGAAATAAGAACAGTGACTATGAAGGCGTTCCATGAGGACCAAGTTAGGAAAACACTGCAACAGATGTCGTAGCAAGCTAAGGGCAGTGATCAGGGCGCAGGCTGCAGCACAGGCCACATAGCTTGCGCGAATGTAACAGCGCCCTTTATCTAATTCTTTTCTCATAGCCGGGGATGTTTGGTAAACAAGGTTGGCGGAAGTCCTAAGGCTAGAGAATTCTACAACTCTCTTCCTAAAGATAGTAGGCTGAAAAAAGAGATTGACAAAGCCAACGAGTTATTGAAGGACAAAGGCCGATATCGGGGATAAAATAGAAAAGAAAAAGATTCCCAAGGAGTACATATGGGACTTCGCCATTGATAACCTGTTTCGTTACAAGCTGCGAGACGGTTATAGATTGCTTTACACCATTTTGAGCGATCGCAAGGTAAGGACGTGTTCAGTCATTGATATCGTGGATCATGCTACTTATGAAAAATTATTTGGCTATGGCTCTGACTAGAAGGGCTTTGTTTCTGCAAGCAGCTTCTTCAGCTTTGGGTTGTCTGCAAGTATCCAGATTATCTCTCCGTCTTTGTCAATCATGATCTGGTTAGTTGATTCTAGATACTTCAATACTTCTTCAAGCTTTCCATATGCCATTCCCTTTGGGAGACTTCTCCATAACTGGTATTTCGAAGGATATTCCTTCGCCTCCTTTATTGTCGCCGTGACCATCTGGATAGTTGCCAGCGTCGGTCCCTGGCCTTTGCTGGTTCCAGAATGGAAGCCACTTTTGGAAGCGGCTGCCGGAGTCATTCCCCTTAGTCTCATACTCTAGAACACAGAGCATAGCTATTTAAACTTATATATACTTATATTATACTAGTTAGTATAATGGAATGACTCGCCTGTTCCAATAGGATTATGCGATTGAAAAAAATGAAATTGAAAAAAAATTGGGTTTAAACGGATGTCACTTCGTGGCCCACAGTTCTGGTTACACGGTATGCTATGTAACCAATGATCAGTGCAGCAACTGCACCAATCACGAAGCCCAGTGCTCCGCTTATTTCAGAGTCTACAAACTGATAGACAAGCACACCGACGACGACGCCTATCAGTATTGCGACCAACCAGATTATGGCGCTTGCAACTGCCATGTCTTGCCAAGAGTTTTCATCATTATTAAGCGGGAACGAAATTTCTTATGGAGCTTCATTAAGCCCGGCCGTTCGGCAAGTGGCGAGGCAAGTGTGCTGGATGCACGAATCTAGGGGAAAAGCACGGCGAGATGCACATTATTGGTACTTTTGAGCAATGCTCCGAGCGCGCACATATCATCCATTTTGTGCGCCGGCAACGATCATATAGAGGGAATACTGCTTTCCGTCCTCAACCACAGTCATGTTGTCACCCTTACATGCATCTCTGGATGCTCTCTGTGAATTGGAATCAGCATCTTTGCCTCTATCGCCTTGACGATTTCAGAGGTCTTTTCCCTTGGCGTGTCCGGAGCAGTGTATCTGGTGCCGTGCTGTTAGAATTCCCGCAAGCCTTAAAGTCACGATGCTCTGAGTTGAGGAATAGTAAAAATGATCCAGCCGATCAAATCCGCAGTCGCCATTTTCGTTCTGTCATTTTTTGTAATTGCAGGTTCTAGCAGTACTAACTCTGGTGCGTATGGCGAAACGTATCAGCAGAGCAGTTGGTGGTTTAACAATGGCGATCAGATTGCCGGGTATGTGGGCGTCACCTACAGCTATCCTGATTTGCTTGAGGCCGGTGAACGCATTGATATCCCAGTTCTACTCGAATACATAGACAACGAGTTTTCTCGCTCGAACTATGTAGTTTTCTCTGATGTTCAAGTATTTCTTCGCGACTTGTCTGATAGAGACGGCACCACGAACTTGGTAAGTAGTAAGGCGGATATTTCGAGACCGTTGAGACCAGGTGAACAATCCGTTCATCTCCTCTCCCTAGAAACTCAAATGATTGTTCCTGATGAGTATGCCATTGATCTGGTGTTCTCGCCTCTTTTCTCTAGAGGAACAGAACTAGAAGGGTTTAGCTGGGATTCCGGTCTCTATTATCTGCAAGGAGACCGATTTCTTGCAGATCTACAGCCTATACAGCTTGTAGAAAAGTATGACAGCGAAATGCGCACCCTGACAATCAAGATAAAAAAGCCGTACGGTCAGCTCGGACAGTTCAATGTCATTGTAGACAATAACGAATACTCCATGACAGGTGGAAGAATGGATCTTGAATTCAACATGGGGTCGAATCACAGCCTCATAGTACCTAAAGAGTTTCCATATCCCGACTCTGACAAAATTCAAGCAGCATTTTTGAGCTGGTCCGATGGCATTAGTGAAAAGCAAAGAACAGTCACGTTAGACAAGAATCTGGAATTATTTGCGGGTTACAAGACACAATACTACTTGGATATTATCTCAAACTTTGATCGGAACATGCAGGGAAAGGGTTGGCAAGACAGCGGCCGGAACGCGTATTTTAGTATTGATCCATCTGTGGGATTTGGGAGCCTCCAGGTGTTTGATCATTGGGAAGGAGATCATAGTGGGAAAGATCCATTCGGAACCGTTGCGATGGACGGTCCAAAGATAATCGAAGCGAAGTGGAGAACTGACATCGCATTCCTAGGAGGAACTATGGGAGTCATTACCGCTGCGGTAGCGCTAATCAAACTTGTTCCTCCTATTGTAAACAAATTCAGGGGTTGACCTGCACGTTCCAGTAGGATCACAAGTACCGTTATCGTTATGAGACCGGTGAAACAACCATTAAGGATGTCTGATATACATATGTGTATATACACCAATGTATAAATAGTTCCTAATCTATAGGTGGATGCAGGAGGGTAAAACGAAGAAATGAGTATTTTAAGACGACCAAAATCAAGGGGCAAAATCTCGCCAAGCAAGCGTCCTCCGGCATCCCGGCCACGAAGGCGGATCATGCCGCGCCTTGACACTTTGGAAATGATTGAGGATACTATTAGAAAGGAGCAATATTTTGAATCAAAGACCAAGCTCTGGAAATCGCTACCAAGAGGGGTTCAGTACGGAACACTTGGCATAGCACTTTCCTATCTGGAAAGGTCAAACAAGATAACCCAGAATATAGACGGCTCAATAGTCTGGATATTCGTGGAAGGCGAGAGAGCAAGAAAATCTCTAGATGAGTCAACGGAGCTGTAGCAACTATGTTGTGCCATAGCCAAACAATACATCATATTCCTTATGCGTAAGCAAATCTAAAAGTTGATAGGCCTTATCCTCTCTTCTACCTCTAATAGTGTAAATTAATCTGTGGCTGCCAATCTCACGACTGTAAAGGTTGGTTACTTCATGTGTTTTAATATATTTGTCAGGCCAAGGCTTTTTCTTGATATAATCTCCAAGATTCTTGTCCTGCTTCATCTCGTCTGTAACTTGATCAACTTTGAGCTTTATGGGGTCGTTATTTGATATGGTCTTGAGAACATTCAGAACATCAGGAGATGCAAAAACACGAAACTTTCTCTTGCCCAATAAACTCTGAAAAACAGCAAATGCGTCTACTTATGCATTTATCTTTCAGCCTTTTGTCTTTGCGTATCGTTTGTCAATGAGCTGTATGTCGCAAGCCAAGTAAACCCCTTGCCAAAGTCAAGAAAGATGTCGTATCGTTGTCGCTCAGGAGGATCTCTTGCATTGCCGGCCAGCGTCCTGGAGGAACTGGCACTAGAAATCAGGCAGCTAAAGTCACAGATCAGGCGACAGGCCACTGCTGCAAAAGCATTCCTAGCTAACTATGCCTTGCGGTGAAATAATCGAGAGTTGATAACGATAGGTATCATAATAATCGCAGCAATAAATAACAATGCAGTCGGGAATTCTGGAACTATCACTATTGCTTTGTCAAGGTTTGCGTTTATGGCTGCAATCTTTTCGTCAACACTCTGCGAATCCGCCCCGTCCTCAATTAATTCGATAAGCTCGACGTGTAACATCTGCTCGGTCTGTGTGCTCAATTCTGTCGCATTGCGTCGTCCGAGCTCCCCTTCCACATGTTCAAAGTTGTCAGTATAAGCGATTGTGGCAAGTTCTTCCGCGCCGGTCGCATTGCCGGCCTTGTACTCAGAAGAGACCCTCATCAAAAGATCCTTGACGTTCTGGATATATTGCACTGAAGTGACTGAATCGACGGCGCCGGATCCATCAGAAGAGAAGTGTTTAAAGACACCCTCCTTGGGAGGATTAGAACGAATGTAGTTCCAGTACTCGCTGCTTTGGATTTCGATCTCCTCACTTGGTGACGCATCTCCTTGGGATGAAATAGGAGAGATGATCGCAGTTGAAGCTGAAGTCGGCATGAAGGGTGTAAGAAGCGACGAAGCTGAAGTCAAAGCAATTCTGAAAAAGGCTGGTTCGCTATCTGATGAAATATTAGAGCTTAGAAAGCAAGAGAGAATGTGACAAGAGCCTATCTTGATACATCCCCTTTTGTCGCTGCCCCCATCCCAGAATCCTATCATGACCGTGCCGCCTTGAGGCACGTCATTTCGCGTTTTGATCCATATCTATGGTCTATTACACAATAATGTATTTATAGTGTCAATACTATAGTCATATAGTAGCTAAACTATAGCCTTAAAGTATGGCTACTATACATGCTGAGCACAATGGACGAGACCAGATTCAGGATATTGGACACTCTTTCAAGAGGGCTAGGAAGGTCCCTATCGATCAGCGAATTGACCAATAGGATAAAGGAACTTCATGGCACAGCCTACTATGCCAACATATACGATGAAATAATGTCCCTTGCAAGCGAAGGAATCATCGGGTTGGAGAAGATTGGAACCTCCTCCATTGCCATTCTGAATTTCAAAAGCTATCTGCTTATCGACACCCTAGCTGAAATCGAGCTAAAGAAAAAACATGCTCTGCTAAGAGGAAGAACGGGACCCCAGATGCTACTTCTGGAATTCGATACATATCTGAAGAGCCTCCCGCTTATGGGCTCAATTTGCATGTCAAGACCCGAGAAAAATATCAAGCTGAACAGAATGGAATTTCTGATTCTCTTGCGGGGTTCAACAGGAGATCGAGCCATACGGGAACACAGGCAGGCACTACGAGAAATAATACAGGTGCTCCAGAAAATACATAATCTAAGGATAGATTGTCTGACGCTTGCCGATGACGAGTTTCTGGACTTGCTAAAGTCTGAAGATAGAAACCCTCTGAAGGATATGCTCGCTGACAAGATAGCATTCATCAATCCACAAGAATTTTGGATTGCAATAAGAGAGGCTCTGATGAAAGGGGTTCGCATGCGAATAGATTCCGACGAGATCAATCCAATGAGAATATCAGAACACCACTTGGTATTCAACTTGGCTAGATTCGGATACACGGAACTCGGGCGAGAAATAAAGCCAGGGGAGCTTATCAGCATAGAATACATCATATCTTCCATTCTGATGGGAAAGGATGTCAGAAGGATTGAAGCTGCACCAGTGATCATTGCAAAAAACAAAGTGAACTATAACGTATTGACATTCCTATCCCAGAAGTACAAATACTCCGATCGACTGCTGGGGTTACTCAGAACTCTATACAAGATCAAGCCGTCCGAAGAAACAAAGGAGGGTATTTCGACTTTAGAGAGTATGCATGTTAACGAAATGAAGGCTGATGAGGATAGCATCAGAGAAAAGATGAGGCTATACAATGCCACTTGACCGATCAGGCCTTCTCGGCCTGCTCGAAGAAGTAGACGGAAAGCTCAACAGAAAAATAATTCTGGTTGCTGCGGGAGGCACAGCTATGACCCTGCTAAATCTAAAACCATCAACGTTGGATATCGACTTCACCGGTCCATACGCAGACATCGAAGAATTTAACGAAATTCAGAAGGGCATACCCCACGGATTCAAAGTAGACACATGGGCTGATGGTATGGTTTTCAGCCAGATTCTTCCTGCCGATTACCTGAAGAAAAGCGTGCCGATCAGGACACGATTGAAGAAAATCAAACTGATGGCACTTCAACCTCTCGACATAGTTGTTACAAAGATAGGCAGGCTCAATGACAGGGATGTTCAGGATATAGAATTGTGCGTCAAGAAATTTGGCTTGAAGAAGAGCCAAATCGCAAGTAGAGGAGTCAAGGTGGAGCACGTAGGCAGCGAAATTGCATACAAAAGCAACCTGCAGATTGCGCTCAATACTTTCTTTACAGAACACAAAATCACAAAATCCAACAAGCTTTGACCTACTTGGCTATTCAGCTCGGTATCTAGCCGATATAAACGAATATCGGTGACGCTAACCGATATGAAATAGTATCGTGTACATCTATCCGATATTATCCTCGCCTGGAGCAAAATTCAGTTATGAAGTTGAGTGATCTATATGAGATAGTCTTTGTAGAAGAAAGGTGCTAGTGCAGCACCTCTATAGCGTCTAGTTTTTGCGCCAGCTCAATTCCCGGCTGGAATTTCATTTTTGCGTATACTACAGCAATCGCACTTGCGCCCAAGAGCAACCCGATTGTTACTGCTTCTCCTATTGCCATACCATCCTATTCTACGGGACACTTCATTAGATTTGGTAAAAGGAGTGTGTAACAAAGCAGGAGCACGTTTGATTAGTAAGGCACGATTATTCATAACCTTGTGCAGTGCATTGAAATAGATGGCGCGAAATTGTCATATCCTTTTCAAATCAAATTCTTTCAGCCTACGCCAGGGGCTAGAATCGATCCTCCGCCTTTACTGGTCGAACTCTGTTTCTCTTCAAGTTGTACTTGGTGAAGGTCTAGGAACTACACAACCCTGATAAGCACCGGTGACGTAGTCTACTTATGGTTCTTATCTTCCGATGTGGCTATTGTGGCCATTCCAACAATATCGCCGAAACAAGGAACAACCATTTTCAACTAGTTCCTTGTGCATTCTGCAAATATCCGAATCCGCGGCCGCTATCAACT
>JANWIX010000037.1 GCA_025449675.1 Nitrososphaera sp. | reverse complement strand
GATTAGGTGGATTTCGTCTGAAACAAAGAGTCCGATTTCTCCAAGCCACTCGGCATTGTGGCGGAAAAGAGTGTCCATCTTTTCATTCGTGAGCACGATAACGTCTGCCTTTGCAAGTTCTTTGCCGGCCGAATCATAGTCACTCGTTGCTGCCATGACTCTGGGTTTTCTGCCATTGATCTCGATCTGCTC
Source organism: Nitrososphaera sp. (assembly GCA_025449675.1). Taxonomy (GTDB): domain Archaea; phylum Thermoproteota; class Nitrososphaeria; order Nitrososphaerales; family Nitrososphaeraceae; genus Nitrososphaera. The sequence goes on along the minus strand of JANWIX010000037.1, from coordinate 14,418 downwards.
CAGCACCAGGAGGTCGTCGCGTTTTTCGCTAGCCAGGGCGCGAAGCGGAGTCAGGTAGGCAGCCTTGGCCCCTTTTTCCAGTGCCTTGACAATTGCCATCATCGCAATCAGGGTCTTGCCACTTGCAGTCGGAGTTGTAACGAGCATGTTTCGGCCGTCAAGAAGCCCGCGAGCAAGAGCCATCTCTTGTGGGGGATAAAGCGAGGAGTAGCCCATGATCTCTAGCAGAGTTCTTACCACACTGTCAGCCACGGCTGTGGACTTCATGTCGCTGGGCACGGTAATTCCGAATCACCGTGTTTTTAGAGTTGTGATTCGTCTTTCTTACATCTGAACGATTATGATTAGGAAAACTAGGCTTTTGCCCAGAATCCGGACTTTCTCTCGTAAATCTGCCCTTCGCGTTTAGCCTTTTCAAAGTATTTTCTTGCGTCACCTTCGTCCGTAAATTTGCCCGTCTTTACAAGCTCGTCTAGCAATGCCTTTTCTTCTACGTCGTTATTGTCGCTTCCAGAAAGCCCTTTAAACACATCCATGAATGTCTTTGACTTTGAAGTCTCGCTCTGAGGCTTGCCATATAGCACTCCGACATCCATCTTGCCGGTATTGACATCGACTCCTGCGGTTCTGAGCATCTGCTCCACCAGATAAATAGCCCGGGTGGCATCGTCAGCCTCTACCTTGTCCTTCAGGAGCAGTCTCGCCCGCGCTGTTGCGAGCCTGACCAGACCTTCCAGCTGCCTCGGGGTGACTGTTATCATGCCTTCTGACTCTACCTTCCTCATGTCCATGTAATAGTTGCGGATCAGGTCAACTGCTTCCTGCGTGAGCCGGGGTTCTAGCTGCTTGGCGTAGGAGAGATACTTGCTATAGAGATCGATTTCTATGGCTGGTTTGGCAGCATGTTCAGAGTCCTTGTGAATCTCTAGAATATGGCTTGCAATCAAGTTGTCTTTCTCTTTTTCAGGAAGATCTCGTACAATGAATATCAGATCGAATCTCGTCAGTAGGGGAACTGGAAGGTTAACGTTTTCAGTGATATTCTTGTACGGATCATACTTGCCGTACATTGGGTTTGCGGCAGACAGGATAGAAGTTCTGGCGTTAAGTGTTGCCACAATACCGCCCTTTGCGACCGAACACGTCTGCTGCTCCATCACTTCGTGCAGAGCCGAGCGATCCTCTTGCCTTAGCTTGTCAAATTCGTCAATGCAAACGAGCCCTTGATCGCCCAAAACCACAGCGCCTGCCTCGAGCATCATTATTCCTGACTTGTCCCTGATAACTGCCGCGGTAAGGCCGGCAGCCGTGGATCCTCTTCCAGAAGTATAAAGCCCCCGGGGGGCGATTTTTGCGGCGAACTTTAGCATTTCGGATTTGGCCGTGTTATGAGAAACGATTCCATTCGCAATGAATTTGTGCGACGAGGGGATCTCCACATCGTACACATCTTCAGGTTCTGAGCGAAAGATCACCTTTACCACCTTTTCAAATTCTTCATCATGTGTCTTGTTGCGCCGAAACTCTAGTGCCCATTTTACGGCGTCGCTGAGCCTTTCCTGCTTCGTTCTAGACACGAAGCCGATATTGCGGGCATACTTTACAATCGCCGGTCCTCGTCTGATCACTAGGTTGTTGCCGGTGCCGTGAATGATTATCCGCGAATGTATTCCGAATCTAAGCAGCAACAATTGAACGTCACGAAGTAGTCCAACAGTTCTTGATTTGAGCTGTACGCCGCGGCGACCTCTTCCCTTGCTAAAAACCGTGCCATCAGCTTCGAAAAGCCACTTCAAGTACGAGGCAACCACATTGTTTGGGGAGACGAAAATTGATTCAGGAACCCGCTTTTCCTTCAAGAATGAAAACGTCTCTGCCAGGTTCTTAGAATTGTATTCAACATTATTGACGTACATCGTTCGCGTAAACTGCCGGCCGTCGTTCATCATAATGATTTGGCCCCCATAGCCTTTCTTTGTCAGACGGGCTTGTAGCCCGAACAGCTCTTCACCCATCTGGAGAAGGGGCTTGAGAAGTTCCTCTTCTTTTTGCGAAACTATGAACCCAATGCGATAACCGTTTGATCTGCACCAGCCGTCGCCGGTAAGAAATCCCATGAACGCGGCGAGTTTTTCGTCCACGACACTTGGTGCCTTGCCGCGGTATCTCGTCTTTGTAACAATTCTGAACCGTGAGGGAGCGTAATCGGTTATGCTACAAGGGATGTGTGTTATCATCTTCAGTTCGGTTCCGACCCTCATCTCGTCAAGCCTCTTCCAACCTTGCCTTGTCATCAATGGGTGATTATGTGTGCCAATGATGCTCTTTCCAGTCTCGGTAATAATCTCGATGACTTTTTGTTTTGGGTATTTGTGGAAAACGGTCGCAGTATCAAATCCCACGTCGTTCAACAGCCTAATATTCAGGTTTTCTAGGTGTTTTCTCCCCAATGAACCCAGCTCGACAATTCCGCCGTCTGCCAGAATTACCCTAGTTGACTCGAGAAGGCAACCGGGGTCCCCAACAAGGAGCACGTTGATGTCACCCCTCCTAGTTGATCCGTCATCCAGCTTTTTCGTAACTGACCCTACTATCAAAAGAAGTATTGATTCCTTTATCTCCCAGTGTCCGTAAATGTGCGGGGCAAAGGAAGCGACCAGCTTTTGGTAGGCATCCGGCTTGGTAGAAATAGTCCGAATCTGTTTTTCGTCTTCCGCGCTTATCATTATCCTCTCTGCAGATCTAGTATCTTTGTTTCCGGCTCTACCCCCTAGGTATTCGATGTTGTTGCCTTCCATTCTGAGCCTGAACAGGCTGGTCTTTGCCTGCGGGGCAAGCTGCTCCTGCTCGATCCTGATGATGCCAGTAAGCATTATCCTGTCCCCTGGTCGGCATTGGTCCACGAGATCTCCCATCACCGTTACTTCGACGTAATGCGGCAGCTGTCCTGCCGGAAGATCTTCGGGCAACTCTTGAAGGCGCACCATCTGAAAGTCTATAAAGATGCTATGTTCTGGATCCATTTCGAATTCCCTCTCGCCGCATTTGGGGCATTTCTGGGGTTTCGCAAGTAGCAACCCTTTGAGCCGGGCGTCGAAAAGCTCGCCGCAGTTTGCGCAATTATAGGCAACTTTCTTTGCCAGCGGCTTGATCTCTGATGACCTCACGACCATGCCGGAAACGCCCACGAGCTTGTCTATGAGATCTGCATTTATTTCCCTCAGGCCCTTTTGAACCGTGTAATTTCCTATCCTTACTCGAATCTTTTCTCGAATTTCCTGCTCGTAATCAGAGTGGATCTCCCGGAGCACAGAAAGCACAGCCTCGCCAAAAGCTTCGAGATATTCATCAGGCTTGTGCGTGATTTCCTTCGCCAAATCCGGATTGTAGGAGTCAAGATCGATATAGTCGACCACAAGCGATACCGCGTTTGTGGCCATCATGTCGTTTATCCGTTCAAAGTACTTGTAATTACCATCCCTGTCCTTGAATGACTTCAGAAAACCCACGAGCTGGTCTGCAAGCGCAGCGGCTGTCTGCTGCTCAGCCAAACTTTTTCAGGACTCCCTTTCTGAACTTCAACGAAGCACTGTTAATTAGCAAGTAGAGTTCCTTTTCCTCTGCAGAGAGCCTGGCTTCGAGTTCTGGCGAAAGCGGCGTGGCTGCTGCCAGTTTGACTATCTTTTCAAGCCTCGATGCGACGAAAGTATTAAGGGAAACGACCAGATTCTCTCTTTCTCTTTCGCGGAGACCCTCAAGGTAGTCGTTAACCCTTACGTAAAAATCTAGATCTATCCCTGAAAGATCATGCGGCCTGGCTATGCGCTCCCTGTTCATTGCCTTTGAGACGTACCCTGCGATGTCGTTGTTCTGGATTTCGACAGCTCCCTGCTCTGAAAGGATCTTTGCGACCCAGCGCGGAAGCGATGACATGTCGCCCTCTTTGGCTTCTATTGCGAGATTGCCCACCGTCATCTGGACATCCTTTCTGTATGACACCCTCACTTCCTCCGCCATGTATCCTATCTGGTAGATGTTTTGGACAGCTTCTATCCTAGGCTCTGCGCGGGGACCGTCAGTCATTTTGGGTAAACTGTATGGGGTCTCCTTCCGTTATATCTTTTGTCAGGGCAGCTTTTGTTAAGCTCCGAGCTAGCTACAGCTGAAAACTGGCCAACCTCACGGGAGGAAAGCTATTAATGCTTTAATAACTCGCGCGAAAACAAAAGTCTCAAACCTATGTCGGCAACCAAGAAAAGCGATCTGGCCAACCTCATGTGGACCGAAAAATACAGGCCAAAAAAACTAGGCGAAATAGTTGACCAGAAAGAGATCATCAAAGGGATCAGCAATCTTATCAAGACTCCAGACATTCCGCACATGCTCTTTGCTGGCCCAGCTGGCGTAGGCAAGACAACGACAGCGCTTTGCATAGCGATGGAACTTCTTGGCGAAGACTGGAGAAAAAACACGCTCGAATTAAACGCGTCGGACGATCGTGGTATCCGGATGGTCCGCGAACGGGTAAAGGAATTTGCCGCGTCGATAAAGCTTGCTACAGACAAAGAGTTTGGCAAGCCAAAGATAATCATTCTCGACGAGGCTGACGAGATGACCTCAGAGGCGCAAACTGCGCTGAGGCGCATAATAGAGGACAGTTCCAAGACGACTCGCTTTATCATCATCTGCAATTATCTTTCCCAGATTATTGAACCGATTCAGAGCAGATGTGTGGTTTTCCGCTTCACAAGGCTGCCAAAGGAAGACATTGTTGGACACTTGAAAACGATCTGCGAAAAAGAAAAGATAAAGTACGAAGAAAAAGCCGTTGCCCAGATCTACGAAGCGACGGGCGGCGATCTCCGCCATTCAATCAACATAATGCAGGCATCATCTGGAATGGGGTCCGTGACGTCAGCCAACGTGATTGCAGCAGTCGGACTCTCTGGCAGGTCAAAGGTTGGCGATGTCCTGAGGCTCGCGCTATCGGGCAAATTTAATGAAGCTCGCGCAAAATTGCTAGAACTGACAATGGTTTACGGCATGTCGGAAACGGATTTTATGAAATATGCGAACCAGGAGGCATACGACATGAAGATCGAAAAGCCTGAGGAATTCGCTTCTCTTATGGCCGAATACGACTACAGGCTCGCTGTCGGGGCCCATCCCGAAATTCAGCTTGCGGCATTGCTCGCGCAGCTTGGCAAGATCTCTGTGAAGAAATAATGTCTGCTCAGCAGACTGTGAATGTAGCTCGCACCGAGAAGAGTCAGGACAATGGTAGGAATCATATAGAACAAAACCCCTTGCTTCGTTAATAGATCGATCTGAGCAAAGAATGACTCCGTCCCATCAAGGGAGGAATGTCTAATGTTATGTTTAAAAAGCGCTGTTTTGTATTTAGCTCTGTGAAAGCCCAAGTGCTTATCGGCGCCACATTGATCTCAATGTCAGCGATCCTGCTTGGGTTTAGCTTGCCTGTCGTAATCGGTAGCCCGTGCCCCAATTTCCCATCTCTTGCGGACAATTGCTCTCATGAAGCAGAGGGTTTTCTATCGTTTCTTGGGGCTGCGCTTGCAGTAAGCGAGGTGGGGCTTGTGGCAGCATCCCGTCTAGAAGCGATGATGCCTTCCAGGTCAACAAGTCACTAGCTTCCGCTGGCACACAACAAAACTAGCAAATCCCGCAGGCATTAATGCAACCGACATCGGTAAATCCTTCACGATGAACATCCAAGTAGGCAAAGCGAGTTCATCATCTCTATCCGTGATCAAATCCTAGTCATCGGTCGAAATGCAACACAATAGCAAATCAGCCGACTTTGCAACAGAACTAAGACAGGAGTTAAACGCAACCTTCATGATTGCTCTGCCAACTTCTTGTGTATGAGCTCAAGCGCGGCCTTTGGATCGGCCCTGCCCTTTGTCGCCGCCATGACCTTACCCAGCAAGAAGTTGGCTGCATTGGCGTTACTCTTGGCGTCCTGCACAGCGCTCTGCTCAGCTTTGAATACCGAGTCTACCACTCGCCCCAGTTCGTCAGAGTCATCTATCCTTGACGAATGTGTTTTCCTGACAACTTGAGATGGCATCTCTCCTGTTTTCACTGCCTGAGCCAGCACCTGCTGCGCGATTGATCTGTTAATAGTCCCTTCATCAACCAGCCTTGCAAGCTCTGCGATATGCCCCGGGGTAACTTTGAGTCCCGCAAGAATAGATCTCTCCTCCTTTTGTTGTTCATCAACAAATCCCATCAGGTCGTTGACTATCCAGTTCGCTATTTCTCTTGGCAAATAATGCGCCGACATGGCAGTTTCGAAAAAGTCTGCAAGCTCTTTGTTGTCGATAAGGACCTGCGCAACATGCGGAGAAAGGCCATGCTTTGAGATAAATCGCTCTTTTCTCTTGTCAGGGAGCTCCGGCATGGACCTACTGACAAGAGAAGGGAATTCGCTGCCAAGCACTATTGATGGGACATCAGGCTCTGGAAAGTAACGGTAATCCTGTTCCTCTTCCTTTGTCCTTGACTCCTTTGTGAGCTTTCTTGCGTCATCCCAATGCCGGGTTTCCGATTTGATCTCGATATCTCTCGATGCCATAGAATTCTGGCGAGTTATTTCGTATCGAAGCGCCTTTTCTACATCGGCAAACGAGCTTACGTTCTTGATTTCAACCCTGTTGCCGCCGCCTACCGAAACGTTCGCGTCACATCGCACCGACCCTTCGAGCCGGGTGTCGCATACTCCAAGGTGCTCGATCAGCGACGTTACCTTGTCCAGAAATAGCCGCACGTCTTTTGGATCTGCGAAATCAGGTTCAGTCACGATCTCCACGAGCGGGACTCCAGCTCTGTTGTAGTCGATCAGTGCGTAAGGGCTTGTCTCCATGCTGCCCTCATACACCAGCCTCCCTGGGTCTTCCTCGAGCTGCACTCGCCTTATTCTCGCGCTCTTGCCGTCACCGTATTGCATGATTCCGTCAACTCCCATGCTAGTTATGCCATAGGCGTTGTACTGCGTCAGCTGAAAATTCTTTGGAAGATCAGGGTAAAAGTAATTCTTGCGATAGAAGGCGATTTCTTCTGGGACGGTACAGCCAAGAGCGGCAGAGATCATGCCGGCAAGTTCCACCGCCCTTCGGCTAAGCAGCGGAAGCGTCCCCGGCAGACCGGCACACGTGGGGCAGATGTTAGAATTCGCTTCTTTTCCTCTGTACTCGCAGCTGCAAGAACAAAACAGCTTGCTCTTTGCGCCAGTCAGCTGGCAATGGATTTCAAGGCCGATCTTTGTTTCCATCAAAGATCTGGGCTCCTCTGCACATGTGTAACGCTCTCGAACAGAGAAGCCGCGTCTAGCATCGTCTGTTCCTGAAACTCGTCTGCCATTAGTTGCAGGCCGACGGGGAGGCCCCCGGAGAATCCTCCAGGAATCGAGATCGCCGGCGTGCCTGCGAGGTTGGCCACTACAGTATCGATATCCACCAAGTACATCTTTATCGGGTCATCAATCTTTTCGCCCATCTTGAATGGAAGGATTGGCATCGTAGGTCCCATCAGCAGATCATATGTTTTGAAAAGCGACTTTAGCTCTTGCTTCAGGATAGATCTGACCTGTTGGGCCTTCAGGTAGTATTTCCCGTAGTAGCCGGAAGACAGAACGTACGAGCCGACTATGATCCTCCTTTTCACTTCCTCGCCAAAGTTGCTCCGTACCTTGGCATAGTACGAGTTCCACTCATAGCCCTCGGAGCTCATCTCAAAGCCGTAGCGGACATTGTCGTACCTTGCCAGGTTGCTGCTGGCTTCGGCCATCGCTATCGTGTAGTATGAGGCAAGTGCGTACTCGACCGATCCTAGGCTTACTTCTTCGCACTTGCATCCCTGCTTTGTCAGGATGTCTGCAGCGTTGTAGACCACCTTTGCAACTTCGGGGTCTGCGCCGCTGAGAAACTCCTTTACTATTCCTATTCGGAATCGCCTGTCAGGAACTCTGCTAGAATAGTCAGGCTTCATGTCCAAAGTCGTGTGATCATTTCTGTCACTTCCCGCTATCGCGTTCATTACCGCGGTGACATCGGCCACGGTCCTGCCAGCGGGACCTATTTGTTCTAGGCTGTTGGCGTAGGACACCAGCCCGTACCTGCTTACTAGACCGTAGGTGGGCTTTATCCCGATCACCGAACAAAAGCTCGCAGGACACCTTACAGAACCTCCCGTGTCGGAGCCAAGCGAGACCGCGCACTCTAGGGAAGCAACGCTTGCCGCGCTGCCTCCCGATGATCCTCCTGGAACCCTGCTGATGTCCCATGGATTTCTTGTAGCCCCATGCTTGCTGAACTCTGTCGTGGTGCCCATCGCAAACTCGTCAAGGTTCGCCTTGCCTATCACTATCGCTCCCGCGTCGTCTAGCCTTATCACTACCGTCGCGCTATATGGCGGAACATAATTTTCAAGCATTTTTGAGGCGCATGTGGTCCTTATTCCCTTGACGCATATGTTGTCCTTTACGCTGACTGCTACTCCGGCAAGCGGCCCAACCGGCTCTCCATCCCTCACTTTTTTGTCTATAGAGCGCGCCTTATCGATCGCTTCTTTGCGGTTTATCGTGATAAAGGCATTGACTTTCGGCTCTACCCTGTCAATCCTTTCCAAAAGTTGCTGTATGTACTCTTCGGCTGAAAATTCTCTTTTCTTTATGCCGTCGGCCACCTGCATGGCATCGAGCCGAAAGAGTTCCAATCTAGACCATCCTTGGACCCTTTACAAACCCTTCCTTTCTGTACGATGTCCCCAGCGGGTCCGCCTCGAATTCAACGGCTACGTCATCGCGAAGATCCGAGAATTTCTTGCTTGCGACAACTGGCTTGACCTCTTGAAGCGGGACCGTGTCCAGCTTGTCAAGGTATTTTATTATGGTCTCGATCTGACCAGCGTATAGGGCGAGCTCGTCGTCAGACAGCTCGATCCTAGATAGCCAGCCCAGATGCTTTACCTGGTCTTTTGTTACGGCCATGCTACGGAGCCAGCCTGTCAATGTCCCTTGGATACAGGGTTGCATCGCGTATGTTCTCGAGCTTTGTCAGCGCCATCATGAGTCTTTCCAGCCCCAGGCCAAAGCCGGCGTGCGGTGGAACGCCATAATCGAATACTCTGAGGTGGTAGTCAAAAGCCTGAGGCTTTAGACCCTGCTTTGTCATCCTTTCCACTAGTTGATCCTTTCTGTTGATTCTCGTGCTGCCCGAGGACATTTCGAGCGGTCCAAACATCAGATCAAATGATTCACAGGTTCTGCCAGACTCTATGGTTGAGGGCTTTACATAGAACGGCTTTGTCGAAGTCGGCCAGTCGATAATAAAGTAAAACCCATTGAGCCTTTCGTCCTGCAGGTTCTTCATCGTCTGCGGCGCGATGTCATCGCCCCACTGGACACGCTCGCCGGCCTCCTGCAATTTGTCAACAAGATCTGAATAGGAATACTTTGGAAACGGTAACTCTACCGCCGGCATCTGAAGTTCCATGAATTTCAGGTCTTGCTGGTTCCGCTCTTTGATCGATTCTATTACGTGGACTATCATGCGTTCGAGAAGCGACATTGCATCGTTGTAATCTACAAACGCCCGCTCGACATCAATTGACACCGCTTCAGAGAGGTGTCGGTTGGTGCGTGATGGTTCTGCCCTGAAAATCGGCCCGATCTCGTAAACGCTTTCGAAAGCCATTGTCAGTTGCTCCTTGTACAACTGCGGGCTTTGCGCGAGAAATGCTTCTCTGTCATAGTAAAAAATCGGAAAAAGCGCGGCTCCACCCTCTGTTGCAGTCGCTATCATCTTTGGGGTGTTCACTTCGATGAACCCTTGCCTAACGAGGAATTCCCTTATCGAGGCGAGGACGGTCTGGCGTATGCGAAATACCGAGACCAGGTAGCTACGCCTGAGATCGACGGCTCGCAGGTCAAGGCGTGTATCAATGCCAACCGAAGATATCTTTTCCTGCACCATGAATGGTGATGCTTTCGTTGCTATCGAAAATGCTTTGAGCTCGGTAGGCACCAGCTCTGCCCCGTTTGGCGCCTTTTCTTGTGGCCTTGCTTTTCCTCTAACCGCTATCGAACTGTGCTCCTTGACCTCCTTTGCCATCTGGAAAAGCGAGTCGGAGCATTCGCCTTTCTTTGCGGTGACCTGAATTTCCCCGTACGCATCCTTTAGGATGATAAACTGGATATTCCCGTGGTCCCGGACACTTGAGACCCAGCCCATCACGATAACTTCCGCGCTTTCATCGGCAGCAGAAGCCAGTATTTCGGAGGAGTAATGTGTTCGTCTCCAGTGGCCAAGATCTTGTTCTTCCAGCACTTCGTCCAATTAATCAGTGCTTGTACCGAGTAGGTTAATTTAACCTTACACAATAACTAGTTGTGTTAACCTAGTTAGTCAAAAAGAATTAAACTCAAGTAATCAGGCTGTCCATCATTCAAGAACAAGAAGTGCGGCGGAAAGAGATCGGGATTATAGTATCGAAAAAGAAATCTAATCATGGAGAGTATGCAAATCTAGAGTAGAACCCGTTTTTGCCCGAGTTGTCCCAATGCATTCCATGGTCGCTATAGCTATTCTTTGTAGACTTTGCAACCACCGCCGCAAAGCCGGGTGCTACGAGCATTGGCGCATTACTGACTGTCGATTCTTTAGTCTTATCCGCGCCCTCGATGCCTTCAATGGTAAGGTCAATTGCAGATGGAACCCGCAGACTTCTTCTCTTGCCATCTACCTCAAACTTAATTGGTACCGAACTAACGCCCGCAATTTCTCCGATCAATCCCGCTACAACTCCGAAAAAGCCTCCTACCTGACCGGAGTATATCTTGCCAAGTGCATCTGCTTGTTCTTTATTTGCTTTTTCATCCAAATACAGAGCTGCCTTCCACTTTGGCCCTGTAAACATGTTGCCAGGGGTATGGAAGACAGCAACTACGTTTAGTCCATCCAAAGATGTACTATCGAAGTGACCCTTCTGGATGTGCCAAGCAACAATTACATCACATTCGCCTTGATCTGGATTTCCCAGATATACACATGGACACACGATGTCGCAATTGCACGCCTCAAAATAGTCCCCTTCGAGCTTCCAGTGTTTTTCTGTCATGGTTTTTCATAGGGTCCGTACTATAAAACATACAGGGGAACGCAATACCCGTTATCTACATAACCAGATGGTGATGGCACTAAATACTGAAAAACGCCCGCAATTATGTTTGCTTCGGCTGAAGGAACTATACATTGTCAATCAAATGGCAAAACCCGTTCACAACTTCATACGAATAATCGAATGGGAACGTGACACCCGTATTCTACAAAATACGGGTACCGGTGCCTCAAGAGCAACGAAATACTCAGTGCGCTAGGGGGGCCTTTTGTAGCTAAACTTATTTGCAAGCTTTCAGGCTTCCGGCCTAGGTGAGGTGGGTAATTGTATGGATGCCAAAGATGTTAGGATCTTTTGTGAAATGGCGTTCAAGGGTCTAGATTATGAATCATTCACAGATAGGCGCGTTAGTCCAATTGCTATAGGTAGAAAACTGGGATTGGACGAGAAGACAATTCGAGTTAGGGTAAAGAAGATGGAAGACGACGGGTTCATAAAATACTATCAAGCAATGCCCGACTTGGCATTATTTAATCTGAATTGTATTAGTTCGTATAGATTCGAGGCTGTAAATATTGTAACGAAATATAGAGTTATAGAGGACCTTCCGGGAGTTCCCTACATTACCGAGGCAATTGACTATTTGGGCAAAGTTATTTCTGTTGGCATCGCGGGTGCCTCATCTGAACAGATAGAAGATGCGGCGGCCAAATTAGCGAATAGATTCGAACTGAGTAAGATAGTTTTAGGAAAGCGTTTGCTGAAAGGATCCCCTACGCTCCCAGACAAGTTAGACTGGCAAATAATTCAAAAGCTAAGATATGACGCTTTGTCCAAGCTTAAGGATCTTTCTGAATTTTTGTCCATTACTCCGAGAATGGTAGAATATAGAATTACTAAACTTCTCGATGCAGGTGCAGTTCTAATTCGAGCAATAATCAATACTCAGAAGCAACAAGGGTTAATATTTTATGAACTGGAAATGTCTATTGATGAACCAAAACAATTTGAGGTTGTCAAAAAGCTAAGTGAAATCTATGGCGAGTCATGCACAGAAGCCCTGATCCTGAGCGGCTATAAATGTGGCTTCAATCGCAAGAAGGATTTTAACCTCCCCGAAACAACCTTTTCATCGTAATGGCTGGGATCGCGGCAGGCGCCAAGGTCACGATAGCTACACTCGGGTCGCACTGCGCGCTGCAGGTTCTAAAGGGAGCAAAGGACGAAGGCTTTCGCACTATTCTCGTGTCAGAAAAGAAGCGCCTTGACCTGTACCAGCGCTTTCCATTCATTGACGAAATAATCGAAGTGGATGTATTTTCGCAGATCCTGGAAAATTCAGTAGCCACGAAGCTGAAAAAAAAGAATGCAATTCTGATCCCGCATGGCACGCTAATTTCCCAGATGTCAAGCGAAGAAATCGAGAGTATCAAGGTGCCAATGTTTGGCAACAAGTGGATCCTGCGCTGGGAGGCCAGCAGAGGAATGAAGGAAAAACTGATGCGCGAAGCGGGTTTGAGGACACCTGGGTCGGTCAGGTCAAAGAATGAAATCAACGGACTATGCATCGTAAAGCTGCATGGAGCTGCAGGCGGCAGGGGCTACTATTTGGCATGGGACCGCGAAAGCTTTGAGGAAGGAGCGCGGCGACTCGTCGAGCAGAAGGCGATACAGGGCGAAAACGATCTTTACATACAGGAATTCATCAGAGGAGTGCCGGTATACCTTCAATATTTCTACTCACCCCTGAGCAAGAGCCTCGAACTGCTGGGGATAGACAGAAGGTACGAATCAGATATCGATGGCCTGGGCAGGATCCCTGCAAAGCAGCAGCTGGGTGCCGGAGCCGAGCCGTCATACAATGTCATAGGAAACCTGCCTTTGGTTCTGCGGGAATCCCTGCTCGATGAAGTCTACAAGATGGGCGAAAGTTTTGTGAAAGCTTCGGAGCGTCTAGTGGCTCCGGGCATGACAGGTCCTTTCTGCCTAGAGGGAGTATATGATAGCGAGGGCAGATTTACAACCTTTGAGTTTTCTGCACGAATAGTTGCGGGGACCAACCTTTACATTGACGGTTCCCCCTATTCCGACCTGCTCTATGACGAGCCGGTGAGCATGGGAAGGAGAATAGCGCGCGAGATCAAGATGGCAAAGCGAAAAGGCAAGCTTGCAGCGGTTGTGACCTAGTCATAGAAGCGTCTTTTGATTGCAAGGACAGCTTTTGCGGCAAGTATTGCCGATGAGCCGGCAATCGCCAGAACGAACGCGGAAGTACTTAACGGCAGCACAGATGGAGCCAAAGCAACAGTTGCTATCAGAAATGACGCTGCGGCTCCCACGATCACCAGCAATAACTTTGCTCTGACCTTCTTGCTTAGAGCGATACCCGCGGGAAGAAGATATAACGAGCCTATCATAGAGCTTGCAAAGGCTCCTGCCACGATCGCGCCTGCCTCGCCGCCAAATGCAGAATATGCGCGCTCGGAGGCGATAAGCATGCCAAACAATGGGTACAGGCCTGCCTTGACAACATTCTGAAGCCATGGCTGTTCCCTCTCATAATCAGCAATCTGGGGGCTGAACGAATAGTAAATAGAGTTGAAGGCGCTGATGAATGCGGACCCCGATGCAGTTGAAAGTATGTACTGCTCGCGAAAGTTCCGCAGGTACTGCACCTGGGGTGTCAGTTCAGATCCGAATGCCGCGGTTGCAATAAGACACCCTGACGGTTGCTCTATCGGCGGAGGAGGCGAACTGCTACCTTGAAGAACAAAAAGCTCTATTTCCGCACCTTCGCCTTCGCCGTTAATGCTGGCTGCTGACAGTGTTGCGCTGCCCTGCTGGGAAAAGGTATACTGGTGGGAAAAAGTGCCCAGTTCTGAAGTTAGGTGTTTCCTATGAATTTCATTTCCACCCTGAGTAAGCATAAAATCAAAGGATGAATGTCGCATCAGGTCGCCTGTAAGCGGGTCCTGGAGGTTCATGACAAACGTTATGGGTGTCCCTGTTTCGATCACTTCAGGTCCCCATGACATCTGGAGCAGGTATTTTTCTGTCGGTGCCGAGAGAAAGTCAAGCGGAAATTTAGGCTTCTCGGCAGGTCGCAGCGTGAACAAAGCCACGTCGGATCCCTCTTCCACAGAGTCGGCTAAGCGCAGCAGCCGGGTGTTTGATATGACAAAATGTACGATGCGGTTCTCTTCAGATGTGTAGTCGTCAATCTGTATCGACTCGGCTGGGAGCTCGATTCCATTCAGGCTTCCTCTGTAGCTGTTTGTC
>JANWIX010000036.1 GCA_025449675.1 Nitrososphaera sp. | reverse complement strand
CGCCAATTCGTTTATCATTCTGGTTAACTTGTATCTTCGAACCGAATCCCATTTGGTGCTCGCGTTGGCATTAACCATGGCAAAGAAAAAAATCTCCCGCACATAATATAAGGATATAGAGCGTGAATTTCCGCAGGAAATAGTCGAGCTTACTGGTTCATGGCTTCAGAGGTGTCGGAGGATTCGACGGTAACAAGAACAGCAGAGCGCGCAGCCATTTTTCACAAGCTTATATAAGTATAGGAAATGGGGAATTAGATTCGCCATGCTCCCGCGATTGGAGTACATCAAGCAGGCAAGGATCAGACTTGGAATAACCCAGAGAAAACTGGCGACACTCACCGGAGTAAGCACGTCGATGATAAACCAGATCGAATCTGGCCGATGCAAGCCGAGCTATGAAACCGCAAGAAAGATCTTTGAGATTCTCGGTTCTCTGGAAGGGCGAACGTCGATGAAGGCAGGAGATATCTGCAGCCGTAACCTGATATCGGTGCAGAAGGACCAAAAGCTCCATTCTGCCATAGATATAATGAGGAAAAATTCGATAAGCCAGATACCTGTCTTTGATTCTTCAAAGGTGGTCGGCATTCTGACTGAGGACGGACTGGCAAAGATAATGGTGGAAAAGGAAGAAAAGGAACTCCGCAACGTTCCCGCTTTCCAGATGATGGAGCCCCCTCCTCCGATTGTGGATACTTCGACTCCTGCCAAGGCGCTGATCCCTCTGGTGCGTTTCGCCAAGTGCATACTGGTGAGCGAAAGAGCGAACGTTATTGGCATAGTAACAATAACTGACACGCTAAAGATGGTAGAATAGCTAGTCCTTCAGTTTCTCAAGACCAACGCAACAGTCCGCACATTTCATGCACTCGCTGCATATGCTTACTTCGCTACCTACAGGCAATCTGGTTCCACACAGAGCGCATTCCTTTCCCGTCTGCAATTGTGCCATGCGATACCTGACATGAGCATGCACGCTATTTGAAGCCTTCTCCTACCTGCTGTAGGTTCCCAGTACACCTCTGTTCTTTTATACCGAGAAATCGCCGTGAACATATCATGGAAAGCACAGCTGTTGATCTTGTTCATTTCAAGATAGCAAGAGGAGTAGATGAGGAGACCTTTCTGAAGGCATCGGACAACGTGCAGTCGTTCCTGAACAGGTCAAGGGGGTTTGTTCATAGAGAACTCGTGCGGACTCCGGACGGATTGAACTGGGTTGACATCGTAAAATGGCGAAGCCGCGCTGATGCCGACCAGGCAGCCAAGATCGCCGCGAAGGATCCGAACTGCATGACACTTTTTGGGTTGATTGACAAGTCAAGCGTCAAGACGCACCGTATGGAACTTACCCGGACATACTAGTCTGACATATGCTACGGCTAACAGTCCCAGGCGTTCCATTCACGTTAGAACCAAGAGATAATAAACGCGCTATTCTCTAGTGAACGCTGCGCTGGAGATCAAGTTAATGGGATTTACATCGGGGTCAACGCTGGCGGCTAGAATCGTGTTCTCAAACAGAGCATACTGGGTACTGGCAGTTTTGGTGGCAGCTGCGATGTGGATCGTTTTCAACGTGCTTGATGGCCTGCTTTTCTTCTCTCCAATCGTTAACTTTTACTATCCAATACCTGACGACGCAATACCTGGATTTATCTTGTCGATAATAACAGCGGCGTTGGTGGGTATTGTTGTCAGCATGAACGTGTTTATGGTCAGATCAAAGCTGAAGGCGGACAAATCATCCGTCTTGTCCGGTTCAACTCTTGGCACTGTTTCGAGCATGTGCGCTGGCTGCTCTTCGGTTGGATTTTACCTTGCGAGCACATTTGGCGCCGCAGGAGTGGCTGCTTCGAGTTTCTTGTCAAATTATCAGCTCCCACTCAGGCTGGTTGCACTGGCCCTTCTCATTCTTGCGTACTATGCTGCGCACAAGAGAGTTGTCGCGAACTGCAAGGTAGCTACTTGAATTCTTCCTCTAACACCTTGCGTTTCTTGCTGACCTGAAAGAGGTTGTCCGTTCTTTTCAGCGCTTCTTCCCGTGAACGCTTGAAAAGCATCGACTGGAGCAACAGGTGGTTCTCTGGGATCACCATACCCGTCTGGTCGTCTGAATATCCTATCTTGACTGTGTCATCCTGGACCCTCAAAATATCCTGGTGGAGGTGCACCATGTTGGTATCGCCATGGGCAAAGCCCAGCTCGATCGCCCTCTTTCTGACGTCTCCTGTTCCCTTGGCAGAGCTGACGATGGCCACGCCAAATTCATTTTTATAGCATTCCAGTAATTCGTCTTTTGTGGGCGCCTTATCCTTGAAGCGGATGAACATGTGGTGGAGGTGCATCATCCTTGAGGGCACCTTGAACGCGTCAACGTACAGGTTTGCGCCCGGAATAAAGTCCTTGACATCGTCTTGGTGATGGGGGTTTCTGTCCCACTCGATAGAATCCTTGACTGCCTTGGTGTCTTCCAGATCCGCCCACCTTCTGATCAGCTGGACATCATACCGGACGATCCGCTCACCAAACTTTTCGATCAGGGGTTGCATCATTCTTCCCATCCCCGAGACGTTGCAGCTGCCCTGGATAACAAAAGTCTTGCCAGCAGCCTTTGAATAATTTACGCGTGAATTGTGGATCATGTCTGCAACTGCCTTTTCCCCGTGCCTGTCCTCACCACCTTGGAATATCGCCGACTTTCCCATGGGTTCGTACAGCTGTTTCTTGTTCTCGTATCCTCCTCCCTCCTTTGCCGCGTCAATGACCAGATCGCTTTGCTTGACGGCCTCGTCAACAGAGCCGGCAATGCCGTACCCCTTGTCTCTGAACTGGGCCACCATATCCTTGGGCACATAGACGCTAAGCCGATTGTCCAGCGCTTCTTTGACCTTGTCGTCTATCGTGTACTTTGCTACGCCGACCAGCTGGATTTCTTTGTCGACAGAGAGTGCGCTTGCAAGTCGCCTGCCTATGTTTCCATATCCGTTTATGAACACTCTAGTCAAAATCAATCACTTGTTCGAAAGATATACAATTTTGAAATATGTCGCTTCCATTAAATATGTTATGGATATCGAGGTATGTATTTTCAAGCACATACGCTGCACACTAGACTTAAATACCCTGTACGCATTTGGAATTTTGGAGTAGAATGCAAAGAGGCGGTTTTCTTTGGCAACTTCGAGCATTTTCTGCCTAGTTACCTACCGTTAGGAGAACTCTTCTCATGAAAGTACTTGTAATCGACAACTATGATTCGTTTGTCTACAATATTGCCCAGCTGCTAGGCGAGATGAATGTGGAACCGACTGTCGAGCGGAACGACAGCCTGACTTTGAAGGAAATTGCTTCCATGAATCCGGACGCAATAGTAATCTCCCCCGGGCCAGGCCATCCGGCAGATAGAAAGTATTTCGGAGTATGCACCGATGTCATCACAGAGCTTGGTCCCAAGACGCCTATCCTGGGAGTATGCCTTGGGCACCAGGGGATTGTGCATGCCTTTGGGGGCAAGGTGATAAATGCAGGAAAGGTAAGGCACGGCAAAACAAGCCCGATTCAGTACACCGAAGACAGGCTATTTGAAGACGTAAAGAATCCATTCAGAGCAACAAGGTACCATTCCCTTGTCGCGGACAAAAAGACCGTGCCTTCATGTCTCAAGGTCACCGCGCGAGCTCTTGACGACGGAGAAATAATGGGGATCAAGCACGAAAAATACATCATAGAAGGTGTCCAGTTCCATCCCGAATCTGTCCTGACGGGAGAAGGGCGCAAGATTCTGAAGAACTTTATTTCGATGGTGAAGAAATGAGCGTTACTACGGACCTGCGCCCGGCGATCAGAAAGCTGGTCGCAAGAACCGACCTTTCGGACGGTGAGATCAGGTTCGTATTCGACGCGATTCTGAAGGGCACCGCACCAGAGACTTCGGTTTCTGCGTTTCTAGTCGCACTGGCAATGAAGGGTGAAACCGCTGGCGAGATACGGGCAATACTTGAAACTATTCGAAAGCATGCGATACGAATCACACCCAATGTAAAGGAACCACTAATAGACACCTGTGGCACGGGCGGTGACTCGATAAGGTCGTTTAACATAAGCACCGCCGCAGCAGTTGTTGCCTCCTCTGCGGGAGCGAAAATCGCCAAGCATGGGAATAGATCCGTATCGGGCATATGCGGGAGCGCAGATTTCCTTGAAGAGGTTGGGCTTGACCTTAACTCCACTCCCGAAAAGACAAAATCCTGCATCGAAAAAGTGGGCATTGGCTTTCTGTATGCTCCAAACTTTCATCCGGCAATGAAGAATGTGGCGAGCTCTCGCAAAGCGATCGGGATAAGGACCGTCTTTAACATAGTTGGTCCGCTGAGCAATCCGTGCACCAACATATGGGGCCAGGTCATCGGTGTCTTTGAGCCGGCTTTGATGGAGATTTTTTCTGAGGCTTGTCAGGGACACGTGAAGGAAGCCATGATAGTTCACGCCGCTGACGGGTTTGACGAGCTCTCAAACACCTGTGAAAACGACGTCTTGTGGACCAGCAACGGCCAGACCAAAAGGCTGCGCCTGCACCCCAAGATCCTTGGGATGCCCTTGGCCAAGCCAGAACAGCTGGTTGTTAGCTCAAAAAATGAATCGATAAGCGCAACCCTTCAAACGATATACGGCAAGGCGCCAAGAGAGAAGGAAGACATCGTCGTCATGAATGCA
Source organism: Nitrososphaera sp. (assembly GCA_025449675.1). Lineage (GTDB taxonomy): Archaea > Thermoproteota > Nitrososphaeria > Nitrososphaerales > Nitrososphaeraceae > Nitrososphaera. The sequence goes on along the minus strand of JANWIX010000036.1, from coordinate 52,243 downwards.
TCTGCCGCCCTTGTTCTTGGCAAAGTTGCAGGCGATTTCAAAGAAGGGGTGGAGCTGGCCCGAGACTCGATAAGAACAGGCAAGGCCCAGCATAAACTATCGCAGCTGATCAAGTATAGCGGCGACGAAACAAAACTAAAAGAGGCGGAGAAAAAGTTCCTCTAAACTATTCTTCCGAGTCCTTTTCCTTTGACGACCTTTTCTTGGGCGCATCCTGATCTGTGTCGTCGATGCCTTTCTCATTTACAGTAAATCTGACATCGTCATAAGGATGATAAGGCGAGTCTATCATCTTTGCTATCCTATCGGTGCCAGCCTTTCTAAGGTATATTCGGTATGTCGATGCATGCCCAATTATGTTTCCGCCTGCAGGTTTTGTCGGATCACCAAAGAACGTGTCTGGCGTCGATTGCACCTGGTTCGTTATCACGATTGCGACATTGTAGATTTCTGCGATTCTCACCAACTTGTGCATGATGCCGTTCAGGCGCTGCTGCCTGTCGGCAAGCGTTCCCCTGCCAGCGAACTCGGCCCGATGGAGCGAGATGATGCTGTCAATGATTATCATTTTCGCCTTGAAATCATCGATGTACTTGCCCATCGACTTTATTATAAGCTCAAGGTGGCTGCTGTTATACGCCTTGCATATCGCTATCTTCTTCAATATCTCGTCTGAATCAATGCCCCTTGCCCTGGCTATCTGATCCACTCTTTCGGGCCTGAATGTGCCTTCTGTATCTATCAGTATGACTCCTCCGTCCAGTCCTCCGGCTTCCACCGGCATTTGGGATGTAACGCATAATGTGTGGCATATCTGGCTCTTGCCACTGCCAAATTCACCATAGAATTCGGTGATAGCCTGTGTCTCTATACCGCCGAGCAGCAATTCATCCAGAACCTTCGCCCCCGTGGTACATCGCAGCAAAGCCTTTCTCTTTTCAAGCTCAACGTCTGCAGTAGTGAATTCATTGTCGAGCACTCCGCTGTCCCTTAGCAATTTTTGTGCTGCAATGATAAATGCGGCAGCAGTTTCCTTCGAGCCACCTAGGTCTGAAGCCAGTTCATCCGGCACAGTTGTAGCCAGCTCCATTACAGAGCTTATTCCTGCTTCCTTCATCTTGCGGGCAGTGGTTGGCCCGATACCCTCAATGTCTTCTATTTCCAGTTCTACCACATTTTTCGAATCGGTCATCCTGCGATATATTTTCTAACAGTGGTATATAACAAGTAACGCACTGCGGGGGGAGGGGGTATGCCATCTGACATAACTGACATGAAAAAAACAGAAAAAAGGCGCCTAGGTATCACCTAGGCCCCAGCGTCGTTATCGTTACTTTCTTTTCTTTGCTTTCGACTTTTTCTTGCTGCCGGATTTGGCCTTGGGCTTTGCTTTCGCCGGTCCGCCGCCACCGATCTTGAACATCTTGGTCCCACAGACCGAGCATGTTCCGGTCATTGCATTACGCCCGTTTTTCATAACTACAGCTCTCTCGCCTTTCATTTCCCTCTTTGCTTTGCATTTTACACAATATCCCGTCGTTGCCAACAGGCGTAGCTCTTGCACGCTTGGATATAAGAATAGCTCTAGAGAGCGCTCTCTCCGCGTGTTTCAATGTGAATTGCGTCCAAAGTAGGACAATATTTCACGTCTGGATGGATAATCACGCTCCAACAAGACCTCCACGAGGCGATACGAGATTGAAACCCGGCACAAAGCTTCGTCCCGCCGCATGCCCATTGCCGAAATCGCTACGACATCCCGAAGGAATCACATCAGAAATCGGCATCCGTCCATAGGAAAAGTGACCTTTGGATTTGCGATTTACGTCAAGCACGATATTCATTTCCGACGTTTTTCACATAAGTTAGGGCCCATTCCCTGTAACGATGCTTTAGGTACTCCTGTGAGCGTTGGTAAATTTTTATATCATCTAATTCTAGCTTTATCAAATTGTCTGGCACTGACATCGAGCGCCCCGACCTGGAAGCTCTTGGCTGGGATGAACTCGTTGCGCGCAAACGCAAACTTTCTTCCGAGCTCAAGACGTTGACCGATAGAATCGTAGAGCTCGACAGGAATCATTCCCACAAGGTAGGGGGAGAGATTAGGGACCAGCGGAGCATTCTCGATGGTATGACAGACAGGCAAAAACAATTGCGCGGTGAAATCGACTCTGGCAACGCGGCCTTGTTGGCAGTCAGCGAAAAGATCTCGCAGTCCAAGAACTTTCTTTCCTTGATGGAAGCGAGACTGCCAGCCGAAAAGGAAGAAGACCTCCAGGAGACGATAAAGAAAAATCAGGCACTGGTAGATTCCAAGGATTACAAGAGCGAACGCGAAAAGAACGAAATCCTGTCAAGGGTCAAGGACGCTTCGATGAAGCAGGAAGCCATCAAGGCTGTGCGCACCATACGGGAACAGATGGGTCTGCTGACTCAGGAATCAACAAACATCAATAGCTCGATCATGCGTCTAAACGAAGAACGCGACTCTATTAGAGTAAAGGCTTCCGAAATCAATCGCGCGCTGGATGGACTCTACGATTCAAAAAGAAAAATGGCAGGTGAGCGCGACTCGTCTTTGACTGAATACGATGAACTGGCAAGGCAGTTCGACGCGATCAACGCGCGCCTCGACGCGATGGCCGAAATGAGGAGGAAGCAGCGGGAAGAATACGGTCACGGCCTGCCCAGCGACGCACTGTTCAAAGCGATAGAGACCGCGCGGAAAAAGCTCCAATCAGGAGAGAAGCTGAGTTTTGACGAGCTGAAGCTGCTTTATGGTGAAAAAGATTAATCTACTAATCGTGCCTCTTTTGCGCCATGACGATAAATGATTTCGCGTTGGCGTGTGCCATAGACCAATCATCGGCTTATTTTACCTATCACGACCATACCATGCTCATGATACAGTCCGAGAAGGAGGCCAAAGCAGGCATCAGCAGTTTTGCCTTAATCGAGCCCTTCATGGAGGCCCTGATATCGCACGAATCCATTCATGTCACTATCAAATCAATTACTGACACTGAAGTTTCTGATTCGCTCGACGATCTTGAGGTAATAGTTGAGCAAGGGGGCAAGAAATTCCAGGTCACCCTCAACAACATCCTTTTTGCAACAGATAATTCGGGACTCGTGCTGCCATAGCAAACGCGATTGATTTTTCATTCAAGCAAAAACAATAACGTTGATCGACTCAATTTCTTGTGCATGCCCTCTTCATCGACTTTGCAAACTTTTCTATTTTGCGGAGCATATCAGTCTTGCCGCCTGCTGTTCCAATCTTGTCCAGTATGGCGCTCCCGACTATTACTGCATCGGCGCCTGCAGCCATCATGTATCTGGCATGCGCTGGAGTGCTGATGCCAAAGCCAACTGCTACTGGAATCTTGTGATTAGCTGCCGTTTTTGCACGCTTGACGGCATCCCGAGTGTAATCTTCGAATGAATCGCGAGCTCCTGTGATGCCAAAGACGGAAACGAGATATAGAAAGCCTGCCGTGCTCTGTATTATATTCGAAAGCCGTTCGGGAGAGGTATTTGGCGATGCAAGAAATACGGTCGCCAAATCTAGTTCCGATGCCGCCGCGATATACGGCTGCGCTTCTTCGGCAGGCATGTCCGGGATGATAAAGCCGTCGATTCCGGAATCCTTTGATCGCGCCATGAATTTTTCAAAGCCTGTTCGCAACAGTATGTTGGAATACGTCATAAAGAGAAGCGGAAGATCGGGGTATTTTTTCCTGACATTTCGAGCAACCCGCATTGCATCTTCAGGTCTCGTGCCTTTCCCAAGCGCATAGTTGCAGGCTGCCTGTATAGTTCGCCCGTCAGCAATCGGATCGGAGAAAGGTATTCCGATCTCGATCATGTCTGCTCCTCCGGCGACCAACGAATCGATGACCCGTTCGGAAGTCCTGATGTCAGGATAACCCGCAACCACGTAGCAAATAAGGGCCCCCTCGCCCTTTTTTGCAAGTGCTTCGAATTTGGCTTTTATCCTACTTTCTGGCATGTCGTCTATCCGCCTTGCCCTTCTTGTTCAGATAATCTTGAACGACCTGGACGTCTTTATCGCCGCGTCCAGAAAGCGTGACGACGATTATGTCTTCCTTATCCATCTTGCCGGCGAGCTTTATGGCATGCGAGACGGCGTGAGAAGGCTCAAGCGCAGGTATGATCCCTTCAAGTTTCGACAAAGTGAGAAATGCTCTTACCGCTTCGTCGTCTGTTGCAGTCGCATACTTTGCCCGCTTTACGTCCTTGAGCATCGCGTGCTCCGGGCCAACCCCCGAGTAGTCAAGGCCGGCGGAAATGCTGTGTGTTTCGGTAATTTGGCCATATTCGTCCTGCAGGAGATACGTAAGCATGCCATGGAGAACGCCTTCCGAGCCTGCCGCCAGAGTTGCAGAATGCTCGCCTGAATTCAGCCCGTGCCCTCCTGCTTCTACCCCCCATAGTTCCACCCCGGAATCGTCCAGGAAAGGATAGAACGAACCGATAGCATTGCTTCCGCCGCCGACGCACGCCACGATCGCATTTGGCAGGCGCCCCATGCTGTTTTGAAGTTGCTGTTTTATTTCTCTCCCTATCACACTTTGAAAATCTCTTACCATCATAGGATACGGATGCGCTCCCACCACAGAGCCGATGAGATAATAAGTCGTCTTGACGTTTGCAATCCAGTCTCTGAATGCCTCGTTTATGGCGTCTTTTAGAGTCCTGCTCCCGGACTCTACAGAATGGACTTTTGCCCCTAAAAGCTCCATCCTGAAAACATTGAGCTTTTGCCGCTCGACATCTTTTGAACCCATGTATATTTCCGCGTCCAGTCCGAGCACTGCACATGCGATTGCCGTCCCAACACCATGCTGACCCGCCCCTGTCTCCGCGATGATTCGCTTCTTGCCCATCCGCTTGGCCAGCAGTGCCTGCCCAAGAGTGTTGTTAGTCTTGTGAGCACCACCGTGAAGCAGGTCCTCGCGCTTTAGAAAAATCTTGGCACCGCCGGCGAGCTTTGTAAGATTCTTTGCAAAATAAAGAGGCGTGGGACGGCCAGCATATTCGGTCAAATAGTACGAGAGTTCCTTCTGAAAATCATTGTCGCCTTTGTACTTGTTGTAGGCAGTCTCGAGCTCCTCTATCGCCGGCGCCAGCGTTTCTGGGATGTACTTGCCCCCGTACTTTCCGAATTTGCCGCCGACCGGATAGTTGCCCAGCATGAATGATTATTTTCTCTACCTGAAAAGGGGTATTAAGGGATTCGCAATCAGAGCGAATTATAGAGCTCGCGGACTTTGTGTGCGATGTCTCCCGTCTCCATTATGCTTGTTCCCACAAGAAAAGCATCGGCGCCAGCCTTTCGAAGATACTGTATATCTTCCGGTGCTGCAATCCCGCTTTCACTTATTATCGTGCTCTTGCCTTTGTCATGACTTGAGAGCAACCGCTCAGTTGTTGAAATGTCCACCTTGAGATTATCAAGATTTCTGTTGTTGATGCCGACAAGGTCACGCTTTGACTTTAGTACTTCGGCAAATTCTTCGTCAGTATGAATCTCTACCAGAACATGCAGTCCTTTTTTTGTCGCGTATTCTGACAGGCTTTCCATGCTTTCCTCCGCCAGGTCGCGATCAAAGAGCGTCTTTATCAACAGTATGCAATCAGCACCCGCCTTTCTGGCAGCATCGATCTGTAGACGACTTACCATGATATCTTTCATCAATAACGGCACACTGACTACTTTGCGAATCGCTACCAAGTAATCCATGGATCCATCAAAGAGATAGGGCTGGGTCAGAACGGATATCGCGACGGCACCGGACTTTACCATCGTGGCTGCGATTTCAGTCGGCACATCAGTTTTCCTTATGCGTCCCTGAGAGGGAGAGGAAAACTTTACTTCTGTTATTAGTGGGGCGTGCGGGCATGACAAGATGGCTTTCTTGAGGCTTGCGGGATCATGCGTGAGGCTGGTTTTCAAGTCATACGCGCCATCGTCTATGGCCCTGAAAGAATTTTCGGCCAAGCGCTTGATGCTGAAATCGGCGCGCAGGAACTTGTTCATCCTCTGCCTACGATAATCTCGGCGGATATTAATTCTATTCAAAGTGGCGCATCGGCCGAAACACCGAGCGACTCTGTTCACGTATATATGGATGGTCGCGCACTATTGAGCAATAACGACTTAGGATGTCTGACAGTGTCATATTCCGCGATCGGTCCAAACTTTCGCCGCGATACATACCGGAAGAGTTGCCACACCGCGAGTCGCAGATAGAACAGGTCGCGCACAGCTTCTCAAAGGCAGAAGTGGATCCTGACAAATTTCCACTCACTATCGTGCAAGTTATCGGACCTGCCGGGATCGGAAAAACCTCTACCGTCATTCGGTCTTCTAAAATGATCGAGGCGCGTTTCTCCGCACGCAGACTGGCATTCAGGGTGGCATACATTAATCTAAAGCTGCAGGGAGGAAACAAGTTTGCGATCTATAGGTTCCTGCTCGAATGTCTGGCGCCGGAGTTGCCCGCACAGGGTCTGAGCGCAGAAGAAATGCTAAGATATTTGCTGAGATACCTGCGCGACAATAACCTTTATGCAGTTATTATCATGGACGAGATCGACTACCTGATAAAGACGAGCAAGGATACCACCATCATCTATGACCTTACCCGGCTGAATGAATTTGAGCCCGAAAGGCCTTCCAACGTCAAAGGCGTTGTCTTTATCGCAAAGAACACGGAATTCTACAGTCGGCTTGATCCCACCGAGCTGAGTACGCTGGGACGCATCCCACTTGAATTTCAGCCATACACCATAAGCGAGGTAAGCGATATCCTGGAGAAACGCTGTGCCGAGGCGTTCATGCCCCGCGCAATCGGGTCAGACATCATTGACAAGGTTGCGAGCATTACCACGTCAGAGCAGGTAAAGGGTGACGTCAGATACGCTCTTGATCTGCTCTTGTACGCAGGAAACCTTGCCGAGTCGCAAGGCACCGGCAGGATCACGCTGGACCAGATCCGGAAGGTTCATGGGCAGATACACCCATCCATCACGACCGAAGAGCTGGAGCAATTGTCGCGGCCGCAGCTCCTAAGCCTGATAGCTATTGTTCGCGCCCTGCGCGCAAGAAAAAGGCAGTACGTTGATCTCAAAGACGTCAGAATTCACGCGTCAGAACTTGCTGAGCAGCTGGGGGCAAAAAAAGTTGAAGTTGAGGATTACCTGGACGACCTCAAGGTCAGAAAGCTCGTTGACATCAGATCGTTCAAGGAGATCGGACTTCACGGCGCGTCGCTTGCAGAACTCGAGCCTGTGCTGATGGACAAGGTCAGGACTGGCAAATAGGATGGATGCCAAGAAGACAATCGAAACGGGTCTCGGGAGCATAGGCAAGATCAAGATAATCAGAGCGCTGGCAGAAGAACAGAAAATGGCGACTGTATACCTGCTCCACAAGAAAACCCACCTAAAGCGCGAAGATATCAAGAGCAACCTGGATGACCTGGTTGGTTTGGGCTGGGTAAACCAGAACAGATATGCCAACGTGATGTACAGCATAAACATGGAAAACCCATACGTCAGTAAACTGGTCAATTTTCTCCGCGATGTCGGCTACGTGGGGCAGTCCTGAAACGTCTGACCGCGAGCAGTATAGTTCGCCCGTTCCAGTCTTGCAGGTTGGCAAGACAGATTTTCCATCGATACAGCCTTCCGAGGCAAGTTCTGCCATTTCGACGAGACAAAATGACCATATCGCAGTTATAACATGATTACCAGAGACATCCTGAAACTGAGTGTCTTTGTCACAAGGAGTCGTAGGAAAGTTGCTGGCTGCCGGCGTGGTTGCGAAGCGTCAAGACGAATTCTACTTCACCAATGAATTCATTGAACACCTGGTAGATAGCAATCCAGAACAATACATCAAGGCCGGTCAACTCAAGGGATGGAGAATAATTCTTAGCTATTTCAATCCAGCACTGCTTTCCCTCTCGGATGCCGAAGTATCAAAGACTGTGGTGCTGTTTGACTACTTCAGGCGCAATCTGGAAAACAACAGGACACCTTTTGTGTACGGACGCAAGCGGCATCCAATGGAATAATCAGAGTCGCTATCCGTAGAAACTCAGGTATCTGTCTTCAACTTTTCCCCTGGTCTCTAACTTTGCCAAGCTCCTGAATAACACTTCTACAGCTGCCGGCTCGGCAATTTTGCCTTGCGTTACCTGTTGTGCGATTCCGAGAAAGTCGAGCTCCTGAAACCGTTGCAGGATTGCTTCTTTTTTCATTCCGTTAGCCAACGCGCGCGTGTAAAGTGATAGGAAAATTCTGTCGACATGATAGTTTGTGTGAATTTCCACTGCTTCGTCGTGAGATACTCCGTACAAGCCAGATATCGTGGACTCGAGCCTCGCTTCGTCTTCACCGCTCATGCCAGCATGAGCAGCCTCTATGGCATTTCGCCCTCGCAATTTTTTCATGTTAGGGAGTTCTTGCATGGTTTGCTGATACGACATGAATTGCTCATTTTCTTCTTATTAACATAGCGACACGCTCCCGAAAAGGAATAAAAGGGTGTTCATTCAAAGTTTAATGTGCAGTCAAAGGCCAGGCCGCGAAACGGACCATGCAAGTTCATTTTCGTTACGGGCGGCGTCATGTCCGGTCTTGGCAAGGGTGTTACAACGTCTTCCACTGCAAAGTTGCTCCAGCTTGCCGGCTACAAAGTATCGTGTGTAAAGATCGATCCTTACGTGAACTATGATGCCGGAACAATGAACCCTGTCGCGCATGGCGAGGTCTTTGTCACAGACGACGGCGGAGAATGCGACATGGACATCGGAAACTATGAACGATTCATAGACATGCCCATGACAAAGGAGCACAACATTACGACCGGCCGGGTGTACATGGATGTAATAAAAGCAGAACGCGAAGGCAAGTACCTAGGCCAGTGCGTGCAAATAATCCCGCATGTTACAGATGCGATAAAGAAAACGCTGCGCAAGATAGCGGACGATGAGGGTCTTGATATCATGGTCGTTGAGTGCGGAGGCACAGTCGGCGACATTGAGAGCCTGCCGTTTCTCGAGGCCTTCCGGCAGATGGAGCTCGACCAGGGGCTTTCAAATACGCTGTTTATCCATGTTACTCTGGCTCCGGTCCTTGATGTAGTTGGAGAGCAAAAGACCAAGCCGACCCAGCACAGCGTTCAGGAGCTGCGCAGGATAGGAATACAGCCGGACCTTCTGGCAGTTCGATGCAAAACGCCACTGAGCGCTGACGCCAGGCGCAAAATCTCGCTCTTTGGCAGCGTAGAAGAAAAATGCGTGATTTCATGCCACGATGCGCCCTCCATATACAAGGTTCCTGAAGTTCTTGAAGCCCAGGGCGTGCTCAGCGCAATCACCGAACGGCTCGGGCTAAGAAAGCCAGCGCTGCGGTGGGGCAACTGGCAGTCTATAGCAGATTCCTTCTCGAATCAAAGCGGGATGGTAAAGATCGCAATCGTCGGCAAGTACGTTACTCTTCCAGACAGTTACGTGAGCGTCTACCATGCTCTTTCGCACGCAGGTGCAAGCATCGGCAAAAAGATTGAAATCCAGTGGATAGATTCCGAAGGCTTCGAGAACGGAGCCGCAGAGAACCTGGCCCAGCTCAAGAACTTTGACGGGATACTTGCCCCCGGCGGATTTGGCAAGCGCGGCAGTGAAGGCATCATAGACGCCGCCAACTTTGCAAGGGTAAATGACATCCCGTATCTAGGGATTTGTTTTGGATTTCAGCTTGCAATAGTTGCATTTGCGAGACATGCAGGAGGGCTGACGGACGCGAATTCAAGCGAGCTCGATCCGCACACCAAGAATCCTGTCGTAGATTTCATGCCTGAACAGAGAAATGTGCATGACATGGGAGGAACAATGCGTCTGGGCAGCCACAAGATATCCGTTGCAGCCGGCACAAAAGCAGCGAAGCTCTACGCGTCAAACACTATAGAGCGCAGACACAGACACCGATACGAATTCAACCAGCGTTATCTCGACCTGCTCACAAAGAAGGGTCTTGTGCTTTCAGCCAGCTCGGACAGTGGCAGGCGCATCGAAATCCTAGAGATACCAAATCACAGGTTCTACTTTGCGGTGCAATATCACGCGGAATTCAGCAGCAGGCCCGGCAAGCCCGAACAGGCTTTTGACGCGTTTGTAAAGGCAGCGGCCAGGCGCTAGAGTTTCAGCTCGTAGATCCTCTGTCTGGCATCTCTGAGGGAGGTCTTTTTCTTGACGTAGCCCTGGCTCAGGAGGTGGCTTAGCGAAAGCCTGATCGTTCGCTCCGGCAGAAGAGTCCTCGCCGCCAGATCCTTCTGGCTCAGCGCTCCTTCGTATTCAAGGGTCTTTAGGATGAGCTTGGCGCTTGGAGGCATCTTTAGCATGTCCTCTGCAAGTTTCACCTTCTTTGCCATAAGCGCGGCCGCGGATGAGTCCCCGGCCAGCCTGACAAGTCTCGCCGGAAATTCGTGTTTTGAGCATTCCAGCATTGTTTTTACTTGCAGCCTGCGACCCCCGTCCAGAACTACCTCGCAGTGGTAACGGCTTGTAATGTCGGCGATTTCCAGCTTGCTGTCGTTTGGAACCACCAGTGGCCTGCGGGTATTGTCCAATGAATTCACAGAGACTACAATAAAGATCTGGGATCTTTGCATTGCCATGGGGCCGCCGGCCGACATCGAGTACGCCGTCGAGCCTGTCGGAGTCGCGATAATGACACCATCGCTCTTGTCATGCCATACGTCCTTTCCATCTATCCGAAGCACGTGCTCCATCAGAGTCGCGCTCTTGCTGGGAAATACCGCGACGTCATTTAGAGCCGGATCTATCGGACGGCCATCAACCTTGACGGCAAGGCGGAATACCTCGTCGACAGAGTAGTCACCACGTTTTAGACGAGAAGTAGCGAACTCTAGATCGCGGACTTCCAATTGCGCCAGGAACCCGGTAGCATCAGTTTCATGGATTCCCAAAACGGGGGCAGATTCGGTAACTACCTTGTGGAAGTAGTCCAAGATCCCGCGATCGCCACCGGCGACGAGGACCAGGTCCACTTCTCTTGCCGCGTGATAATCATTATCTTTCATGACTTGAGTTTTTACGTTAAGGTATTCCAGCGTCTTTTTCACTTTCGACAGCATGGCCTCGTCTCTGGAATCGACGCCTGAAAGCGCTACTTTCACAGCAGTCTGGGTCAAGTCAGGGTGGGATTTAAAGCTAAGAGAGCCGTAACGTATGTTCAGATTTTCTTACTTGTTGATTAAGCGGATGTGTCAAAAGTGCGATTATGCTGTCTCGACCAACTAATTATGAGATAGATTGAGAGACCTTGAAAACCTATGCCTGCGCCAATGAAAACGATATTACTAGAGTCAGAGACTTCTCGAAAAGAACCTTGCGCTGGTACTACTCTTGAAACCGCGACCTGCGTGCCATTGTTAGAATCTAAAGTGCTATTGTCATATCTCAACGCGCCATCTATTAGCTCTTTTGTTATGACATAGAAGTAGTACGAAGCGATAGCGACAGACAGAGCTATCATTGGTAAAATGACCCAGAGCACGTATTTTTGTAATTTTCTGATTCTGTAGAATGCCCACAGATCAAGAATCGGTATGAACGTGAATACAATCTGCCAAGCGACGCTGACCTTATGATTCGCTGGCATTGACTCTGATGCGAAGTGCGACTACAATAACCTTATCTGAACATGCTACGAATAATGATAAGTTTGCAGGTAGGGCTAGTTTTTGTGTTGGTCGTAGCTTGCTTCGCATTCGACTTGATTGCGAGTATGGAAAGCGCCTTTGGTCATTCTTCACAATGTAACCCTTCAACGGCATGCCTAACTTGGCAAAATGGAACTTTTTGGTCTCACTCAGACACACTCTCGTTTTCATTGATGCTAGCGCTGACGCTGACAATCACTTTGTTCGCTTTCAGATACTTCTGCCTCGCTAGACAGCCTATGCTAATGCTATGACTCTAAGCCTAAAATAGCTCATTTTTCTAAACGCTGTTACGGCAGAAACAGCTACACGCAGGCGACCCATTGCTATCATTCTTCTGGTGATTCTCACATTTTTGGCTTTATCGCCTGCCATAATTCAGGCTGTTTATGATCGACTTACGCGAGACTCCCTTGAAGTTGCTTTCAGGTACCCAAGACCCGACAGACCACAGTTAGACACGGTTTCATACCTGACCCTGACTTTTTCACTATTTCTTGCCCAAGGTGGGTTGTTCATTTTCAGCATAATAACAGGCATTGGTATCTTGAAAAAACAAAGATGGTCTTGGTTTGCCGCAATAATCTTACATGTATTAGTGTTTGGTATTTACTTGATAGCATTGATACTGTTACCGCCCTACACTTCTATCGACCGATTAGCTTCGATGGTCGTTAGTACCGCATCGTTTTGTTTGCTATCAAGAAAAGATACCAGAATTTTTCTGAATGCATTGACTTAGCCGTTCTACTACCTACACCTTGAAGGTGAGCACGGCGAACGAAACACACACAACGGTGCTCAGATCTAAAGCTAAGAGAGTTGCTTGAAGCCTATCGTGTTGTAAAAGTAAGAGGCGTTCTCTTCTATCCTGCCCATCGAAGGCACCTTGTCCAGGCCATTCTGTCCTGATTCCAAGGCGGCCCTTACCGCACCTGCCCCGAAACATAGTGCCCAAAGTGGATCTTTTTCCTTTACAAAACTGCAGCAAAAAGCGGCACACAAAATGTCGCCTGCGCCAGTCGAATCCGGCGCATCTATTTCTTTCATTTTCGCCCAGTAGTGCGTCTCTTCGTGCAACAGATGGATCTCCCGATGAACCGTCGAAACTACGAATTCGACTCCCCTTGACTGCAAGACCTTCATACCTTCCAGCCCACCGAGCCCTCCAGTCAGAGCCCTCATCTCATCTTCATCCACTTTGATGGCGCGTACGCCGGAAAGATCCAGATTCAGTCTATCCTTGAGGGTCACGACACCATTGCTATCGATGCTTCGCATGTATCCCTGCGGGTCTAGCATGCAGAAATGTCTGGTTCCTCCATCCTCTTTGATCGCTGCAAGCACTTCAGTCGAAATTTCGTCGACAACAGGACTTGCCAACCAGCAATCTACGTTCATCTTTTCGATATCTTCGGCCGCCAGGGGTCCACACTTTGATGTGAGTGACAGCATGCGCGTGTCTTGCTGGGTGGAAATAGAGAATCGTGTCGTAGGATTTTGATGATCCCGGTGGTTCTCTTTGACGAAGATCTTGTTCTGTCGTAAAAGATCAACCATCTGGCTGGGAAAATCACTGCCAATTCTGGTGGCAAGTGCCACCTCAAACCCAAATCGCCTGCTCGTCAGCCCGCAGTAACAGGGCGGCCCGCCGAGACTGTCGATCGACGATCCATCATTTTTCCTGATGGTGTCTAGCACAACATGCGAAGCAATACCTATTCTCAAAGATTGCTGCTTTTGTAAGTGGCTTTTAATAATAAGATAGCGACAAGAAAGGGTCGCACGCACAGCAGCGAGTTTGGGATGGCGGTCCCGCAGCTGGCGGCATTAGCCCTCTTGTATATTGAAATGCGACGCAACTAAGCTATATACTTTTTGAGCAAATTTTTCTGACTACCTGCATTTACTCTGGGTTAACAGAATCATCACAAGATTTAAAGGATGGCAAGAGACCTAAACGCTCCATGCCAAAGAAGAGAGCAAGTAGAGGCAGATCCAAGGGTGGCAAGGGCAGTTCCGGCACAGTGCATTGCAGCCAGTGTGGTGCTTTGGTTCCGCGGGACAAGGCAAAGAAAGTCACTGGAAGGATCACCATGATTGAGCCAACTCTTGCCAAGGAGCTGAGGCAGACCTATCCTGATACGTTCTACGCGCCGCAATCGACTGATGTAAAGTTCTATTGCGTATCTTGCGCCGTCCACAGGGGCATCGTCAAGGTGCGGTCCGAAGCCGAAAGGCGCATGGGCGGAAGACTCAGGTAAAGGACAGTTTCTTTGATGTTGACGCAATGCGCTGCGCAAGCGTTATAGCCGCAACTACCGCCACTATTATCATCGCCCAGTTCATGGCTTCAGGATGCGGAACCATTCCTACCAACGCAACTATCAACAGCCGCTCGGCACGTTCTCCTATTCCGATGCCCTTCAACTCCACGCCAAGTGACTCTGCCCTTGCTCTAGAGTAGCTCACAAGAAGAGACGCTGCAAGCGCTACGATTACCCACACGGGTTGCGCCAATCCACCGGCGGCTATTCCGACGAATACCACAGATTCGGCAATCTTGTCAAATGACGAATCCAGAAAGGCGCCCTTCTTTGAAGACTTGCCGGTGACGCGCGCAACGCTCCCGTCAATCACGTCCAGGAATCCAGAAACAAGCAGCAATATTCCGCCAACCACCGCGGCATAATACCATGGCAGACCCAGCGCTGGCGAAGCATACACTATCCCGGCTGCAATTGCGATGGACAGCCCAAGACCAGTCCAAAAATTCGCGGATAGCCCTGTCGAAGCAAAGCTCGCTCCCAATCTGGCCATCGTTGGCTGCAACAAATCTCGCAGCTTGTTCAGCAAAGTCGATTGTTCAACATGATTCTTACATAATAGTTTAAGGTTGTTCTTTTTCATAAACTCCCGGCTCGCATTCGAATACTATTGCGCAGGAACAATGCGATACAGGTCTCCGCCAAAGGTAAGAATGTAGAGATAGCCATCGGGCCCAGTTTCAATATCAGTTATTCCGCCAAATCCCGTTCCAAAAGTTACGGCTGAGACCTCGTCGCGATTGTCCGCGACAAGGTCCTGAAGTCCTGCGCCGTCAGCAGTGATCCCCTCCCTTTCATCGTTGACTGTAAAGAAGTAGATATTTCCGTTGTTAATATCGCCGACAAAGATGTTGAAGGAATACCTGTCACCTAGTTTTGTTGAATTCAAAAATTCAATGTCTGTTATTCCCTCTGCCTGCCGCCAGCTGAACGCGGGATCCGAATATTTAGAGCCTTCAAAGCTGACCAGGTCATCAGGTACATCGTCAGTTCGCTCTATTGGTCCCATGACCCGTTGCCATCCGCTGTTAAATCCAGGCTGCACAACATTGATTTCATCGTAGTCGGCTGGCCCATTTTCAGTGTCCCACAGGGTATCGGTCAACGGATCAAAATCCATACCAAAGCTATTGCGTATTCCATAGGCATAGTACGTGGCCAAAGCATCATTTATTGCGGGATCACTGTCTGAGAGTGGTGCGTTCCCTGCGGCCATTCCATTTCTATCCACGCGAATAATTACTGAAGTATCATCAGGGCTTGGACCATTTCTAAAATTCTGCAGCATGCCGTCGCGATTCAGATCGCCTATTATGACGTAAAGCAGTCCATCAGGGCCCAGAGTGATCTTGCCCCCGTCATGATTTGGCCCGGGCGTGCCTGGCAGGTCCAGCAAGAGGGTCCTTCCCATGATACCTTGACTGGACCAGTCATACCTGTAGACCCTGTTTCTTGTGTCTCCGTTACTTTCTTCGGTAAAGTACAGGAACACGTCGCTTGTTCCCGTCCTGTCTGCCACAGCCAGACCAAGCAGACCTCTTTCGCTATTATTCCTCACAGAGACTTCCAGCAAAGAGGCGGGCTGGAGGGCGCCATTTGACACGTGGCGTACCCTGCCATTGTCTTTTTGCACAATCATGAGGTCGTCCCGGTCGAGAAACGTCATGCTGGTTGGCGCTGACAGTCCCTCTATCACCTTCTCGACTCTCAGGGTGGCATCTCTTATCACAGGCGGATTCGAATCGGGCAAGACTGAGAAATTATCGTGATCGTCGGTATTGTTGTTTCCGTTGTTGGTTGGAGGCGGTATGTTATTGGAAGGCGGTGGGACTACAGGCGGATTGCTGCTGGCCTGAAAGGCAAGTGAAATGCCGACTCCTATAGCAACTGCGGCAACGATGACAACTATTGCCGCCCTTGTCTTGTCCATCCCAAAACAGAATGTCAGTTTCCTGCTATTATGTGTTCCAGGGGCTCAGCGGCATTTCCAATTCGCACTTAATCTGACTAAGGCGCTATCGATATGCCTTTTAGCATCGTATCGGGTTTTCTAATCCGTGTCGGCAAGCAAGCAAGAGCTGGTAGATTGTGTGGCAGGATTGTACGCAATGGGGTTGACAACTTCTATCTCTGGCAATCACAGCGTGAGGACCAGCCTGAACTGGATGTGGATCACGCCGTCCGGCATCCCGCGCTATCTTATTCGTAAAACGGACCTAGTCAAGGTGAACCTCAAGACTGGCAAGGTGCTGGGCAAAATGAAGCCTAGCATTGAACTGGAAATGCACAGGGCCATCTACAACGCTGCTCCCGATGTTAATGCGGTCGTTCATACTCACAGCCCGTTTACAATAGGCGTATCGATATCGGCTGAATTTAGACATGTGATAGAGGAGGCGCGGATAGTTGTGGGAACACCAGTGGTTATCGCTAACAAGCCCTCGGGTTCGAAAGACCTAGCAGAGTCAGTTGCACATGAATTCGCGCAGGGCGCTCGTGTTACAATTGTCAAGAATCATGGTGTTGTTGCCGGCGGCAAAGACCTGCACCATGCCAGAGTTATCATTGAATCACTTGAAGAGTGGGCCAAGATCCTGACAATCGCCAGAGTATTCGGAGGCCCCCGTGACTACCTAGAAGGTTAGACTCCAAGTATCTGTTTCAGCAAGGCCCTATAGTCTACCTTCTCCTTTTTGCTTCCCGGAGAGGGCAGCTCAAAGATGAGTGGGATCGGCCTCTTTGCTCTTAAGCTCGTGAGCTGAGATCTGATCTCTTTGCCGATATCGTCGCTCAACAGGACAAGCCCGATGCCACTGCCTTCACTCATCTTGTTAATTTCAGTGAGCGCATCCTGAGAATTTTCGACCTTTACTCCTTTGACGCCAGCAAGCTGGAAACTTGTTACAAAGACCCGGCTTCCTATGGCGACTATCTGCATCGATGCGCCGGTGAATGCGTTCCCTTTTTATTCCTTTTGAGTTCCATAGAAAACGACTTATATCGTCATTTCCAACACCCTTCACGTTGGCCGCGACAAAACAGGTTACCCTTATGCTAATGATAGCGTCCATTGCCTCCGGAGCTCTGGGAATTCTGTTATCGCTGGCCGTGGGGCTGTCACTATGGTTTATTTCGGTTCCGGGATTTATGGTCGGCGCGTTCTTCGCGTTCAAATATGCGACTTTTGACAGGTCGAGAAGACGGGCAGAAGAACACAAGAAAAGCAGAAACAGGCACAGGCACTAGCTGAAGAGCAAGATATAGAGCACTATAGCCCCAAGACAGCCGAAAAGAATCATTGTAGCTTTCCACATGCCCGCACTTGCCTTGTCGCTAATATCCCACATTCCACCACGCATATAGTCGGGACCACTTTGGCGGTATCTTTTCCGGATTTCTTCGTAGCTGTATACTTTGCTAAAGTCTGCGGAAGGAGTCCACTTTGGAGGCCTGGTTTGAGGCCTCGGCTGGACACCGTCGTAACTTTTTCTCGAGTGTGCCTCCGAAAGGACTTCATACGCTTCAACTATTCTCATGAACTTTTGCTTTGATTCCTCAGAATTGCCATTCTTGTCGGGATGATATTTGAGTGCCAAATTTCTAAATGACTTTTTGATGTCGTCTGGCGACGCTTCTTCGGTAACGCCCAATATTTCGTAGTAGTTCGGCACTACGTATCGTTGGGTAGTCAACTAGATATTTATTTTCATTCAGGTTTTGTGCTTCTGGTGCCTCGAGCAAGTCGCCAGGCGTTCAGGCTAGACTTGCGTGCGCTCTGATCTTTGCTTCAAAGCCTCGTTCATTTGGCGAAAGCCTGCTTCGATGTCCTCATGCGTGCTGCGGCCAAAGAAAGCGGCCAGCAGCCCACCGAATATTTCCCGTTGGATGAAAAGAACGCTGTCTGCCTGTTTCTCTTCAATCATAAAGATATGCTCGCCGGTGAGCAGCATGCTTCTGCCGATCCAGCGTAGTTCGCGGCCCTGGTCCACCTTTGTGACCATGGGTGCGTACTGACGACTCTTGCCGCCAGGTGTCCGCAGGTGTATCTTGATGCTTGATCCTTCTATTGGCGCGCCGACTATTTTATGAATGAAAGGGTTCCACTGCTCGTACTTCTCAAAGTCTGTCAGTATGTTCCATACGCGCGTACTGCTCGCATTTACCTGGATCTGGGCGCGCAGCTCCTTCAAGACAGCAGACATCAAGGTCTAATGTGCTTATTACTATTTCACTGGTTTTTGGTGGTAAGGTCGATCCTTATCGAATCGCCCTGCCCCAACTCTATGTCACGGATATCGCCATTGGAATGCAAGACGTCGTTCACGCGAACGGTAGCGTCGTATTTTAGCAGGTCCTGTCCGAGCCAGTAGTAAAAGAAATGGCCCAGGGTGAACTCGTGTGGCTTCCCGTATGCTACATGAATGACGTTTTCTTCAAGAGTGTGAACCGGTCTGATGCAGTCGGGGTCCATGCCAACTCCCTGTTCGACTGGAAACGGCGCTCCATCCTTAGTCACGGTTATGGGAACCGAGATCTGAAACGGCTGGGAAGAGGGCTCTGTTATGCACTGGTTGATTGGATCCTGTGATCGCAGGTATGTCGTCACCGCAGCTGTGGCAAACACGGCTCCTCCGAGAACGGCGGCAAGCGCTATCATCGAATAGAGGACTTTTCTCTTCTTTTCAGGACCTTCGAATGCCACTGCCAAGCCTAAAGCGGAAATGCGATAAAATCCTTTTCGTCAGTGGAGTGCAAGTAACGCAGGCAGGCTGTCAACGGTCTGGAATCCAATCAGGATTTTTGGGGTTGCCGTCAACCATATCAAGATGGCAGGGACTGCGGCACAGACCATGACCGTAAGAATAATCAGCCATACTGCTGTCATCTTTTCGACCATCGGTACGATCAAATTTTCGTTGGCTATATAAGTCTTCAAATGCTCGAGAGTGGCAAGCCTACGGCGCGGGCGCAACCTTTTGCTGGCCGCGGAGATTCTCCAACTCCCTTCGAAGCTCTTCATTTTCATCTTCGAGAACCTTGAGTGATGTTATAGCTTCGATGCTCTGACCCCTCACCTGTTGTAGCTCTCTCTGGAGTTTTTCACACGATTGCCTCAAGATTTCATTGTCCGCAGCGCTCTTTGGAACGTGACTGGAGGCATTGCTGACTGCATGCTGAAGCCTGATGTTTTCTGCTTCCAGCGTTTCAACGGTCTTGAGCGCATAGGATGCCTGCTCTTTCAGTGCGGTTATCTCGGCCAGCTGTGCTTGCCCCTGTGCGGCAAGTACGCGGTTTTCTTCAGAGATCTTGTCACGCTGTGCCTCGAGTTCGACTGCTTGAAGATTTGATTTTGCTGACAGATCGCTCTCATTGGGTGACGGGACGGTGTCAACACTCGACCTGTCGACAAGTTCGGCAAGTATTTTCGGCATCAGTTCGGAGTCCAAGTAAACAGCTGTTCCAAAGTCCATAGAGATCGCGTTCTTGGACCTTAAGAAGGATTCTAGCGAAGGATCCAGAGTAAACGAGCTTGCATTGAAAGTGAATACTTTTGATGACATTCGCAAACGGATATCAATTTCTTTTTAAAAAAACAGTTGCGCAAATAAAGTTGACACCAAATGGTAACACGGATCGCTCTAGAGAATCGTAAATACAAGTGTGTGCTAGAGAGCATATGGTCAGCCGAAAATTTGCTGTACGGACGTTCAAAGACTCGGTGAAGTTCTATCTGCCACGCGTCGAGGGTTATCTTGAAATTGTCCGCGAAATGGCTTCGCAATATGGAGGTATGTCGCTGATAGAATTCGATGGGTATTTTGAAGGAAGAATCGAGCCTGTCAAGTACATGAGGATAGAAATTCACACCAACGACGTGAACGAGAAGCAGATGATGCACAAAGCCAACAAGATAAGAGCTGCACTTGGGCAGAAAAGCCTCGCCTTTGAATTCAACAACAAACTGATCCTTATCAGTGAAAAATGAGGTTACTGGTAGTCGTGAAGGGGCTTGTCCTTGTGAGCCGCCATTTTTGCCTGCAGCAATTTCTTGTGTTTCGTTAGAATGTGCCCGTTTGCGCATTCATCGTGCATTATTCCCATGTCACAAAATTCGCAGGAGGTGACAAAAGCCAGTTCGACAAGCGCCTTCTTGCAGTGACTGCACCTTCCGGTTCCGATATCAGCGTCTGACAGCGGTTTTATCCACGGGTCGCGCCACAGAACTATCATGCAGATTATTACGCTCGAAGGTATTTCTCCGTTTAGCTCTTTAGTGTCTCTACGATTTCATAAAGTCGCTTGTAGGAACTCTGGAGAGTCTGCCCCTTGTGAAGGCCCTTGATTTGGCGAACTTGCTTTTCTATGCCACTCCCATTCGATGCGGCCTTTGCTACCCCTGCCGCTTCTCGAACATATTTTCTGATCTGACCAGCCGCTGAAGGGTTGCCAGCTATCAGGGCCGAGATAAGGCTGGGCTCGTCTGTGAGCACGCTCTCTGCAAGCATGGACTGTATGCCAAACGTGGTTCCGGAAATCTCTTTTAGCACGTCCATCTTCTTGGCGACGACCTTTGCAAAGACGATGTTCATAAAGTACGTAAGGCCGAGTATCACCGCAATCGCGTCGTCGTGTTCTTTGGCACTCGGAAGCACCTTGATTGATGCCTCTTCGAATGTTTCGCGCAAGAGCCCCAGTTCTATTTCCTTGTTTCTGACAGGAATCATCAATAACTTAAACTGCTTTTTGTCGCTGGCCCCTGGCCCAAACATCGGATGGATGCACAAAGGCGTTAGCTCATGGGAGATCTTGGCAAGCGCTCGGAAGGTTTGATGCTTGACTGAAGATATTTCAGATATCGCCGCACCCGGCTTCATGTGTCTTGAGCATTCACGAATGACTTTTGGAGTCAGCTGAACAGGAACACAGACAATGACAAAGTCCGCATCCCTGACGCACTCGGCCAGAGCCGCCGCGACAAAGACATTGTCTGGAACGGGCCCTATCGATCCTTGTACTGCATCATAGGCAGTAACTCGAGAGTTGCGGCGAGCGAAATAGCCGACAAACCAAGAGCCCATCTTGCCGCCAGCACCCACGATGGCTATTCTCTGTCCCATCCTAGCTGCGCTCCTTGATTACAGATCCCATTACGTCGAGGCCCCTGGCCAGTTCTGCAATTGGCTGGCAGGCAGAGATCCGGACAAACTGCTTGTACGATTCGCCGAATCCGCTACCTGGCGCAACCGCTACGCCTTTTTCAAGCATTCGTTCAACGAGTGTCATGTCATCGGTGTTTGGAACCTTTGGGTAGACATACATGGCCCCATCAGGCGCGACAAAGTCCAGGGACAGTTCCCGCAGTTTTGTCGTGACAAAGTCCAGCCTGCTCTTCATGGTCTTTACGTTTTCCAGATGATCTTCGGAAAGGGCGGCCAGCGCCGCAAACTGCATTGGCTCGGCGACGCTCGTAATTCCTATCGCCTGGACCTTTGTCATTTTCGAAATGATCTCTTTGTTGGATATGGCGTATCCTACCCTAAACCCTGTCATGGCGTATCGCTTTGAGAAGGAGGAAATCATGATACTCTTGTCATAGTCATATTCTAGCACACCATGAAACTGCCGGCCAAAGGCATAGTCTGCATAGACCTCATCGCTGAGCAGGTACAGGCGGTTATCCTTAGCCAGTGAGACGATCCTATCCATCGTCTTGGCATCGAGAATCTTGCCTGTCGGGTTATTCGGATAGTTCAAGACTATCATCTTGGTTGTAGGGGTAATCGCTTCTTCAAGTTGCGAAATATCTGGCACCCATTTGTCTTCCAGACGAGTCCTTAGAACCTTCGTCCTGACTCCGGCAAAGTCGGCGCATTCTCTGTACGCGGGCCAAGCCGGCTCTATAACGATCATTTCCTGGCCCGCCCTCAGCAGGGAGACTATGGCGCTAAAGACTCCGAAGCGGCCCCCTGGAGTCACGATCAGCTGTTCCTCGTTCACCTTTGCCTGCCTTGCAATAGCCTCGCGCAGTTTCGGGGTGCCACGCGTGTCTGTGTAATGATATTTTCCTTGAACAAAGGAATCCAAAAGCGAACCCCCGACCGATGCCGGTGGTGGGTAGTCGGGTTCACCCACTTCCATGTGTATTATCTTCCTTCCAGCCGCCTCTAGTTGCTTGGCTTTCATGAAAATCGCGAGGTGGGTCTGCCTCGGCACCTGCGGCCGTTTCAGGGCCTGAAGTGATTCCGATTCTTCGAGCAGGATGTTCAGGAGACGAAGCGTGAATTCCTGATTCATCCCCATGTCATCCGCTAATGCCAGTACGTTGTTTCTTACTTCCTGCTCTACCTTTTCATCCCTGACATCTATTCCAAGCCTGCCCTTGATTTCTCCTATCTGCCTTGCCAGGTCCATGCGCTTGTGCACATCACGTACAATGTCCGCGGTGACCAGTCGCACCTTTTCGCGAAGCGCTTCTAATTCCCCATCGTCTTTCATCATTTCATCACTTTAGGACGGGAGGGATTAGTCCTGCCCTGAGGGCATGGTCGGCAAGGACCATGGAAACCATGCACTCGATCACTGGTGGGGCTCTTGGCACTACGCAGGGATCATGTCGGCCCGGCACGGCCAGGTTCGTGCTAGTGTTTTTAGAAATATCCAGTGTTTCCTGGTTTTTCGCTATCGAAGCGGCCGGCTTGAACGCGACTCTGACAACTATCGGCATCCCGTTTGATAGGCCTCCCAGAATTCCTCCAGAGTTGTTTGTCCGAGTCATGACTTTGCCATCATCCATGAAATAGCGGTCGTTGTTTTCCGAACCACGCCTTTTGCTGCCTTCAAAACCCGATCCAAATTCAACGGCCTTAACAGCGGGAATGCTAAATAGCGCCCTGCTAATGTCTGATTCCAATGAAGAAAATATCGGCTCGCCAAGTCCCACCGGGAGACCGGAACTTGTGCATTCGATCACGCCTCCAAGTGAGTCGCCGTCCCTTCTGGCCTCCATTATTGCTTCTTTCATTTTCTCCGCTGCCTTGGGATCTGG
Organism: Nitrososphaera sp.; assembly: GCA_025449675.1. Lineage (GTDB taxonomy): Archaea > Thermoproteota > Nitrososphaeria > Nitrososphaerales > Nitrososphaeraceae > Nitrososphaera. The sequence goes on along the minus strand of JANWIX010000036.1, from coordinate 29,091 downwards.
ACACCTCACTTCATTTTCGTATCTTTTGGCAATGCTTGCGCTCGTAATGTTAGCCGCCCTGATACCGCCAATTTCAGTGGTGTAGGCAACAGTTTGTATTCCCAGGACAGTCTGGAGCAATTTTTGTGCAACGGCGCCGGCCATTACCATCGTGGCCGTGAGCCTGCCGGAAAACCTCCCGCTGCCCCGGTAATCTGCAAATCCTCCGTACTTCACTGCCGCCGGATAGTCGGCGTGACCCGGACGCGGAATATTCTTCAACAATTCATAGGGTCTAGAGTCTGAATCCTTGTTCCATATGAGCATGCATATCGGGGCGCCGGTAGTCCTTCCGTTAAAGACGCCCGAAAGGATTTCGACCTTGTCCTCTTCCTTTCTTTGCGTCGTAACGACTGACTGGCCGGGCTTTCTCAAGTCGAGCTGCCCCTGGATGTCTGATTCACTTAGGGGCATGCCTGCCGGGCATCCATCAACCACGATGCCCACGCATCTACCATGACTCTCTCCAAAGCTCATCGCGACAAAACGTTCGCCTATCATGTTTCCACCAGTCATTGATTGCTTGTCGAGATTTGTTTGCCCCGTTCTATATATTGGCTTTTTGGAACACATTCATTCCCTATCAGGCGCCGGAGACAGTCTGGCTCCCAGCCCTTTCATGTCTGAAATGAAATTCGGGTATGAAACGTCTACGGACTCTGCTCCCGCAACTACCGACTTTTCAGTCAGCATTGCCGCGATTGTGAAGGCCATGAAAAGCCGATGGTCGTTGTATGCCTCAAGCGAGGCGTTCTTCAGGGTTTTTGGTGCAGTTATTCTGAGCCCGTCGTGGAACTCTTTTATTCGGGCGCCAAACTTCACCAGCTCTGAAGCGATGTTGGCCACCCTGTCAGTTTCCTTTACCCTTGCGTGCGCGACTCCCGTCAGGGTCACGGGTGCCTTTGACTTGAGCGCCAGTATGGAAACAACGGGGAGAAGGTCAGGAGTATCGCCGAGGTTAAAGTCGCCGCCTTCCAGTACATCGGTCCCATAAACTGTCACTTCGCCCCCGGCCTTGTCGATCTTTATCTTGCATCCCATTTTCTCCAATATCTCCACTATCTGCGAATCTCCCTGAGGCAGTGAGAAATCAAGGCCCTTAACCTTCAGTCTGTCTCCAACCAATACCCCCGCCGCGAGCACCAGGGCGGCAGTAGAAAAGTCGCTAGGCACATCAAACTTTGCAGCTCTGTATTGCGCGTTTGCGACGCGGTACTCTAGCATGTCCTCTGTGTGCTCAACTTTTACGCCAAAATGCTTCATGGTTGCAAGAGTCGCGTCAACGTATGGCTTTGACACGAGGTCTCCTTTGATCTTTATCATGACTTCCGAATTCGCATATATTCCAGCGATAAGGAGCCCCGAGATGAACTGACTCGAAACGCTGCCATCGACCAGCGCATTTCCGCCCTGAATTCCGCCGCCCTTTACCACCAACGGAGGGGTACCGTTCATTTGAGTGGAGTACGCCTGAACTCCGAGTTGTGATAGTGCGTCCAGCATTGGCTGCATCGGACGCCTGCGCAGGCTTTCGTCGCCTGTCAGGACAGTGTAGCCAGTCCTGACCAGCCCGGACATGGCAGTCATTATCCTTATCGTCGTGCCTGAATTTTCCGCGTTTACAACGTTTTCCGGCGGTTCAAATGCCTTTTTCCCCCGTACCTGCACGGTTGTTTTTTCGTGGCTTATTTCTGCTCCAAGGGCCCGGCATCCTGCCAGCGTAGCCAGCGTGTCACGCGCGAGAAGTGCGTTGGTTATGGTCGATTTCTGCTTTGATGGTGAAAGCGAGGCAATGGCTATGGCCCTGTGGCTGTAACTCTTGCTTGAGGGGCACCTGACGCTGCCACCGATCCTTGAGCGCCTCACCAGGATGCTGACCATGCCGTCCTACGATGCCTCCACGCTTGCCTTCTGGTTATTGATTCGCGAAACAATAATTCTTCCTTCAAATTTCGAGAGCGCGGATTTAATCTCTTCTACTTCGTCCTCGTATGCCACCGCGGCCACCGATGGCCCGTTTCCTGATATCCCAGCAGACAGTGCCCCGTGGTCGATTGCAGCCATGATAGGCCGGTAACGCGCTGACAGGGCAGCGGCTGCGAGTACTCCGTTAAGCTTCATCGCCTTCCAGTACTCTCCTGCTTCGGCAAGATGGAACGCGTCGCTAAAGAGGTCCGAGAGCGCGCTAAGCCTGCGCACGTCTCCTCTTGGGATGTTTCGTGGCAGAAAGATAATGGCCCAGAGGTTCCCGGGCGCATCCTCTCTTTTGATAAGCCTCCGGGCATAGTTGTCAGTAACCGTGAATCCGCCAAAGTAGCATGCGGTTGCGTCATCAAAGGCGCCTGTGATTGACACCTTGGCGTCAAGTGAAGCCCTCACGGCAGCATCAAGGACGGCGTAATCATCCACCTCTTCCTTTGCCAGCCTAGCACACGCAAGAGCGACGGCATTTGAAACGGCACTGGAGCTCTTTAGCCCGTAGCCTATAGGGATCTCGGACCTTACCCGTACCGATATCATGTTATTGTCAATGATTTCCTTTGGCATGATGTTATGAACGATGTTGCTGACAAGCTTGTCATCGGTCTTGCCCGTAAGGAAGCGCACTCCCCTCCCGGTTCCAAGCTCGGCCTCCGCGGTGACCCTGAGCGAAATACCAAGCGATGAGCCGTTGCCTGTGGCTATCGCGTTTACGATCGAGATCGCCCCATGCATCGTGGCTCGCGCTCTTGTCGCTCTCACGTGGGCTCACCAAACGCCCCAAGCAAGCTCTTTTTCATCGCATCCCGGGGAGCAGGTATTCCGGTCCATATTTCAAAAGCCTTGGCCCCCTGCTCTACAAGCATTTCGTATCCGTACACAACAATCGCCTGAGCGTGCTTGGCGTTTTCCAAAAGATCGGTGGTTATCGGACGATATACGATGTCGTAGACGACGCTTCCCTTCTTGATATGCTCCTGGTCGATGGGACTAGGCTCACCGTTCATTCCGATTGAAGTCGCGTTGACTATCAAGTCGGATCCTGCTGAAAAACGGGCCATGTGATCGAGTGGGACTGTTTCGCATTTCAAGCCTAGATCTGACGCCATGCCGCAAAGCTCCTTTGCCCTTGCCAAGTCCCGGTTTGCTATAACCAGCTTTTCAGGCCGGGGCTCTTCAGAAAGAGCTGCGACAACTGCCCTTGCAGCTCCTCCTGCTCCAAGAAGCAAGACTTGCATTCCGCCCAAGTCTATCCCGCGCCTGCGAAGCGGCTCGATAAAGCCGGCGATGTCTGTGTTGTATCCCTTAAAGATGCCCTCGATGTTGTTGACGGTGTTCACGGCGCTGGCTCTTTTCGCGGTCGAATCCAGCTCGTCCAAGTATTTCATTACCGCTACCTTGTGCGGTACAGTCACGTTGAAACCTGATATCTTTATCGTACGCAAAGACTCGATAGACTCCTTTAACTCGCCTGAAGTCACCTTGAAGGCGATGTAGGTGCAGTTCAGTCCCAAAGCCAGAAATGCGGCGTTTTGCATGCTGGGTGACAAGGAATGATTTATCGGGTCACCTACTATGCAGTACGTCTTTACCGAGCTTTGCATCAGGGGCGATTTGCAGCTATCCTGTCATATAACTTTCGCATCTGCCCAACCGTAAGCTGTCCAGGAGCAACGGCACCGTCTACACTCGCGTAGGTAAACGGCGCGTTCCCAACTATAGTGCACAGGACTCTGGACACCACGCCCGCCTCTCCCATTGCAAATATCACGGGATAGAGCCCAAGTGTGTCCTGATAGATGTCGAGCAATCGCATGGAATCCTCAACCTTCTGCGCCATGGTTACCACCTTTACATAGTTGCCATAGACTCTCATCTCGGAAAGTACATCGGCAATATCCTCGCTCGGAGGAGTTTTCTGAAAATCGTGCCAGGACACGAGGACTGCTGTCTTGTGGTTCTCGAGAAAGTCTGCCAGATCATCGTTGTTCTTGAGCGTGTCCAGTTCGACATCAAGTAGCATCGGCCGCAGTTCTGCCAGCCTGCGGAGCCAGTCTATCCGCTCCTGCTCGCTTCCTGCAAAGTTGCCTCCCTGGGCACTGGATCTGAGTGTGAAAACTGACTTCTCCTTAAACTCCCGCGTTGACTCTATTACCGTTGGCATTGCCTCAGGCCTGATGAAATCGAACCTAATCTCGACAAAATCCGCGCCTGCAGAGAACGCTCTGCGCGCATGATCCTTTAGCAGTTCGGCATCTTTCACAGCAATCGAGGCGCAAATCTTGGCGACCAAAGCGCCAGTCATAATGCGCCGGTCAAATTAATTTTTTATCCAACACCTGCGGGCGGAGAACTGTGCTTTCCGTGTTCCATTCTCTTGTGGGCTTCCAGCGATTCCGCAGTATCGAAATCCCTGCCGCAGACGCTGCAGTGGTGTTGTCTCGACTGTTTCGGTTGTTTGGAACCTGATGCTGCTGACATGCGATTATCTTATAGGAAGTCACGCCTTATTAAGCGTGATAGAAATAAAATCAGAACCGTAAAAGAGAACAAGTTCCGTGCTCTGGTCCAATCCCAGCATACACATCATTCCTTTCATCCCCCTGCCCATAGAGTCGATGAGCGAAGTGGAATTTCCAGACGACTCGTAAGCGCCACATCTGTTGAACGTGTCCTGCGAGCATCCAAGCGACGACGCGCAGTTGCTCGCGTTTGAAACGCTGAAGAAACTTGGTATTATCACTGTAGGGATTAGAGAAGCAAGTCCGATGATGCCAAGCGATACAGCCATCAATACCACAACCTTCTTTTTTTGTGGCTGCATTTTGACTGTCTCTGACGAAAGAAAACTGTTAAGATCGTGTATGTCACAATGAACTACACATGCTTACAGATTATTAATCCCCGTAGTCCTCTAGAGGCTGACTCATGACTTCGAAGGACGAACATCTTTCGAGATTGCATTCTCTTGGCCTTGACGGTGTCATCCTGGATCTGTTCTCGAAGCAGTGGGACCCGCTTCAGCAAGAAGGATACGAAATGTATGCGATGTATACGGGTACCGGCGGTTCTGTCCTGGAAAACAAAGTTGCGTGTACTATATGTTCGAAAAGCGCAGAAGGGCTGCACTGGGAGAAAGTCGTTACGCCCAGCCAGGACAGCGCAGCTATCTATCTCGTCTGCACTGCCTGCGACGCCCAGTATGTGGAAGTTGCAATAAGGCAGAAGGCGCTAGGCCGGCTGTTGAAAGAGCGAAACACCAGACCGACCTGATCAGCCCGGCTTTTGATGAAAAACTTTGTCAGGCTTTATCTTCAGTATCACTCTTTTTTCTCCAGGTTGGCGAAACGGATACTTGTCAAGTCCGAGGTATTTCTTTGCCATCTTGTTGATGTGATCGTCGGCACCCTTGGTCGACTGCTCTACCACTTCTCCCTGAACCGTCACCATTTCGTACGGGTTAGAGTGATCCACAACTGATATGGCGACTCTGGGATCACGGGACACATTGCGCTGTTTGAGCCGTCCGTCTGCTGTATTGACAAGGAGATAGTCCCCTTCGATGTCTATCCAAACGGGAGTCACCTGCGGAGATCCGTCCTCCATCAACGTCGCCAGGTATGCAAAATTCTTGCATTCAAAGAGCTTTGTCACCGGTGCGGTCTTTATACCATTATTCATGTCTACTAGTAAGCAACTGGAGAATAAAAACAGCTACTCTAGGCTCTTGCAATGCGAAGGGATTTTTTTCCAGTTTGCTATCAGGGCTTCGTTGCGTATGTGCAATGGCTCGCGGGCGATTCGAAGCTTGGCCAGTTCTACATATTCCTTCACGAGGTCAATTCCGATGTATCGGCGCCCAAAGTGATGTGCCACCTTGGTTGTCTGCCCGCTCCCGTTGAACGGATCGAGGACGACATCATCCTCATAGGAATATAGTTTCATTAGCCTGTAGGGGATTTCTTCCGGAAATGGACACGGATGGTCGATGTATCCTGGAGGCACGGGCGCAATGTGCCAGACAGAATTGGCAATCTCTTTGGTCCATTCCTCGTGCGTTGCCGGCAGTGTTTCCTTGCGCCTAATTCTGCCAGTGTTGACATCTCCCTTTCTCAAAATGAGAATAAACTCGTGCATTATGTTCGCCCTGTAGTATTTCGGGTACGGGTTGATGACAAATGAACCGTAGCGATTGGTTCCGCCGGTGACTTTGTGCCAGATTATTTCTTCATGTAGCTGCCACTTTCCAAGTGGCTGCACCAGCCGCGATAAAAGCATGTGCGGGAGAGGCATTATGGTGCCGCTGACCACTTCGTTGGCGATGACTATGCAGCAGTAACCGCCTTCCTTGGTTACCCTGTAGACCCTTTCGCCGAAAATGTCCTCCATGTCGTCCAAATAGTCGGCTGTATCGAGATTGAGCTTGCCCCTGTAATACCCTCCTTTTCCTGAAGCGTGCATGTCATAGTCGATAGCATTGCGATAGGGTGGCGAGGTAATTGTGAGCTGGACCGAATTGGCAGGCATTTTTTGAAGGATGTCCCTGCAGTTTCCCACAAAGAGGTGGTTTGTTAGCTCTTGGCGGGCAAGCATTGTTTTCGTGCATGCTCGTCTATTGCGTCCATATCAGAGATACTCTAAAGTAATGAACCAGCTGATAAAGAAATTTTATTTGCGACTACTTTTCAACAATGTACTCGTCGACTTCCATGCCAAAGTGGCGGCCAGTTGCCGGCTTGGCATACCCAAGCACCTGATCACCTACCTTGATGTCAGTAACAGACACCAGCTTGCCGCTCCGGTCAATCAGCCTGATGGTCTCGGCGTTTTGCAGTATGACAGTGCCTGTATGTCCTTCGATTTCGGCGCGAAGCAACCTGAGCGGGCGGGTTTCTATCTTTGATCTTCCTACGACGGCCCGCCTTGCGAGACCTTCCTTGTTCACAATCCAGACCTCGCTTCCAGATTCAATTTCTGAAAGATATCGAGTGTTGCCATCGGGCGCTATGGTATAGCAATAGACCGCTCCGGCGTTGACCCTGAACGGGCGGGGGGAAGTAAAAGAAGATCCCACCGATTCGTTGTGAACCAAGAGCATAAAGTTTGATCTGCTGCCGACAAGCATGCCTTCTCCCATGCTCATCATCGAGGAAGTATCCACGCACACGCGCTCCCCGGCTCCAACGTCTTTCACCTCAATGATCTTTGCAACCTGAATTGGGAACTTTATCGTTGAAAGGTGCTGACCGGCCTTCTCCACTTCGTCTACGCTGTCGGTTGCAAGAATGACTCCATCGACTCCAAGCTCCAGAACAGAGAACATTGTCGTCACCTCGCGGGCGCTCTTGGCGGTGGTAAAGACTTTGGTCTTTGATTTGTGCAGCTTGGCAATGATATTCTCAAGTGGAATTATCTTCCAGTCAGACGCGTCGACGATGATAAATTCGGCGCCCGCCTGCGACGCCCTTTCAATCTCGCTTACGTCCGCGTTGCCAAGGACCTTTTTGAAGAAACCGACGCTCTTTCCGGATGATCTGGATGAGCGCAGTTGGTCGAGGCTTTTGCATATTATCATGTCAGCGTCAGGGGATTCGTAAAGCGTTCTAACACCCTTTCCTTCGACGGATTTAGGATCTACGTTCAACGTTGAAATGCCCTGCGCCTTTAGCTTTGAGACAAACCCCGCTAGAGCAGATTTTGCTACTGTGGGTCTGACTATGAGGTCCTTGCCTCTGATAGGCGGATCAGCCAAGATCCTTCAAAGCCTCTTTCACTGTCTTGCCCTGAATTATTATTCTGTTGAGGGCCCGAACAATGGCAGGCGGATTCTTATGTTGAAAGATGTTGCGGCCAAACGTAACTCCCTTTGCGCCTGCAGCCATGGCGCCTGCGCACATTTCAAGTATGTCTTTGTCAGTCTCGCCCTTGGGGCCCCCGGCAATCACTATGGGAACTGGGCAGCTCCTCACAACTTTTCGGAAGGACTCTGGGTCTCCCGTATACACTGCCTTGACAATGTCCGCTCCGGCTTCTGCACCAACCCTGGCTGCATGGGCAACTATTTCTGGGTCGTGTGGGTTCTTGATATTCTCTCCGCGGGGGTACATCATCGCAACGAGGGGAACGCTCCATTCATCGCACTTGTCTCCTACCATGCCCAGCTTTTGCAGCATCTCAGGTTCTTCTTTTGCACCGATGTTGATATGAAGTGACACAGCGTCTGCTCCGAGTCGGATCGCTTCTTCAACGCCTCCCATCAGCATTTTCCTGTTAGGGGCAGGGCCGAGCGAAGTGCTTCCTGAAAAGTGAGCGATGAGACCGATCTCTGGCGGCCTTGGCATGCTCTTGATGATGCCTTTGTTTACCAGCACGCAGGTGAGGCCGGCAGGCGCGCACTGGTAGATCATCCCATGCACGTCCTCCAGTCCTTTGATAGGGCCGTTGCTGATGCCGTGATCCATTGGAATGCATACCATCTTGCCATCCTTCAGTATCCTGCCAAGCCTTACATCCCTACCAAAGACCATATGTAAGGACAGGTTTTTCCCCTACTTATAACTTAAATGTTAAGGCCAACAATAGTTGAATTGTCTCATTCGATTTCGCCAAACTTTTGCAACGTTGTTTTTCTAACTTCAAGAATACTTGCGATATAAGCAAATCGATGTACTCCAGTTGACATGAGTAGAGTCGGATTTAGTCCTGCAAGTTGTCTTGATTAGGACATACCGATATACAAATATTCGAAGTTATAACGAATTGGAGAGAAACCAATGCCTGTCGCGCTTCGAGTCAATCTCATAGTCGATTTAGGAGATTTTATATTTACATTCCCTGTAGGTGAGCCATGCTGCTAACGGAGCACGAGCGAAACCCGTTCTGCTACATTTGTAATCTGTTCTTTGCTCCAGACTACCTGCCGGTCCACCTCAAGGTTGACCACACAAAGGATGAGCTGGCATCGCACCTTCTTCTGGCTTATTTTGATGACTGGCTAGAGCAGCAAGAAGCTATTGAGGATGCGCTTGAATCAACGCATCACATAAGATAGAATTCAAATTCACTAACGCTCTCGAAGACCGCGGCAATCACGAGCCCATAGGTTTTTTAGAAATGGCAATGAAGTTCTCACATGTCGTATGGCTCCGACGACTCTTCAGAGCTGGGCAAGATGTCAACGAAAAAGCTGGCCATCCTCTTTGGCCTGGCCTTTCTCGGAGCTTTCATGCTTATCCAGATGATACAGGGCTTTCCCCTTGCACAACTGATAAATCGAAAGACAATAACCGAAGAAGTTGTCGTCTCGATAAAGCAGGCAGGCATATGCGTCGTAGAGCCATCCGATAGGCAGCCAAAAGAGATTCGAGAATGTCCCTATTCCGTGGGCGACGTTTTGATCGTGACATACTATCACAGCTCAACAAAGGTTGAATCTCATTCGCCAAAGTAATTCACTTGACCATTCCAAGGACGATTCTCATGTTCTCCTCATCTCCCCGTCTTGCATCAATAGGCGTCTCCATTATCTTGGGAAGCTTTCTGGTGGCACTATGATTGAGAAATGCAGCTAAACCTGCCTTGCCAATTGTTCCAAGCCCGATATGGTCATGCCTGTCCAGCCCAGAATTCAGATCGCCTTTTGAGTCGTTGAGGTGAATAAACGCCAGATGATCGAAACCCACCGAGCTGTCAAAATCAGCGAGCGTTTCATCCACCGAATCCTTTGTTCGGATGTCGTGTCCCGAGGCGAACAGGTGACAGGTGTCAAGACAGATCCCATACCTTTGCGAATCTGGCAGAGCGTCAAGTATCAGGCGCAGGTCCGCAAACGTGCTCCCGACACTGCCGTTTTGGCCGGCGCTGTTTTCTAAAAGTACTCTTACTGGATGAGTGAGCTCGGCGTTTCTGGCTTGCTGCCTGGCCGTCTTGATTGCCGCCACGAGCTGGGAAATTCCGGCGTTTCTCCCCTGCCCCATATGGCTTCCCAGATGGATAACAAGATTAGATATTCCCAGTGTGCTGCATCTAGCGATCTCACCTCCCAAAGTCTGCACGGACTTTTCGTAGCACTCACCAGATCCTGAGAGATTCGGGAGATATGGCATGTGGACAATAACTGAATCCTGCTGGATCCTGCTATCTGCAAGTTTATTCTTGAAAGATTCGACGTCCTTTGGATCCAGCGCCTTTGCCGCCCATCCTCGAGGATTTCGGCTGAAAATCTGAAAAGCAGTGCAGCCCATCTTTGTCGCGTTATCCACCGCATTTGAGATTCCTCCTTTGATCGAGACATGGAATCCGACCTTCATCGAGGCCATACCGTTGCGGGGAGCAGATGTTTGCTTTATAGCTTGTTGACAGCCCCTCCGACTGTATTTTTATTGCAGTGAGAGCTAAGCTAGCCCGGTTTGTCGTCCATAAAGATGGGTACCGGCGACCTCGCAAAGTATCCATTTCTCAATGAGGCCGGCGAGTATATGCGCAAGTCTGGCTTTGGCTGGGACGAGCTCGGAAGGCCAGACATGAAGGATGTGATAGAAAGGGCAGCCCAGCGCATTGAAGTGGGAGTCGCAGGAGACGTTTACGCGGGTCTGGACAAATACGAAATCGAAATCCTGACGTTCATAGTCTCCTTGATAATGGTGAAGGCAATTGCTCTCGAGCCGGTTCTAAAGAAATATGCGCTTGCGGAGGCAAGACGCGCCGAAAAGTTCCTGACTGATGACCTTAGAAAACAAAGCGAGCCTCTAAAGCGCTCCCTTTTCACAAAGATATTCGAGGACCTGTTTTCGCTAAAGATCGAGATGGCAGAAAGTGACACGCGACTCTTCAAGGTGAAGGTGACAGATTATCTCGCAAGGTCATCGCATTTCCATGAGCAGGAATGGAAGCTTATAAACAGGCTTGTCAGCCACGGCTTCGTCTATCTGGATGCAGACGAAACGGTGAGGCTGGTACGAAACGAGCTTTCCATACTGATCCACGAAAAGGTGAGGGCAATGGCTCTTCCCACTCTGCCCACGACGATTAGGGACCGCGCAGAGGAGCTTAGAGCAAGATTCGCGCCCCGATACGAATATCGTGTACTATCGGCAAATGACTTGCCACCCTGCGTAAAGCACGCCCTAGATGTGATGGACAAGGGCGAAAATTTGCCTCACTCTGCCCGGCTGATGCTTGCCACATACATGCTGGCAGTAGGCAAGCCGGTTGACGAAATAGTCGCAATGTTTCAGAATGCCCCAGACTTTAACGAGAAGATCACCCGCTACCAGGTCGAACATCTTGCAGGAATAAAGGGCAGCCGAACAAAGTATTCCGTGCCTTCGTGCGAAAAACTTCGCAATGAAAACTTGTGCTTTGCGACGCAGGAATGCGCAGGAATTGTCAATCCGATCCAGTTCGGAAGGAAAAGGAAATAGCAGTTGATTGAGAACGGAATACTGACAAAGACTTCTGTGCTGCTGAGGGGCGCTTTCAAGGAATACTATTTCAAGTCCGCAAAGACTCTGGAGGAACCAAAAAAGATAGAGCAGCGTGAATTTGGATACAGTCATTTCGGCCAGCCAGGGATGGTCCGGCATCTTTCATTCCGCAATACAGGGGAGCTCATCGCCACTCTCGTCAAGGAGGTTCCTTCAGACGTATACTGCTCAAACGCGTACTACCGATTTCCCACCAGCCCAATGCAGGATAAGGAGTGGACTGGGGCCGATATGATATTTGACATCGACGGCAAAGACCTTGGCTTGCCCTGTGTCCCTTCTCATTCCCATCTCCTTTGCGCAACCTGCGGCGCGTCTAGTCCTGGGGCGGAGCTGAGCGGGCCGTACGTCTGTCAATCGTGCGGCAGCAGAAAGTATGAATCCAGCTCGATTCCCTGCAGTCGGTGCGTTGAGGGTTCGAAAAAAGAAGTGGTGAAGCTGGTCGATTTTCTAAAAAATGATCTTGGGATAGGACCCGACAATATTGGAATATATTTTTCAGGCAACAACGGTTTTCATGTCCACATCAGTGATGAAGCCTATGTGCCTCTTGACCCGGCAGCTCGTTCTGACCTGGTTGGCTATGTTCGCGGAGCCGGACTGATGGCAGAAAGCCTAGGAGTCAGAAAGGGTGACGGCAGCGGCACTTCCATCATAAAATTCCCCCGCGGTGGTATCGAATACGGCTGGAGAAGCAGAATGGCCGATGAGCTGGGGATCAACAGTACTTCGACCATCAAACTTCGCAATATTGTTGACCATGCAGGCGGCTATTCAGGTTTCAAAATGGAGCTCGACAAGAAAGCGAGGGAAAAAGGTGCAAGAATAGACCCTCAAGTCACTACCGATATCCACAGGGTCTTTCGAATGCCAGGTACTCTGAACAGCAAGAGCGGCCTAGCGAAGACAAAGTGTTCGAACTTGGGCTCTTTCGATCCATTTGTCGATGCGTGTCTGCTGGGTGATAGCAAAACGATTGTCAAAGTAAAATCCCCCGTAAAAATCAAACTTAAAGGAAAAGCATACAACATTTCGAAAGAATCCGCAGAGTTGCCTGCCTTTGTCGCTGTTTATCTAGTCTGCAAGGGACTGGCAGAAGCAGCGTAAAGCGTAACTAATCCAACAACTGGAGCAATATCCCATTAAGCATAACGGAAACATAGAAAAACATGCCATTGTGAAACATACTGAGGGCACAACTTCGTTTGGAGCCGGGTTCGGAATACGTGGAGACATTCTGCCAGCGGATTCTATCCCTGCATCATGCGATCAGGTTTGCTGGAGTAGCTGACTATGCTGGCAAACTAATTGCGTCGTCATACAGGGGCGGATTGGTTCCACTGATAGACAAGGCCCAAACCGAAAGATACGCCCTTCAGACGGTATTTCGCGCGAGATCCAGGGGAGAGTTTAAACCACAAGTGGGCGAACACAAGTACGCCGTAGCAGTTTATGAGAGACTGATCCGCGCGACCATTCCCATAAATCACGTCAAGGAAGAGTTTCGTAGCATGTATCTGCTAGTGTCGCTTGATGTTGGAAGTGATTGTATGAAGGTCATTGAAGAAATGATATTGCCGTTTATCTCAGAGTCGAGGGATACATTTTTCGCCAACACGCGAGCGATGTCCAGCGAATACTCGCACACCTAGCCGCGAGCGACTCCTATCAGAAAGTTGAATCTAATAAACACATTAAAGGGTCTTTCACCATACTTTGTGCACTTGTGGGACACGTACAATGAGGATAGGTCACCTCGTGCGGACATTGGTAGGATCGCGCGCATTGCTATCTTTTCCGCGCTCAGTGTGATCATCTTTGCTGTCGTAAGCAACCAGTCTGTAAATCTCTTGATGAACGTTTCGGAATTTGGCGATGTTTTTACAAAGCCACTTTACTATTCAACCCTCTCCGGGATTATCCTGGCGGCAATCGTCCTCGTCAGGGTCAACTTTGCTTCTCGGCACTCTATCGCATGGTACGGCATCAGGACGGCCATTAGCTTCCTGAAACGAAGTGAGTACGATCAGACAAAGCTGACAAGTTACTCTGATTTCAAGATGAGCGGCCTCAGCTTTGCGCTTTGGCAGGTAATGAAGGTCATTCTCTTCGCACCCTTGTTCAGCAGCCTGACATTTGGAATGGCAGTCGAGCACTTGGCACAGGGAAATGACATCGGCCTTGGATCTATTGGCAACATCTTCATTATTCCCTTCGCGGACGTGCCGATGCAAGGAACCTTCGCCCAGGAAACCGTGGTCCCAATGTTTCCAGCTTTAACTCTTCTGATCCCGCCCCTTCTAGCCGCGACTAGCTTGCGGCTGCTGCTCTATGTCGGCGCATCCGGTACCGTCAGTATTATTTCTCAGTACATGATCGACGCACGGGAAACAAAGCCACGCTTTCTATCATACATTTCCGCCATAGAGATCATTATAGGTGCGACAATTCTCTGGTTGGGCTTCAACCTGTTTTTCAACTTCGCCATAGACTACAATACCCGTTACGCTATCGCAGGGACCATTGCCCTTGGGTCCGCATTTATCGCGTACGGGTTGCTTGACAGAAAAAGGGCCAGGGTGATAATATATCCGACTAAGAGGCACATGTATTCGAGACTCCTCACAGCTGCGGTGGTCGTAGTTTTGACAGGATCTGTAATGGTTATTAACAACAGCATAGCCGACGCGCAGAAAATCGAATGGCGAGGACCGTATACTGCGCAAGAAATTGCTGTTAACCGCTATATGCATGACCTTGAGCGGATTGGAATCGTCAACTACGACATATTGACACCATCGGTTACACCGTCCGCGGTGCAGACTATAGTTGACGCAAATAGAGAAACCCTGACAAATATCAGACTCTGGGATCAAGAGGCTGCCGGCTCAAAGCTCACGCCAGAGCTTGGACAGCGCAACGATCTACATTATGTCGATACCGATATTCTAAGATTCGGAGGAACGATGTACTGGACGGGCACTACGACACCCAATTTGCCTCAGAATGTGGCTCAGACAGACAAGTGGTTCAGCGAGCACCTAATCTACACCCACGCCAACGTTGGCATGAAGATGCTAGAAGCCGATACTGGCAACATCGTAGACGAAGCCAGATTCTTCGAGCAGCGAAGGATCTACTACGGAGAAAGCGGTGAAGCGGGGCTCTTTGACAAGGTTTGGTCTGCATACCCGCTTGGACGAACAGAAAGCAGGGAAGTGGACCAGTTCTTTTACAATGGGACCGGGGGCGTAGATGTCTGGCCGCCGCTCAGCTGGATGTTTGAGCCTAACTTTATGTTGTCATCGCCGAGCACACCCATACATGTGATGCGATACAAAGACGTGCACGAACGCATGGAATTGCTTTATCCCTATTTTGTGTATGACTTTGGATTCGGCAGCTCCTCGAATCCCCAGTTCAAGCCCATCGACATCAATCCGGTTACCGATGGCGAAAGCACCTACTGGCTCATGCCGCTAGTGGCCGCCCTTGACACTTCGCATGTGCCATGGAGCTCTAATTTCATGTTGAAGCTGGTGGGCTACGCCATTATTGACACGTACAACGGCGACACGCGGATAATTGTAACAGGAGATGACTATTTTTCAAAGATCATGCTCGAGCAGTACAGGAGTTTGGGAGCCACCGACCAGGTACCTGAGTGGCTCAGCGAGCAGGTAAAGTACCCGGAGGAAATGTTCATCTGGACCATTTCCAAATTTAATACATACCACGTTACTGATCCAAAGACGTACATCGAAGCCAGGCAGTTCTTTAGCATACCGGAGGATGCCGCAAAGCCGATACCGCCCTACTACATCACAACAAAGCCACCGGGATTCGACGACCCAGCATTTGTCGGTTTTCAATCCCTTGAGCTCAGCGGTTCACAGACAAAGAACCTCGTTGGGTACATGACTGTAAGAAACGACCTTGATGGCCTTGGAGAAATGACCTTTTTTTCGGTGCCTAGCGATTCGCAGGTAAAGCTGCTGGGACCGACAGGCGCAAAAGAGACCCTCGATAAGGACAAGGATTACAAGAACTTGAGGACCCTGCTGAATAACCCCAGAACTGGCGAGAACATATTATATAGAATTGGAGATCATGAGGTGTATTTCATTCCGGTCTACACTTCGAATACTGGCGGCGGAGTAGTTTCACAGACAGGCACAATTGCTGCCGTTGGAGGCGCATCGGTCACAGGCACTTACTATGTGGGGCTTGGAGATAATCCTGTGGACGCTTTTAGAGATTATCTGCTAAAGTTGTCTGGAGTAGCCACTGATGACCAGCCCTCGACTGGAAACAACCAGACTGCGATCCTCGACAAAGAGACTCGCATTCAGAAAATCGAAAAAGTCTTTGCAGATTCCGGCCTGACTGTAGTAAAGCCAACGACGATCTCGGCACCTCTGGCATTTCGAGAGGTTGAGGCGACATACGAAATCGAATCGGATTTTGTGGCAGCCGAATCCTCGATTCAAGGCTTTGTCAGAGACTTTGGAGCTGGACAGGCTGCGCGTGTCTTTGAATGGCAAGACGAGACAAGAGTCAATTTCGGATTCCTAGTCGAAGTCAACGGCATAGTCGAGAATCATTATATTGCCATAGAGGTCGGCTGATAACTCCTGCATACCGTTCTTGTAGTGGACAATCTGTCACCTTTTACTTCCGACATAAGGGCATGCCTTGACGGATTGGGCGTTGGCCATTCGCACAGAAAGTATTCTGAAGTAGGCCAGAAAGACCTTGAGGCCTGCGACAAGGTGATACTTTCAGGCAGGCGAAAGAACAGCAAGGAGATTAATGCAGCTAACTCGCGAATAGTGAGGTATTGCTATGAAAATGGAAAGCCACTTTTGGGGATTTGCTACGGCGCCGAGATAATCGCGCTAACGCTGGGCGGTTCGCTGCGAAGAATGCCTTCCCACGTGCAGGGCTATTTCACCTTGGCAGTGACAGAGCGAAGCGACCTTACGGAGAATTCGCGGGAGTTGCAGGTTTACGAAAGTCATCGGTACTGCGTTGCCAGACTGCCGGAGAATTTCAAGTCGCAGGCCAGCTCGGAGGGTTGCGCGCACGAGATGTTTTCCCACGCAAGTAAAAAAATCTTTGGTACTCAGTTCCACCCGGAAAAGAGTGGACGGGACGGGATTGCGTTGCTCAAGGCTTTTTCAATGCTTTGACGACAAGGATTTTATTTGCTACAGCCGCAAGCAGGCTTGGTTTTGGGAACTCAGGCTCAGGAGCATTTCATTACCCTGCCGCTGGTAGGAAAGGAGGAAGAAACTGTTGACCTTCCCTTGGTGATAAATGTGATAGCCAAGTATTGGGGAGAGGATATCGCGCATACGGCGGCGAGTGGTTCTGCCTCGATCCCAAAAGGCACGATTCTAATCGACGGAATAGAACTCGCAGAGAAACACGGCTTTGTATCGTATATCTACAAGGGTTCGATGAAGGATCTCAAGAAAAGAATCGACCAAGGCATCCCTCCAATAGTAATAATGCCGGGCATTCAGGGCATCGTACAACACGCTACCGTGGTGTCAGGCTATGATACCGAAGAGCGCAGGATTCTTACTTATGTGCCTGAACCTGACACCGTTGGTGCGATTCCCGAAGGAATGTTTGAAAAGGACTGGTCGCAGGACGACATGACTACCATCGTCATCCTGCCCGCCGATATGAAGGACCTGTTCAAGAATGAAGACTTGAAATCCAAGACTTCAAACAGGCTTTGTTTTGAAGCTGAGCGTCACAGGCAGCGTGGTAACATGGAAGCTGCCTTCGAGAAGGCGAGAAGCGCCACCTCGATCGACCCCGATAACGCGCAGGCCTGGTGCCTCCTCGCCGGCTTGTCCAATGAAATTGGATCTGAAGAAACAGTTTCCCTGTACCAGAAGGCAATTGAGCTAAATCCAAGCTACTATCTTGCATATAGGGGTCTAGGAAATCATTATCTCAAGAAACAAAACTTTCCGCTTGCTGAGAGCCACTACAGCAAAGCCATTGAAATCAATTCAACACGTCTTGGGCCGATCTACAAGAATAGGGCAATAGCCAGGATGCAGCTTGGCAGCAATCAGTTGGCAAAGGAGGATCTTCAGAGATATCTTGATCAGACTCCGGCCGCAGAAGACAGAAAAAGCATCGAAGATGCCATGCTGCAATTGTAGCGCACTGCCGCGACAACCTACAGTGCCTGACCAGTAAGGATTCGAATCGCGTTCTTGAATTCTTCGCGATTTAGAGGAGGGATGTTTGCAACTTGAAGGTTTTCCTCTACATGCTTTGGCTTTTTTTGTCCAATCAGGGGAGCAATTACAGCTGGGCTTGATCGGATTATTTGAACCAGCTTTGCAACGTTTCCATCCACCCCATAGTCAGGAATCTGCGCCTGAAGCAATCGCCCCTGAAAGAGAGGTACGCTGGTAAACACTCCGATGCCCAGTTTTGCAGCGGCATCGAGAATCGTAAGATTATCTTCAGAACCTACTGACTGACTTTTGAGCAAGAGCGCCTCGCTGTACGAAAGGTTGTACGGCAGCTGGACGAACCTAAACCCATGGTTCTTGCCCCCGACCGTCTGCGCGACCTTGATGCACTTTTCAATTGAGAGGTGTTCTTTGCTATCTGGCGGGACCCTAAAACAAGTCCATGTTGCCATGCCGTAGTACCTTATCTTTCCATCCGACCGGTATTTTTCATACAGTTCGAATGCCTTGGCCAGCATTTCCATAAACTCCTCCCTGGATACATCCTCGTGCCAGCTTTCGAACGCGTTATGGATATACACCAGATCAATAGTTGAAAGGTGCAGGTTCATCAGCGATTTGTCGATGCACTTGCCGAGATAGTTCGGGTTCATTACGTTGTAGCCCGAGCTGATGTCGCTTGGCTCGATGATGTCATTCGCAATGAACATCTTTTGCATGTATTCCATCACATCAACGCCAGGAAAGTCCCCGTCATTTGTGATGTATCCATTTTTTGTCGCAACAAAGACTTCGTCGCGGGTCACTGTATTGCTATTTGCGAGCCGCAAAAGGGCACGACCGATGCTCTTCTCCGATTTCATGCTGCGATAGTTGATGGCAGTATCAATGACATTTATCGCCCCTGATATTATCGACTGGTAGACGGCATTTTCGACGGCGGCGTCATCTTCACGCGTTATGTCGCCAAGATAGGTGCCCATTCCGATACTCGAGAGGCGCAAACCGTCAAAAGTCCTAAAATGAGCATCGGGCTTGCCGCCTGAAACTGCCTTGCGCATGTATCTGGAGGTTCCTTCCGGGGTAGCAAAACCCTCGAGCACTTGATAAGACGACAACTTGCCGTTTCATGAAAGCCTCTCGATACGTAATAAACGCATCTGACAGGAACACTCCCCTGAAGGGAGCAACCCTTATCTCTTCGGCGCACGAAATAATTGTACAAGCATGGCGATGCTGGACCCGAACGTTCTCAATCCGTACGTATTGCTAGATCCAGCCGTAGCTCCTTTTCTTGGAGTCATTATTACCTCAGTCTCTGTGGTGGCGTCGCTCTTGATATCCAGGTATTTCTTTAGATCCTACACTTTCTCCGGGTTCGGGTACCTTCTCGGTCTGCCTGTCGGGTTCGCGTTCTTAGGGGCCTCGTTCGTTTTCGAAATGGCAGGCGTTCTCTATATTGCCAATCCAATCCTTCATCCCGCGTTCTTTTGGATTCAAATGTCATTGCAGTCAGAGGCATTGGCGCTAATAGCACTGTCATACTATTACAGGAATTCTTCTGGCGGCCCGGGCCAATTGATGGGAAGAAACATTCTGGTTACTGCTTTGCCGCTCATGATGGTTACTATTCCATTCATAGTACCTACAGCAGCGCTAGTGGCAGAGCCGTACTTCAACTACGCCGGTCTTGCCGACCTCAGCTTTTACATGAGGATATTCAACGTGGCGGTGATAGCGTACATATTCAGAACTACCATAGTATCCCTGGTAAGAGCGGCGAATATCAAACTCTTGTACGTGCCTGCCGCCTTTGCACTCTTGTGGCTTGAGCAGTACTCGCTAATCATCGCATACTTTGACAATAGCGTGATGGCTTTTGTCGGGTCCGCCGCGGCAAGGTTGGCCGGTCTCGCCCTGTTTGCGTACATTATGCATAGCGTGTCTTCCCGGAGAAAAATGGAGATTGAAGCAAGAAAAGCGACATAAGCTCCAGCTATTCTACGATATCCTTTGTGCGATAGAAGAGGACGTCATGCACAACGAGGTGGCAAAGCCAACCCATATTCAGCATTTCACGAGGTTGTCGTATGACAAGATGATGAACCACTTTGACGAACTGGAAGGAAAAGGGATGATACACAGAGTAAGTGGCCTAATCGCCATTACTGGCAAAGGCAAGAAATTCATAGAGCAGTACGACCAGCTGATAAACCTAATCGAAAGCGCAGGATTGTAATCCATACCCACCAAAGACGCATCAAGGTGGTTTTTCTACCAGATTAGGCTGATCGCCAGCACGAATCCAGTTATCCTCGAGTACATGACAGCTGACCCCATTGCGGACTCTAGCGTGTTGATGTCACTGTGACTCTTTCTGAGCATGCCAACGGCCTTGATCGCGAAAGGAAGAGATACCAGGCCTGCCAGCGAATACACTTTTGTAAAACCAAGGAATATTCCCGCGACTATCATGGCGTAGGCAGCTAATATAATGAGAGGAAAGATCTTGGCGCCTGTACTTTTTCCGAGTAGGATAACAAGAGTCCGGCGGCCCTTTGACCGATCCGCTTCGTAGTCAGGAAATGAATTGATAAACAGCACCGTCGCCGACAGGATTCCTACAATCGCGCCGACATATATCGCCGCAAGGTCAATGACTGCTGTCTGAACGTAAAACGTGCCCAGGACTATCATCGCCCCCTTGATCGCTACGAATAGCTCCCCAAGCCCCGCATTTACTATGCTTGTGGAGTAAAAGTAGATGGCAACCACCGCAAATCCAAGTATTAGCGCTATTGTAATTCCGCGCACAAAAACGAAATATGTGCCGATTAATGCTCCCAGGAGCAGAAAGATCATTCCCGCAGCGTATACTGCTCGGGGAGTCAGAATGTTTTCCGGTAGGACGCCAGTTCCACCGCTAAATTTCGTCCGGGTGGTCGCGCTGTCTATGCCCCTCTTGTGATCCCAGTAGTCATTGAGAAGATCCACGCTCGCATGAAGGCAAACCACGCCGGCATAAGTCAATGCGGCGTAAGCAATGTCAATCTGGCCGTACTTCCAATATGCTAGTGCCAAACCATTGCTTACCGCGATCACCGATGCTAGCAAGAATCGTATCCTTATTGCACGAAGCCAGCTAGAAAACACGACTGCCATTCAAAAAGCACTAGATCTTACTATGTTTTGTGAATCGATTAGCCAGTTCGGGTCAGGGCTCAATAATGCCTGTCGTTTCAAGCGGCTTGCGTCCCGTAAAGCCTTCGTTTTTCGCATGCCAGAACTTTATTTCGGTTTCGCCCGATTTCCAGCAGAGCCAGACTTCTTCATCAAAGCGCTTTGAGGGAAAGTCGAGCAGCCCTTCGTCTACACTCTTTATCACAACACCCGTCCCTTCAAGTTGTTCTATCGCTTTGTGAAGCTCTGAAACAACGGTGTTGAGCTCCTGCTTTTTCTTCACAAAGGGCTCAAACTTGGCACCTCTCTCTGTTATCATGGTCAGCTCTTGCTGAAGTGCAACGGCCCTGTTTTTTTGCGCCACAATGTTTGCAAACATCTGCCTGACTTCTGGCAGAACCTTGTTTGCTTCCTGTGGCGTGTATAGCATGAACATGACCTGACACGATCGTTCCGATTGGCTGATAATTTATGCCTTTGGCAATCGCCAAAGCCTCACATGGACTTTGGCGAGTTTTGCGGGCATCAAACTGTCGAAACGACAACCGAATACGATTCGCTAGAAATGTCCGGTCTGTTCTTGCCCTTGACCGATGCCATTATCTTGCCGTTATGAAAGTCTATCGATGTCCGCAATATCGTCGTACCTTTTGCGGTACGAAGTACGCGTTCAAAGTCAATTGGCATCGACGCGCCGTCTTTTAGTGAATCGGGGATCATTGGGTCGATTCGGACCGTGTTATTTATCATGTCCAGTTTCATCCCGAGCATCATTTCACAAAACGCAAAAGCATACATGCCTGCGGACCAAGCCTGGAGTATGCACGAATTGAACGGTTCGGGCCGGTCACCCCTGTAAGTTTCAGCAAACATGCCGTTTTCTGCAAGAATCCTGTCAGCCATTGACTCGAGGTAGTGGAGTGCCTGCTCCCTCCTGCCGTATTTCATCTCACTCAACGCCGCCCAGCCGGTTACAAGCGGCCAGACAGCCCCGTCGTGATAAAGTGCAGGATGATAGCGCGGGTCTTGTGAACTTAGGGTCCGAAGTCCCCACGCAGTCGTCATGTCAGGCTGTTCGATCCTGTTCAGCACCGATTCTGCCTTGTTTCTGTCTTTAACTACGTCGGCCAGCAAGAGAACTAGTGCGTTTGGTCGGATCTTTGGGTCCTTTGAACCGTCCTTTCTTATCGTATCGTAGTAGAAACCCGTCTCCGGATTCCAATACTCAGCATCGATCTTTTCCTGTAGAGCAGCAGCCTTGTCTTTCCACCTCTTTGCCTTTTCGTTATCTCCGGCCAAAACTGCTAGCTCTCCTCCGACCATCAGACTCTCGTAAAACAGGGCTTGAATGTCGTTGGCACTCTTTCGTCTGTCAATATGATCCATCCAAGTCGAGTCTTGAATTGGCATCTTCTCAGCGATCCCGGTAAAATCATTCTCTAGCAGACCGTCTCCGTCGAGATCCTTAAGAAAGCCATATTCGATCAGGTCCACTATCGCGTTCCATCTCTTTTCCAGATATGCAATATCGCCTGTTGCCCGTACGTAGTGAAGTATTGCCCATGGAAAAAGAAAAGTTGAGTCAGCCGATCCGTATGTGGTAGAATGAAGAAATGCTTTGCCGCTAATTATCATTGGCAGCTCTCCCTTAAACGCGCCATTCGCGGTTTTTCTGGCTTGGCGTTTAATGAAATTATCAATGGTTGATGCAGTGAACCTATAGTCGCCTATCGCCAGGTATCCGCGCAAGGTCCAACCTGTATCTCTAGCCCAATAGTTTGGAAAACGTGGCAGGCCCGCGCAGATCCCTTCTCCAAGCCCGTCGTACTCTGTTTTTAGGTATCTAAGGCAAGTCTTTGTCTTTTCGTAGGCAGCGATCAGTTTTGCAATCGTAGAATGTCGGGGGGTAGACGAAGCTCCTATGCGCAGGGTGGATGAAGAGAAATCGGCAAAACCTCTTGTGGTGGCTTCAGACAACCGGAGGTAGTTATCTCGCATGTCGCAGTACTCCTTCAGACAGCTTGCCTGACTTGAGAAACTGCCAGTCGCCACCAGTGCTAACTTAACAGCAGGCTTGCCCAACTCCAGCTCAAAGTCGTATGACAGCTCCATGTCATTGTCGTACGAGTCGGCCAGAACGCGGCTTGGTCTGATCGCTTTTGGAGCGACGCCTATGGTGCCAAAGTATTGTACGCCTACACTTTTTCGTCCAGTCGTACTTACCCGGAGGCAATTATTTCTTGAGTCAAACTTGGCACTGGTATTCTGGGAAACCGCGGCAAGCCCGTAACTTGTAATGTTGCCATCAATCAAGAAGTGAATGTGAATTTTGCGCTTTTGGATTTCTTTTCTTCTTTTAGACCTGACCATCAGATCTTCTTGCCGATGAACAAGCGCCAACTCTAGGCTCATGATGAAACCCCTGTTCTCATATGGCACAGTCAGCCTGCGCCTTACTTCTAGTCCGCCCATCTCATGACGCGTCTCGAGCATGCCATTTTCGTGTCTAGAAGAGATAACGAAATTAGGCAGCCTTTTTCTGACACCGTCATCCATCGATACCTCGACGATTATCTTGCCAAAGGCTCTTGCTGGCGGCACGTACAGCCCCCCGTTGTCATATCTTACCCCCATCCACGTCCAGTTGGCAGAAAGCCCGCCATGAGCGGAGCAGACGACGTATGCCTTCTTGCCCGAGAGAACAAGAGGTGTGGTGAAATTCTTGAAGATCGTCGCATTTTCGCCAGGCGATATTGGTTCTGATTCCAGCGCATGCTCATGTACGAAAATGGTGCTGCCCTGACGACGTACACGATCCATGAAAGTAAAAGGTATGATCACTTGTTCGAAACCCTCCATCTTGCTCATGATTGCTAGCTTGTGTTTTCTCTTTTCTTCAAGGCCGCCATTGTTAATTACCAAGAACCTCGCGCTCTGAAACGGTTTGAAGGGAAGCGGCCTGGTGTCAGATAGTGCGGCCGCATTGACCATGTCGTCCTGCGTGGCAATAAAGACTGACTTTTTTTGCATTGGCACTTCGTCAACGTAAATATCCAGAGAAATGATATTGCCGCCAAGAGGAACAGGTGGATTCAACAGGGAGAACATGAACCCTCTCTCTTTTTTTCCGTTCAGAACCGCAGTTACGTTTTGCAGGCTTCCGCTGACATAGGACAGCGCAGTATGAATGCTGTCAAGCGTCCTGACTATTTTGCATCCACCTTTTTAAGAGGATGTGGAGCGTTGGAGCAATTGGGTCTTTCCTCAAACGACTCGGCTAAATTATTTCTCGTACCGCGTTGCAAGATTTTGTGATCATTGCCAAACTATTTAATATAATCATTCTGGTACTACTAATGTGAAACTGGATTTTCCCCGGTACACCGAAAGACTGGGTTCCGTGAGCATTCATGCTGTACAGAGGATCTATGAGCTCGATTCGGGCAAGTCGAAGGGATTCCTTTCTTCTCACCAGACGATAAAGAAATTTGATTATGATGAAATCTCTAACATACTTCACGACCTTGCAATAGTTATTCCGATAAAAAACGAAAAATTAAAGCTTCTTGAAGGCGTCCTTAGCGGAATACCCAATGAATGTCTTGTAATAATAGTCTCAAACAGTGCCAGGACACCTGTCGACAGGTACGCTATGGAGACCGAGGCCATACGACAACTTGGCCGCTTTATGGACAAGCGCATGATCGTTATTCATCAGCAGGACTCTGGTCTAGCCGATGTCCTCAAGAAAATAGGGTATACTTCTATCCTTGATTCACAGGGCAAAATCCGGAGCGGAAAAGCAGAGGGCATGGTAATTGGGCTGTTGATGGCAAAGCTGTACAATAAGGATTACGTTGGATTCATTGACAGTGACAATTATGTGCCCGGAGCTGTGAACGAATACGTCAAGATTTTCGCCGCCGGATTCGGGATGTCCAACACGCCGTACTGCAACGTTAGGATTTCGTGGGTCTTCAAGCCAAAGGTCAGGAACAATTCTATCCAGTTCTCAAAATGGGGACGCGTTTCAGAGATAACGAACAAGAATCTGAACGCGCTAATTGCCACCATCACTGGCTTTGAATCAGACATAATAAAGACGGGAAATGCCGGTGAGCATGCGTTGTCGATGCCCCTGGCCGAATGCCTTCATTACTCAAGTGGATACTCTATAGAGTCCCACGAAGTCATTGACATTTTTGAAAAGTTTGGTGGTTTGCTGCCATCTAACTATCCACAGGTTATTGACAAAGGAGTGGAGATATTTCAGATAGAAACAAGGAATCCCCATTTTCATGAGGAAAAAGGGATAGAACATTTGAACGAGATGCTCGAGCTCTCCTTGGGAACGATATACAGTAGCGATATTTGTCCGAGTGACCTAAAGGAAAGCATTATCGAACAGCTCAGGCAGGCGACAGGCAAGAAGGCAAGGAAGGCTGATTTCAGGCGGGGATGTCACATCATGGAACCCATTAACACGATTGACATGTCCGAATTTGAAAAGGGCCTAAAAGATAAGGCCGTAACTATGCTAAAGCACGGCGGCCTAAGATAGTCTCCTATTCTGAAAATGTAGGATCTTACCCTGAACTGATCAGTCTGCACCTGTGAGTCATGCGACCTGTTTGCTCACCTTAGAAAATGGGAACAAAGGAAAATTAAACACCAGAAATGATATCCTAGCTGGTTGATAAGGAATCGTGCAGAACTTGCAAGAATACACGGCGGCAAGCCGGCAAGACTTGTCCTTTCTGCGCTTGAGCACGGACTGGATAGCGTCGATCCGCAAGTCCTAATCAGGCGCGCCGTCAGATTTGAGGGCGAATTAACGATCCTCGACATTAGTGGCAAGAAAACCAGCGTCTCTGGATTCGATAACGCTTACTTGGTTGGCGCCGGCAAAGCCACCGCCCGCATGGCTGATGCACTCTGCACTATACTGGGAAGAACGGTAGCAGGGGGTTCGATATCGGTTCCTTATGGCGACGCAACAAAAGTAAGCAAAAAGAACAGGTCGCTAATTACGGTGACAGAGGCATCGCACCCGATCCCTGACAACTCTGGCCTGCAAGGCACCCACAGAATCGTCAAGGTGCTGAAGGAAGCGAGAAAGAATGACTTGGTACTTGTCCTGTTGTCCGGCGGTGGTTCATCACTTATGCCGTTTCCAGCCCCGGGACTGCGACTCTCTGACAAGCAGAATATCACAAGTAAACTCCTTCGTTCTGGAGCCGACATTCGAGAAATGAATGTCGTCCGAAAGCACCTTTCCTCCATCAAAGGGGGCCAGATGCTCAAATATCTTGGGAGTTCATGCCGTGTCATTTCACTCATTTTGTCAGACGTCATTGACGATGATCTGTCAATCATCGCTTCTGGACCGACATACCCCGACACCTCGACCTTTGGCGATGCCGTTTCGATAGTCAGAAAGTACGGCGTAGCGAAAGCCAGTGATCCTTCCATGAACTACCTTGTCCAAGGTGCAAGTGGTAGGTTCGCCGACACGCCAAAACCTGGCGACCCGCTATTCCATGACGTCAAAAATTTACTCATAGGGAGCAATTCCCTTGCCTGCCAGAGTGTCGTTAGTTTTCTCCAGCGCAAGGGCCTGAGGGCGGTTTATCTCGGATCTCTCTTCGACGGAGAGGCTAAGGACCTTGGCATTTTTGTAGGCCGACTCGCTTCGCACTTGGCGGATTGCGCGCTTCCACCGTTGGCAATGGTTCTTGGAGGCGAAACAACCGTGAAGATGGGAAACAAGAAGGAAGGCACTGGGGGCAGAAACCAAGAGGCTGCGCTATCCTGCGCGATGGCGATGAAGAACGTTCCTGCAATAGCTGCGTTCATGGGAACAGATGGCATAGATGGCAACTCTGATGCTGCTGGTGCCATTGTTTCGCAAAAGACTGCGCGCATTGCGCAAAGCAAGCGCGTAAACCTCCGCGCCCATCTTGCGAGTCATGACAGCTACCAAGCGCTCAGGAAACTGAGATCACTTATCGTTACTGGAAGGACAGGCACCAATGTCAATGATGTCGTCATAATATACGCACATACTGCAAATAATACAAGAAAGAAAACCAAGTGAGCCGTCATTCCTTGAAGGTCTGCAACGGTGATATGACCGACTCGCCTAACCTCGATGAATCGGGTCGGAGCAGCGCCTGACAAGCTGGAGTGGGATTGAGCTGTTCAGGATGTGTTAATGACTGTGTATCTTAGGTCGACCGGGTCGGTGCCTCCTTGAAAGTTGCAAATCAGCTGGAACTGTCCCGAGTTGACATCGCCTACAAAGCACTGCTTGCCGGATTCGTTCAGACCCGTAGTGAAAACCAGATTGACTACGATCGATGATTCAAGGGTTACATCGGGTGCGACTATGTTCATCTTACCTCCAGTGTCGGGATCCCAGCCCGCGGCCAGGCCAGATGCGTCATCATGAAGCGTAACCGTTTTCATAAGCGAGTCGCTGAGGTCTGCCTCAGTAATCGAGCCGTCAACAATCTTTGAAGAATCAACAGAATTTGGCGCGATATCTAACAGCTTGACTTCACCCGACTTTATCTTTCCACTAGTAACCGCGTTTCCTGCCAAGTCTGCCGTCTTGATTTGTGCATCCTTGATGTCAATCGACTGGATAGTATTGTCTACGATGTCAGTCGACGTAATGGTCGCCGCCGCAAAAGCCGCGAGTTGGGGCGAAGCCGTGAATGTGCCTGCTACAAAAGCCACTAAAGCTATTATTCCGATTAGGAATGATTGCCTCATTGCTGCCGGTTGTCGGCGAGCTATAAAAAATAGCTATATTAACTTGTCATCCCTTCCCTTGTAGGTATTGGGGTTAGTTTCCAGCTGAAAATCATGCCCTTTTTCCATTAACGCAGAACGCTCTCTTTGAATGAGTTCGATCGTGTAACCTAACAAAGCCCCAAGGCCGTTCTTATTGATTCCATATCGTATACTTTGCTAATTATGCACACGCTGTCCTTAAACTATACCGCCATAGTTTACAAGGTGCACTAGTACCTGACTCGTATATCGCCCGATGATATCTTAACCTCCCTGCTTCCATCTTGTATTATCAGGGATCCATCATCGACTACGCCGC
Organism: Nitrososphaera sp.; assembly: GCA_025449675.1. GTDB lineage: Archaea > Thermoproteota > Nitrososphaeria > Nitrososphaerales > Nitrososphaeraceae > Nitrososphaera. The sequence goes on along the minus strand of JANWIX010000036.1, from coordinate 1,066 downwards.
GAGCAACGCCCTGACAGACCATTCTTCCGTTTTGAAGTACCTTCACTTGGCGCCCCAGCATGTCGGCGTTTGACTCCCATTCCTTTAGAATGACATGAGCCCCCTTGTCATTCAGGTCTGAAAGTTGCTTCTCAAGGTTCTCGAGCACGGTTCGTGCCAGTTCCAGTTTGCTAACATCGTGGCCCAGCTGGTCGCTGATTGAAGTGATTCTTGGTGCGTCCTCTGCAAACCTTGCAGAAACGGAAGTAGAGTCAATGTTTGCGTTTATTCCGATCCCTATCACCGAATAGTTCACATGTTCCGCTTCCGCACTGATGTCAAGCAATATTCCCGCTACCTTTTTTCCAGAGATCATCACGTCATTTGGCCACTTCAACCTGGCGTCCAAGCCCGTGCATTGTCTTATTGCATGGCAGACCGAAAGCGCTGCGACAAATGGCAGAAGCGTAACTATGCGTGTCGGCACGTCTGGTTCCAGTATGACGGACATCCACAAACCTCCTGACGGAGAAAGCCACTCTCTTCTGAGCCTGCCCCTTCCTTGCCTTTGCTTCTCAGCGATGACCACCGTTCCATGAGTTCCGGTTCCCTTCTCTGCAATCGCTATGGCGATCTTCTGGGTGGAATCTACGACGTCTTTGTATAGGATTCTGTGGCCCAAACGCCGGGTTCGAAGGACTTTTTTCAGTTCCCACGGAACTGGAAGCTGTGTTCCATCTTTGAGCCTATATCCAAGCCCGTGTACCGACTCGATGGAGTAACCTAGTCTGCGGAGCCGCCTTATCTGCTTCCACACGGCGCTGCGCGATATTCCCGCCGACTTTGCCAAGATTTGACCCGACAAGTATTCTGATGGGTTGGATCCGAGCAGAGTCAGGAATTTTTCAATTGATTGATCGTTCGCTTTTCCCATGCATCGGCCACACCATGTTTCGTTCTGGCATGGTAATATAGCCATTTTCTCATTATCAAACAAAATCTACCGGTTTGTCTACGGACTTCATTCAATTACGACAAATACAGAGATTCCATGCCTCGTTCTGTGAAGAATCAGAGCGGGCTAGAT